>WGCS01000114.1 GCA_015493685.1 Bacteroidales bacterium
CAAACTTTGACCAATTTGATAGCCAGTATATCAATGAGATACAGCATAAAATCAATAGGAGGCCAAGGGAAACACTTGATTTTGTTAACCCGAAAGAACTATTTTATAAATTTGTAAACTGAAAATTGCGTTTGCGACTTGAACCTACCGTCACTCTCAAGAGGAAGAATAATACACTTATTATTTATTTTTTCATTAACTTTGCCCTATGCATCTTCAGAATAAAAATAAGGAAATCCATTTATCAGGCATGTATAGTGACTGTTGCAAACGACTATTGAAGTTAACATTAGAGAAAGAAGCCATTCCTTATATCTCAGTGGGTACGAACTCCATTATTTTCCCTGAAACTGTAAGCAAGTCCATCATCACCTCCTTCCTTAGCCGAAATAAATTTGTCCAAATTATAGATAAGAATCAGATTCTAGTCAAAGAAATAAAAACCGCAGTAATAGAATTGGTTCATTATGCCAACAATAACAACAGTATAATTAGAAATTCAGACTATTTAGTCGATAAAATAGGTAAATCATACCAATATTTAAGCAGTATATTTGTAGAATATGAAAATCGCACACTGGAGAAATTTATTATTGCACATAAAATAGAACGAACCAAGGTCCTGCTATTGCAAAACGAGATGAGTTTGAGTGAAATAGCCTATCAAATGGGATATTCCAGTGTTCAATATCTCAGCAATCAATTTAAAAAAACCACCGGAATTACCGTTTCAGAATTTAAGAAGCAGAGAAATACACTCCCCATTGCATTGGAAGATATTTAGAAGCGCTTAAAAACTTTAACAAAAAAGTTAATAACTCTTCAAATTTTCTTAGTCCACAAAGCTTAGGGCATTTAGTTTTTCATTAAACTTGCATAATCGAAAAACGCTTTCGACTGTACATTATTACTATCTGATTGACAATAAGATACATGAATTAATGAGAAAGATTAAGAATGCATTAGTTTCCGTATTTCACAAGGAAGGACTTGATGAGATATTACAAAATCTGGTAAAAAATGGGGTAGCTCTTTATTCCACCGGAGGCACTTATGATTACATCAGTAAATTAGGCATTAAGGCACATAAGGTAGAAGACTTAACAAGCTATCCAAGCATATTGGGAGGGCGTGTAAAGACTTTACATCCAAAGGTATTTGGAGGTATATTAGCCCGTCGTGAGCTTAATGAAGACCTCCAACAGCTGGATAGTTACGAAATTCCTCAATTTGATTTAGTAATTGTCGATTTGTATCCTTTTGAAGAGACGCTTGCCATTACCAAGGATGAGACAAGCATCATTGACAAAATAGATATTGGAGGAATCTCACTCATCCGTGCTGCTGCTAAGAACTACAAGGACGTCCTTGTTCTTTCCTCTAAAGATAACTATTCCGATTTTCTAGCATTGTTAAAGGACAAAAAAGGAGAGACCGATATTTCTGATCGTAAATATTATGCTGCCAAAGCATTCGCCATAAGTTCCAATTATGACACTGCTATTTTCAATTATTTCAACGAAGGGAAAGCTATCCCTGCCTTACGCATCAGCGAAGACAGCTCCAAAGCACTACGCTACGGAGAAAACCCTCATCAGAAAGCTTTCTTCTTTGGAAAAATAGAAGAGACCGTAGAACAACTTAACGGAAAAGAGATTTCCTATAATAATATATTGGATATTGATGCCGCTATCCGCTTGATTCACGATTTTGAAGAATGCACTTTTGCCATTTTAAAACATAATAATGCCTGCGGAATAGCAAGTAGAGAAACCGTATTTGAAGCTTGGAAAGCCGCCCTTGAAGGCGACCCTGTCTCTTCATTTGGCGGAGTTCTTATCTGCAACAATGGCATTGATTTGGACACGGCAAAAGAGATAGACAAGTTATTTTACGAAGTGCTGATTGCTCCTGAATTTGCTCCCGAAGCCTTAACATTATTGAGCAAAAAATCAAAACGTATTTTATTACGTCTTAAGGCTACTGATTTTTCCAAGGAGATTGTGCGCACTGCATTAAATGGATTTCTAGCACAAGACACTGATACCAAAATAGAGTCAGCTGCAGATATGAAAGTGGTAACAAAAGTGGCCCCAAAAGATACGGAATACGAAGATTTAATTTTCGCCAACAAGGTAGTAAAACATTCCAAAAGCAACGCCATGGTAATAGTGCGAAACAAGCAACTTATTGCCAGTGGAATAGGCGAGACATCACGGGTAGATGCATTTAAACAAGCTATAGAGAAAGCGGGAAACTTCAGAAAAACCATTGCAGGTTCCGTTCTTGCCAGTGATGCCTTTTTCCCATTTTCAGATAATGTAAAGTTAGCACACTCTTTTGGAATAAATACCGTTATTCAACCCGGCGGTTCACGTAGGGATCAGGATTCGATAGATTATTGTAACGAACATGGAATGGCCATGTGCTTTACAGGAATTCGTCATTTTAAACATTAAACATTATTATTAATAGCTATGGGATTATTTTCATTTTTAAACAAAGACATTGCCATTGATTTGGGCACAGCTAATACCATCATTATCCACAACGACAAGGTGGTAGTTGACGAGCCATCGATAGTAGCCATTGATCGCAAAAGCGAAAAAATTATTGCTGTTGGTAAAAAGGCTTTAATGATGCATGGTAAAACACACCAAAATATAATAACAATACGTCCATTACGAGATGGGGTTATTGCCAACTTTCAAGCAGCAGAGTTTATGATTCGAGAGATGATAAAGCTTATCAATCCAAAGAAATCAATATTTCCATCGAGTTTAAAAATGGTTGTTTGTATTCCTTCCGGCATCACCGAAGTAGAAGAGCGCGCAGTAAGGGATTCGGCAGAACAGGCCGGGGCCAAAGATGTACGACTTATCCACGAGCCGATGGCAGCAGCCATTGGAATAGGCATTGACGTATTGGAACCCACAGGAAATATGATTATTGATATTGGAGGAGGAACCTCTGAGATTGCGGTGATAGCACTTGGCGGCATTGTAAACAATACTTCCATCCGTATTGCCGGCGATGATTTCACAGAAGATATAGTAGAATATATGCGTAAGCATCATAATATTAATATTGGAGAGCGCACTGCCGAAAGAATTAAGATTGAAGTTGGAGCCGCCACCACAGACTTGGAAAGCCCACCTGAAGACTATGCTGTACACGGACGCGATATGCTTACCGGTATCCCCAAAGAGATACTAGTCAACTACATAGAAATTGCAGGAGCCTTAGACAAATCCATTGCTAAAATTGAGTCGGCAGTACTTAATGCGTTGGAGAATACACCACCGGAGCTTTCTGCTGATATTTTCCGTACAGGAATATACCTCGCAGGTGGAGGATCACTACTTCGAGGCTTGGACAAACGAATTCATTTACGAACAAAGCTACCTGTACATGTAGCCGAAGACCCATTGCGTGCTGTAGCTAGAGGAACAGGTATTGCCTTGAAAAACTTTGATAAATTTACTTTCCTTATTAAATAATTAAGGAATACTTAATACGCTTAAACCAATAGCAAGAATGAGAAATCTGATTCTTTTCTTTATTAAAAACTCATTTTTCTTCCTCTTCTTGCTATTGGAAGCATTGGCTTTCCTTCTTATTGTATCTAATAATTCATATCAGCGTTCTTCGTTTATTAGCGCTTCCAATGGTTTCACTTCCAATATTCTCTCCTTTGCTTCCAATACAAGCGACTATTTCAACTTAAAGGAAGAGAACCTTAAATTATCTCGTGAGAATGCTTTTTTAAGATCCCAACTTAAAGAATCAAATCTTTGGCGTAATGATAGTATTAAAGTGGTTGTTGACAGCAATAAAGAACAAATGTATAGCTATCAAGAAGCCACTGTCATTAACAATAGTTTTCAGAATCGCAATAACTATATTATCTTAAACAAAGGAAGTATCAATGGGGTAAAAACCGATATGGGAGTCATTTCATCCCATGGTGTTGTAGGAATTGTTAATAGTGTTTCAACCCATTTCTGCAGTGTAATATCCATACTCCATAAAAAATCTGCCATTGATGCAAAAATCACCTCCAATGGATATACAGGCACAACCTATTGGCCAGGAGGAGATTACTCTTCTTGCAAACTTAAAAATATACCTTCTCATGCTAAATTTGCTATTGGAGACACCATTGTTACCAGTGGGAATTCAAGCATCTTCCCTCCCCAAATTCCCATCGGTTATATCAGTAAATATAAATTAAATAAAGGAAGAAACTTTTACGATATTAGCTTTCAATTTAGCACCGATTATAATAAACTTGATCATGTTTATATCATTAATAACTTATTGAGCACAGAACTAAATAAAATTAAGGAGGATAATAATGAAAACTAAGATTATTCTTATTAACGCAATCCGTTTTATCCTACTTATACTTGCCCAGGTATTTATTTTCAACAAAATTAATCTTGGAGGCTGGTTAAACCCAATGATATATCCTTTATTTATTTTATTATTACCTTTTGAAACTCCAAAGAATCTTCTTTTATTACTCGCTTTTATCTTAGGATTGAGTGTAGATTTATTTACCGGAAGCATAGGTTTAAATGCGGGAGCAAGTGTCTTTATGGCTTTTCTACGTCCTTTATCATTGCGTACCATAAGAACACGAAGAGACTATAAAGCCGGAATTATGCCCGGCATTAATGACCTTGGTTACTCATGGTTTATAAGCTATACGCTGGTCTTGCTCTTTGCCCACCAATTATTCTACTTTACTTTTGAGACTTTTAGTTTCTCCGAAATTGGCTTTACATTAATTCGTATTGTTATCAATACTCTTTTCAGTAGTCTTATTATCCTATTTATTGATATTCTATTTAAAAGCCAAGCAAAAAAACAACGGTAAAAAAGGCTAATTAATCTAACTATTTCTTAAGTAATACCGTCGTAATTCTTTCACTACCTTCGGAGAGGGATAAATAATATACTCCGGCTTCAAAAGTACTAACATCCACTTGTATCGTTTGTGATCCCTTGACTAATCCAAGAGAATTAGAATAAATTATTTGCCCAAGAGAATTTCTAATTTCCAATAAAGCCAAATTGGCTTTAGGACTAAGAATATCAATATACGCGCTGGTAAGAGAAGGGTTGGGATAAATATTAACTATCTCTAACTTCTTGGCAGTACGTTGTACATATACCCAATCATACACTCTATCAATTCCATCCAAGTCCACATTTCTCAATCGGTAATAGGCAGCTTCCAAAGGTTTTTTATCAAGCATTTCATATTTTTGTAATGTATTACTATTCCCTTTCGATTGCAAACGTCCCACAGAGCTAATCTCTTTAGTATCAGGGTTAAGACGTTGAACCTCAAAATAGTCAACATTACTTTCTGAAGCTGTTTGCCATGCAATAGCATTAAAATCAGTACGTGCAAAAGCCTTAAACATCAACAATTCTATGGGCAGACTACCATCATAAGCATTTCCGGCAGCACCGCCACCACCACCACTAAAATGACGAATAATAAATTCGGAATAATTAGCAGAGCCTAATGTACCACTCGCCCAACGGTCGGTAGAAGCAGATGCCGCATGGGAATATATCCATGCACCATCAGCATCATAAGCCGTTGCCTTGGGCACATCTACCTGCCCATCGGCAGGATTTGGATTATACCCGGCTGAATTCAAATCATTTATTTTAAGGAAAGATAAATCAGTTAAACTTGCCACGGTAGAACGACCTGCATTTGTTAAAGCAGTATTCAAATCATTAAAATCAGCTGAAGTATAATAAAAACGAACTTTCACATCGCTAGCTGGCTGCGTTGTTGGAGTTAGCTCCCAATAACGATTAAAAACATACCAACCACTAAAAGAAGAAGTATAAGGAGCTACAGAAGGGCTAATTTCACTGGCACCGGCAGCACCTGCTACAGTAACAGTGGTAGCTCCCAACTCATTAGAATTCTTCTTTACTGAGAGCAGTATATTATCATCAGAATAGTCCGCCGCAGTACCGTTATCATCATAATAGTGTGTCCAACTATTACTATCATCACATTCGTAATCCGATACACGTGAAGTGCCATCAGTGGAGGCTACAGTATGAGCTGCTCCACCGGGAATGCCATGATAATCAGTTTCTGCAGGAGCACTAATCTCCGAATTCCCTTCAACAGTAACAACTAAATTACTGCCTGTATTATTGGCCGAGAAGGTAGTAGCCACAACCACATAGTCTGTTGCTGCAGAAAGTGCCTGAGAAGCAATCTTTGAAGAGTCAATAGAATTATAATCATCATTGGAAGCAATTAAGTTGGTAGAGGGATTGGCAGGATCAAAACTTGGACTATAGAGATATAGGTATCCATCAAAACTTGAACTCACTCGCCAATCACCAATAATATCATAATTACCACCATCAGCCACTCTAAAAGTGTATTCATCATAGAAATACAAACTACCACTCCCACCATCTCTTATATAATAAGGTGAACATTTACTTAATTTTCCATTGGTCTTTGTAGCTCCATCAAATAACATTACATTATCAATATTGCAATCATTTCCATAGGCACTGGTTCCAAGAAAACCAATATTAGTAATGCCTGACATAGAAGATAAATCAACATAATAACGCACCCAACCAACAGTGGTAGAATAACGGTATATGGCATTTGATAGATACCAAGATCCACTAATTTTATATGCAACTTGAACTTTATCGGTATCACTACTATACCCATCGTCATGATACATCCAAAAAGAAAACATCGGTTTGCTAAGAGTACTAAGGTCTAAATCAGGACTAGAAATTAATGTTTGATCCCCTTCATCTGCGGTATAACTATTGAATGACAACACCTTATTTCCGTCCTCTGCTGAACCTGAAGGATGCAGCATGCCTGTATTAATATCCCACTGTCCGGAAGAACCTGTTACATCACCTTGTGTCCAACAATTAGTACCTTCGAAACTCTCATTATAAGGAAATACCGATATTGTACCTCCACAGCTCGTAGTAAAGTTCAACTCATTACCATAGGCCGTACCATTAGCATTGGTAGCATACGCCCGCACATAATAAGTTGTTGAATTCGACAATGAAGTTAGAGAACTCGAATAAGAACCTGTACCAGTGCCGGAAGCAATATCATCGGTATAACTATCGGCAATAGTAGGACTAGTAGAAGTACTCCAGCAAACACCCTTATGAGTAAGTGATGCGCCATTGGTAGAAGTAACATCACCCCCACTTGTGGCTGACGACGCAGTAATAGAACTTACCACTGCAGTAGTTACAGAAGGAGCACCAAGGGTAGTAGCGCTGCCAACAAGTGCCGGCATAAGATAACAGTTATCAGTTGTATCATACTCATAAACAGCATAATAATAAGCAGTTCCACCATTAAGATTATTAACATTAGCTGAAGTAGCTGTTCCGTTATAAACCACATAATTTCCTGTGCCAATTTCATCACCTGAGCCAAACGCCATATTAGCAGAATAAGCTGTTCCACTGGAAGGGTTAGCATCCACAGCAGCGTCTTCATGAGCCAGTACGATAACTTTATCACCATTTCCTCTAGTCCAAGAAACTGTCATTGAATTGACATCCAAATTAGACGTTGCAAAATTAGATGCTTGTGTAACCGGAGCAGTACAAGATGTACTATTTAATGGCGACGACCATATTCCTCTACCTGATGAGCCGGCATAAAGCAAGGAATTAGCAGGAGTAGCATTATCGTAATAAATTGCCAAATCATTAATCACAACATTGGGTAAACCTACCATATACGAAGTCCAATTATTAGTACCATCTTTCAGATAAATGCCCACATCTGTTCCCACATACAATTCAACATTACCGGTATTCAATTTATTTTGAATAACACACATAATTGGAATATTGGGTAAACCAGTGGATATATTTGTCCAATTACTCCCCCCGTCAGTCGATTGATAAATTCTATCCCCATCGTAGCCACCAAAAGTAACCCACAGGGTATTAGCATCATCATCTTTTACTGAGATATACGTAATTGCATTGGTAGAAACAGGCAAAGAGCCGGTTATATCAGACCAATTACTACCACCATCGGTAGTTTTCCATAATGTATTTGGATCGGCGGTGTATATTACACTAGAATTAGAAGGAGCCACTGCCAAGGTTCGCAAATTTCCATTTCCTCTGGAATCAGTAGTATTCATAGATGATATTACCGACCAATTTGTTCCTTGATCTGTTGATTTATACACATTATTATATGCAGCATAAAGCGTATTACTATTATTGGGATCGATAACAAAAGGGGTGAGCCATGCCCCTGTACCACTTTTACCACTGGGGCTAATATCTGTTTCGGATCCACTCCATTGGGCAGTAGTACGATTTAAAGAACCATAGGAATATGAACCATATTGATTATTCACATCATTTTTATCAATATGGCAATCTAAACCGTCGCCCCCTTGCACGGTATACCAAGTACCACTAATCTTGGCTTTTGTACCATTATCTTGTAATCCGGCCAATAGATCTCCCGCAACGGTTTGGGCAACGGAAATCCGATACATCTGGCTAATTACCATATCACCTGTTATCATTGTCCAATTGCTACCCCCATCAGTGGTATTATATATTCCACCATCATTAACCTCAAAAAGGGCAGCATCAGAGGCTCTAAAATTCAACATATGGTGATCGGAATGAGCAACAGGGGCAGAATTTTTATTGTATGTAGTACTTGATGTCCAGCAATTTACAGCATTCCAACTAAGACCTCCATCGGTAGATTTATGCGTATTAACGCCAGCCACATAAACTTCATTAATATCATTGGGAGAAACAGCAATAGCAAGATCGTAGCCCCCTTGACCACTGGTACCGCCACTACCATCGGTATAATATCCCATGAGATTGTGATTGGTAGCAGTACCATCATAAACTAAAGAATAACTAGCCCCACTATCGGTGGATTTATAAATTCCCTTTAAACCTCCGGAACGAGTAACTACTACAGCATATACATAGCTGCTATTGGCAGCAGAAACTGCCAAGTTACAACGATAATCGTCCGTGGCAAAAGTGGCAGCAGTAGTCCAGCTGGCACCACTATTGGTAGATACTAAAGCATATACATTATTCCAATAATCTTTGGTAGAAGCATAAATTACCGTTGGGTCTCCGGGTTTAAATTCCATATCGACGACCGTATATGAATTATAAATATTTGTCCAACTGGTTCCACCATCGGTAGATTTAAGAATTCCATCAGAACCAGCCACATAAAGAGTAGACAAATTATTTGGGTCGATAAGTATTCTCGAAAGCATTTTACCTTGAGAAATAGTATAAGTGAGACCGGTAGCAGCCCACGAACTACCACCATCAGTAGATTTCAATACACCGATACTATTATTATCATGCACCTGTCCACCGCCCAATGACCACATGGAACCCCCATCACGGTCACCGGTAGCAATATATATGGTAGAGGAAGTACCATAATCAGAAGGAATTCCAATATCGCTAACACCTAATACGGCGTTATTATCAGTTAGGACTGTCCAATTGGTGCCCCCATTGGTAGTCTTCCATAAACCACCCGAGGGAGAGCCTGCCCAAAAAGTATTATTGTCAGAAGGATGAAAGGCAACACAATTTAAACGACCTGTTCCAAAATAACCACCTTGTGAGCTACTGGGGCCCAAAGAAGTCCAAGAGGAAGAAGTTAGTGGTCCAGCCTTAATTCCTTTATTGGAAGAGTGAGAATTATTTCTTTTCCATATATCATATTGCTCTTGTGCCGATGTAGTTGGAAAAGCTCCTGTAGTTGGATTAACACGTTTCTCCATATAATAAAACCAACGGTTAAAAACTTTCCAATAAGGGGCCTTTTGTTTGTGCCCATTCTTATCAAAATAATATCCATTTTTTACATGGTAAGGAGCCCAGTAAGTATTAAATGCATTTTGATAATCAAATAAAGTATACGTATCTGATTTTTTGTTTTTAGGTAAATACTTTAAAAAATCTTGAGCATAAACACCTCCGGCAAGGAATAGTGCAAACACTATTAGTACTAGTGATTTTGTTTTCATAGTAATTGGTTTAAATATTGAGCCGCGTTAAAAGTAGCAGGAGATTTTGGAATCCTAATTTAATCAGCAAATAACATCTAAATTTCTTATTTTCTGTTTTACTTCACTTAAATTCTCTCCCATAGCTATAGCCATACAAAAAAATAAAATTCGTAAAATCTCAAAAATAGTTTGACTTTATATTCGTTTTCTAATAATTAAAACGGCATAAAACAATTTTAGAATGCTTGTTAACCCTAATTTTAATACGATTTTAGCATTACAAAGATAATGAAAAATTATTAATCTATTCCTATTTTTTTTCTAGTCTATTTAATCCTGCCTTAGCTTTTTGTGTTATACTATTCTGATACTCATCAAAATCCATTTCCAGACATTGGTGATAGTAAGTCTCAGCTATCCTATAATTATTCACCCTTTCATAGTGATAGCCGAGATTCAAAGCTGAATTAGCAGCAAAATAATAAGGCAGTTTACGGCCTTGCTTGATTGTCATTTTATAATAGATCACCGCTACTTTGGCATCTCCCATTTCATCATATATTCTTGCCAATCGATAAATATATTCGAGTTTATCTTTGGGGGAAGTATAGGCTCCTTTGACATAAGAATGCCTTAATATTGTATCAGCCTGACGGAAATAACCACCATCAAACAGCAAGCGCGATTGCAATAATGGTACGTTGGGAATGCCTTTTTGTTGGGCATTTTTTTGTGCCTGCTTATCGGCATCGAAGAAAGCAGCTCCATGATGAAGTATTTGCTTTTTATACGTTTTAAAGGCTGCAGTATCGCCATGGAGTAATGAAGACCATGCCATTTTTAAAAATGCTGCTTTACGGTAATTAAGACCGGGATAATTATTTAAATAACGCTTAAAATAAATTATTGATGATGAATCGGCTTTAAATAACAGACTCTCTCCATACATATAATCCAAATAATAGATTTGATTAGAATTGCGACTTAACTCTTTCTGTATTAGCGACAAAGCAGCTAGTGCTTTATCATTTAATTTCCGATGTTGAAAAAAAGAAACTTTAGTAAAAGCATATAATTGGTTATTGGCATACTTTGTATTTATTTCAGAATCTGAAAAAATCCTATATAATAAATTGGAAGTATCTTTTTTATTGGCATAATTGGTTTTGGTAAAGGAATAAGCTGCCAACGACTCCACCCATAAATAATTATATTCCACGCTATTATTACATACTAATAATAAAGAGCGAAGTTGTTTGTTCCCAAGATCCAAATCTCCTTTCATATTGATTAAACTCAGTGTCCAGGTATAGGATTTGGGAACACTGCCCAAGGCTATATTCATCAATCCCAGTAGTTTCTTATTGAGCTGAAAATCAGGATACAATTTAGCATTCTCGTGGATAATATTATATGATTTCTTAAACTGAATCAGAGCAGAAATAAAATTTGATTGTAAAATATTAATAAAAGAATTCTGCAAATGCAAATCAGCTAATAAGTATAATTTATAAGGATTATCTCCTTCAGTATCAGCCAATAAATCAATGGCTTTATCGTAGTTTATTTTAAACTCTTTATAATCAATCTCCTGCTCTGAAGTACTAAACTTCAGAAAATAGGCCAAAGCATTCACGCTATAAACCGCTGCATTAGTTGGATCTGCCTTTTGCTCAATAGCTAATACGGAATCCATTTCCTGAAAATGAAATGCCAAAGCCAGACGATAAGCTTTTTTGCACTGATTATTATAATCGAGCCCTGCCTTTGCTTTAATAAAAGAAAGCGTAAGTATGATTACAATAAGAATCAGTTTTCTCATAATAGCTTCGTATTGAGAGTATCTAAGTCGATTTTACCATCAAAAAAATGACTCAGAAGTTTATATTTAGTCTTATCTTCTTTTCGCAAAACAATTAAAGCTGTATTTAAGGCCGAGCGTGCCGCAGTAGGAATTCCTCCTCCCAGTTCCGCCCACTGACCACCAATAAGCAGATTCTTTATTTGTGTATAATGAGAAGCCACTTTATTTTGCATATTTTCTTTCCCCGGTCTTTGTCCCATCATGCTACCTTTGTAATTATAGGTATAGCGTTGATACGTAAAAGGAGTAGCCACTTCATAAAACAGAATATTCTTCTTTAAATCAGGGGCAAGTTCTCTTTCGACACGGTCGATTAACTGTCTTGCAATTTTGTTTTTAAATTCCCGATATGCTTTCCCTCTTAACCGGGTCCCCTGGGGGCTAAGCTCTGTTTTCCAATAATCATATTTTTCTATATCCGCTGCCATATAAATGGTAATAATTCCCTTCCCTTTAGGGCAAATGGTCTTATCTCTGGCCGAAGGAGCTATTATACTTAATTTGCTAATTTCAGGATCAGAGCTCTCATGGCCAGCTCTTTCCATGTTATTCTGTGCAAAAGAAATCAATTCCTCTCCAAAGCCCAATTGTTCCGCCTTACAACTCAAGGCAACGGAAACAGTAAAACTAGATTTGTATAAAACCGCTTTCTCAAGTTTAGCAATACGTTGCTTATCAAGCAGTTCAGAAGGTAACATCTTCCGATAAAGAGAAGGCAAGTCAGCAGCCATAACTACATAATCTGCATAAATACTTTCTTTCTGATTATTCATTAAAAAATCAACTCCTTTTGCCGTTTTTGACTCCACAATTATGGCTTTAGCCTCTGCATTGAGCAGTATTGTATTTCCCAAGTCATTATTTTTCTGAAGAAGCCAATCCACATAGCGAACACTTCCTCCCGCCGGGGTTTTATAATAATCATTATTCTCTGCCCATGCCAAAGGGAAAAGACAAGAAAGTAAATCCGACTCTGAATTAAAAACATCTTTAATCTTTTCTCCAATAAAATATTTATCCATAGCCTTTTGCATGCCAATATCTCCACTATATTTCAGATGCTTAATTAAAGGGATAATATAGGGAAGCATTCTGGTGTAGTAAATCGATTTCTCCACTAAACCCATTGTCTCATGAGAACGAGAAAAATTAGAAATATTATTACTTATTTTTGCCAATTCACAGGAATGTTTAAAAAACAGATTGATTCCCACTTCTTCATCAGGAAATTGACTAATAAAATCGGCTTTCACCTTATTGATATCACTTTGGAGCATGATATCATAATTCTTTGATTTGTAACGATGTATTTGTTTTAAAGGAACCGGTTTTGGATAATCATTGCCAATAAAGCTAAATAATTTATGAACGATACCGGTTTCACCAAATTGATTTAACCAATGGATAGCAGTATCAAAATGAAAATCTTTTCTTGAGTATCCGGCAATATAACCACCTGCTTGATGTTCTTTTTCGAGAATACAGCACTTATATCCCATTTTCCCAAAAACAGCTCCCAAGCTTAATCCACTAACTCCACCACCAATAATAATAACATTATATTTTTTTTGCATTAATTCAATCTTAGTACAAATTATTTTAGCTGTTAAAAATACAATTTATTTTAATTCCATTGGCATTCTGTTTCACAACAAAGCACTATTATTGAATCCATAAATCAATCAGTCTCCCATTACTTTTATTTTCCAAGAGACTTTGTTTTAATAGCGGCGGGAGAACTTCCTTCATATTTAGAGGGGCATTTAAGCAGAATACTACTGGCATAAAATACATCTCCCTTCATTTTTCCACTCACCACTACCTGAGTACTGCGTTGAAAGTCCTGAGGTTTGGGTTTATTAACAACCACTTTAGCTTCCTTATTATCTTGATCTTTCATATAGAAACTAAACTCATCGGGATTAACTTTAGCATTATAAATTATGGATTTAGTGGTATCGAGAGTACCAACAATATCATAGCTTTTATTATGCTTACCTGCCATGGCAAAAGTAGCATAATTACGCGTATTACCCATAAGGCTAACAATCATCACCCCCATTAACACAGCGATACCAACAATAATAATTATATTAGTTTTTTTCATTGCAGTCTTCCTCAATTCGTTTTTCTAATTTCTTCATTTTCCCATCTAATGAGAACATATAGAATGCTATTCCTATTAAAATGATGGCCAATACAGCCACCACAACATATATTTTATATTGATCATCCATAACTAATCCATTTCTTTTTCTTGTAAAAAATTCTCTATTTTTCTAGCCCGTATTTTCAAATTCAACACCCATAAACTCAATAATATCCAACCAATAAGTGCAGGATAAAAAACGTATCTCATTTGAGCATCCATATCGCCAAAGGCTGGATTACCATCACCACTACCGGGGTGCATCGTATCAGTAGAAAGTCGTGGTAATATTCCCACAAAAACAAGCAAAATAACAAAGGCAAATATATTATAAACTGCTGACACCCTGGCTCTTTTCTCTTCATCATGAATGGCAGAACGCAATACCAGATAGGCGAAATAAACTAAAAGACTTACTGCGGCACCATTGAGATGAGGATCGTTAGTCCATGGTGCGCCCCAAGTAAAAGTAGCCCAAACCATGCCGGTAATAATTCCCAATAGTCCAAAAAATATACCTACTCTTACTCCTTCATCAGCTCTTAAATCATACTTAATATCACCCTTGGAAATAAAACGAATACTATCAATAAACGAGGAGGTCATAATCGCCAACATGGCAAACCACATTCCTACATGATAAAACACATTACGAAGTGTATCACCAATATTAGTATCGGGAATTTGGACCATAAAACCGGCAACTATTGCATACACCAGCAAGAGCACGGCTGTTATTTTCCACCAATTATTCTTCATTATCAAGCATTTAAAAAATTATATTATTCTCTCCAAAGATATGGAAATAAGATATAAGACAACATAATAACTATCAGGTTGAGGCCAAACACCATTGCCAACAACTGCCATGCTTGCTGGGTAAAGGCAGAAGACTTCAAGGCCATTTCCGAGAGTTTCATTAAACTCAAGAGAAAAGGCAACATCAAAGGAAAGCTTAATATGGCCATCAAGGCAAAATTATTGTCCGACCTTGAGGCAATAGCTGCTACCATAGTAAGTGTAGAAGCAAAACCCATGGCACCAACTAGCAAACTGACAAAAAACAATAAATCACCCTGAATCATATTTCCCAGAAAGAGCTGAAAAACAACATAGGTTATCAGCGCCACCAAGAGCATCATAATGCTATTATAAATTATTTTTGAAAGGATAACAGCTTGTGGCGAAGCTAGGGAATAATAATACAGATGACGACTCGGCTGCTCCTGAACAAAACTTTTTGAAGCTGCATTAACCGCCGCAAATAGCAGTATTATCCAAAACATAACATTCCAAGCATGGGCTCCTATATCACCTTGAAAGGAAAGGTAGGCAACAAATACTGTTGAGAAAACATACAGAACAATGGAATTAATAGCATATTTTTGTTTTAATTCTAGTTGTATATCTTTATTTAATAAAGCCTTTATTTCTCTCCTTAACATAAGCTCCTTTTAGTCTGTATCCTTCTCTTTGGAAAAGCTATCCCAGCCTTGGGCTTTGATGGGCACCGACACATTATTTTTGGTTATTAAGTTCTGACCGGCTGAAGCAGCAGTCATATAGCCAATAATAATTATCTCGTTTACATCCTTTATCTTATCAAAATCGGATTGAGCTACAGTAAACAGCAATTCATAATCTTCACCCCCGTTCATAGTCAACATAGTAGGGTCCATATTGAAAGAGCGTGCAATATCCCAGGCTTGCTGGTCTATGGGAATCTTATTCTCATAAACGCTACAGCCCACATTAGATTGTTCACAGATATGTTTAATTTCCGAAGCCAGCCCATCACTAATATCCATCATTGCTGTGGGCTTTACTTCAATTTCTTTGAGTAATTTAACCACATCGACTCTAGCCTCGGGTTTCAATTGGCGCTCAAGAATATAATCTAAGCCCTCCAATTGGGGTTGCATCTTAGGATTAGCAACAAACTCACTCTTTTCTCTTTCTAGCACCAGCAAACCTGCATAGGCAGCGCCCAAGTCACCACTCACACAAAGCAAATCACCTTCGTGAGCGCCATGACGATAGACAACATCCTCCTCTTCGGCGAGACCTAAAACACTAATAGACAATATCAATCCACTTTGAGAAGAGCTGGTATCACCTCCAACTAAATCAACATTATAATGTTCGCAGGCAAGTTTAATCCCTTTATAAAGCTCTTCTATTGCCTCCACACTGAAGCGATTGCTTAAACCTATGCTTACCGTAATTTGTGTAGGAAGAACATTCATAGCAGCCATATCAGAGAAATTAACTACTGCCGCTTTGTAACCTAGGTGCATCAAAGGCGCATAGGTGAGGTCAAAATGAACCCCTTCAACCAATAAATCGGAACTTATAAGCACCTTTTTTCCTTCCGGATTAATAACCGCAGCATCATCGCCTATGCCATAAATTGTGGAAGGCTGCTTTAGTTCTATTGACTTAGTAAGGTGATCTATTAATCCAAATTCTCCTATACTGGATATCTCTGTCCGTTTTATTCTATCTTCAAACATATATTTTCTTCGGTGATACTAAAATTACAATCCTAATTTCTTGCGCATACTTTTTGAAAGCGCATTTTTATTGATCATTATCGACATGGTTTTATACTCAACATAAGCTTTAGAAGCATAGAAATAGCCTTTATACTTTTGATCAGTTCCCCATGAATTTTTTATTTTATAATACAGATTTCCCTTTTGATCTTTAGCTGTACCAACTATCAACATTCCATGGTCATCGGTAGTTAAATAATCATCAAAAGCTTTCTGACGCATCTCTTGGGTAATGGTTTTCTCTGTACGAGGACCATCAAAAGCGTATAGTTGTTTCTTTCTTTCTTTGGTAGTAAGTTTTTCCCATTTAGCCTGCTCCAAATTATTCATACTCTTAATTTCATCTTCGGGAACAATAGCTACTCCGTTTCTCCAAGAGAAACCTTTTTCGCTAACATCAGCAGCCCATGCAATGGTATATCCCTCCTTAATATTGGCATCAATTATCTGCATCAAATCATTCATAGGAACATTATATACCTGTCCATTGCGCCAATTATCTTCAACTTCAATGGCAAAGGGTTTATAAAATGGATGGTGTGTATAAGAAGTAAGCATAATATAATCATCAGGATTGATTTGCATATACTCTTTCAGAAATGATTTTGGAGTATACTCTTTCCCTTCGTACTTAAAATTTTGTGGGATAGGTCCCAAATAAGTATTAAGTACGGCATTAATAGCTTTAGGCCATACGGGAGTAAGCTTACGGTTTTTGTCTTTGATAATGGAATTCACCATTGACAAAAGCAAATCATCCATTTCGGCATGAACATGCTTAGGTTCACCATATTGTAAGCCGGTATATACTACATCAGGCTCCATACCATAATCTCTCATCACATCGGTAACATCATTAAAAGCACCGCCGCCGCCAAAATTCATTTTGCCATGCATACGAACATATTTAATGGCCTTATCGTAATAAGAATGATGAACAACAAACATTTCCGAAAGGTCTGTTGCCGGTCTTCCCTTACGCAACATCTCCGCTTCGATAAATCCCAAACCGCTGAAACTCCAACAGGTTCCTGAACGATATTGATTTTTTACACTCGTATGAGGTACGGTAATAATATCGGTAAAAAAATACGCTTTGGTAGTATCTGATTTTTCGTTTTTATTTTGCGCCCACAGGCTAGTACTTAAGGCAAACAAAATACCTAAAAAAAATATCTTCTTCATGTTGAAACTTTTATAAATTTATTAATATGTTTTGGTAATATCTTCGTTAACCACAAGGGTGTAATCTGCCTCTTGGAGCTCCTTTTTATCTACATTCTCCACATTAACTTGTTCAATGGTAGAGATGGTAACTATTTTCAAATCAGGATTTGCTTTTTTCAAATACCAGATAATGCTTTCGTGATTTGCTGAATGATAAGCCCCATTAAAATGAAAGAACGTCTCTCCTTTTTTCCAGTTTTTAAGAATAAAATAAGCCATTGTAGCATCCTTAATAGCCTGAGCCTTAGGAATATTATTCATTTTAGAAGGTATATGACCACCCATCATAGCAAGCATATTTTTATAGCAGGGCAATTCTGC
Organism: Bacteroidales bacterium; assembly: GCA_015493685.1. GTDB lineage: Bacteria > Bacteroidota > Bacteroidia > Bacteroidales > UBA1556 > UBA6267. The sequence continues at coordinate 18,196 of WGCS01000114.1, forward strand.
ATTATAATCGATGGGCAAAGGAGCTATTAAAGCTTTGGCGGCCTCCGAAATACTATCCAATGCGGCAAAATCACCATTATTAACCATTGCCGCATAACGGCGAGGAATGTTGGTAGCAACAAAAGGAATATGATTTTTCTTGGCATAGGCTAAAATAGGATGATAATCGGTGGCATCGTTGGGCCACAAACGCGCTTGCTCTTTAAAATATTTATAAGCAATACCTCCATTCATATACTCATCAACAACTAATTGCTGATCTGACTCATACATTTCGGCGCCAAGGATAAGCTTATTTCCCTTATCGGCATATAAGGCTTTTACCATTTCGAGTTCCATCCAATGAGAGATTGCATTATTATGTAATTCTCCGAAGAAAATAATATCGGCATCCTTCACATTATTTACCACTTGCTTAAAATCAAGTTTTTTTCCCTTGGTATTATAATACTGATAGGCACGCATATCAGCACTCATCGACATTAAAACGAAAGCAGTAACAACTACTAAAATTGATTTTTTAATCATAATATTATTTTTTAAGTTGGTCGGCATGAAAATCGAAAGGAAGAAGGCTGCTTGCTTTGTCAACACTAACAATACTGCCTTGCTCGCCACACATTATTACTTTCATTGGCGAATTATGCAAGTGTTCATATTCTATCATCACTTGCCTGCAAGCTCCACAAGGGGCAATAGGCCCTACGGTATCATGCTCTGGCGACTCTACGGTAATGGCAATGGAATCGATGGCAACTCCCGGAAACTGTGCTGCAGCAGCAAATAAGGCTACACGCTCGGCACATAATCCTGAAGGATAGGCTGCATTCTCTTGATTGCTGCCCAAAACAACTTGTCCATTGGCTAATTTTACAGCAGCTCCAACTGCAAATTTTGAATAGGGGGAATAGCTTGTTTTAATAGCTTCCTTGGCTTGATTAATCAAGCTTACCTCTTCGCTCTTCATCTCTGAGGAGTCGTCATAACAGGTATAACGAAGTGAGAATTCTTTTTGCTCCATAGTAAAATAATTGGGCTCAAAATTACACTTTTTCTTGATTGTAGTAGCAATTTTGTTTTCTTTTTCCGCCAAAGCGTAATTCGCCTGCTTTTATCAGCTGTCAGAATACTTATTTCAACTTAAAACCTTGCTCTATGGCCATTTTATATACATGATCCCTTACCCAAGCAGCCCATTGTTTATTCGTCTTGGATTTATCAAAATAAGTATAAGGTATCGCTTTCCCAAAATGAATATGTATCTTGGCATTATGCTGCTTAAAAACCTCCGCCGGCAAGAACAACATCTCTATATTAGCCTTGATACCCAGCTTCTTGCGCCAATATGCTAAGCGATAAAAAAACATCGAATTATAAGCATAAATAAATACCGGAATAACATCACGATGATATTTTACCGCTCTGGAAATAAAGGTTGGTTTCCATTCTAAATCTCTAATTCCTTCTTTCTGTATCCGCGAAACCAAGCCGGCAGGAAAAAAGAGAAGCATATCGTCAGAAGAAAATGCTTTTTCCAATATTTCAACATTTTCGGTGTTTCTACCATGCTTATTAATTGGCACCAGCAATGGTTTAAGACCGGGAACTCGCATTAAAATATCATTTACCGGAAATTTAATATCAGGTCTGACTTTTCCCACAACACTCATTAATGTTACCCCATCGAAACCTCCCAACGGATGATTCGACACCATAATTTGATTACCTTGCTTAGGAATATTTTCCATACCACTGGTGGTAAGGTCTATCTCAAAATCAATAATAGACTGATCTGCCCATGAAAGCCCAAACAAATTTCGCCATTTATAAATATAATAATTTACTTCATCGACATGAACAATACGCTCAAGCAAGCGAAGCACAAATTTAGGTAATCTCTTGGCCAGCTTTGGATTTTTATCCTCAATAATTTTAGGAATATCCACAAATTTTTTTCCAATTGCTACTTTTTCTGTCATCATAAATAATACACTAATGAGTAGGCAAAAGTATGGAATTTTACCCTAATATCTATAAAGCTCTCTCGACAATTCAGAACAGCCTCGCCTCATTCTGAAATTAAATCCTCTGTAAACAACGTTATTTTGTTTTGTACTATCATAATATTTATGTAAATTCGTCAACGAAACAAAAACATTCCAGACAGTGATAAAAATACCCTTTAATAAAGCAATATCTATTCTTCTTGTTTTATTTCTAACTACGAGTACATGCGTACTAAGTCAGGGACAAAAGTTAAATTATGGTGTAAAACGAATTACCACAGAAATTCAAAAAACCACCAGTGGTATTTCGCAAAATACGTTAAGATGTATTTTTCAAGATCATAAAGGATTGCTTTGGCTGGGTACTTGGGATGGACTAAACCGCTACGATGGAATTCGATTTAACATTATAAGGAATGAAGTTGGCACTCCTAATGAAGGTTTGAGTAATAGTACTGTAAATGCAATAGTACAAGATAAGGACAACACCTTATGGGTTGGCACTGATGGAGGGATAAACTGCATAAGTTACCGTAATTTTAAACGAGTTAAACTCCATATTAAAACAAAACTTAGACTTTATTCCGACACCATTCATGCTCTTGTAATAGATAAAAAGCAAAATATATGGATTGGGTCACAAAATGGACTTTGCATTCTCAACGAAAAGCGTGATAGTGTTATCCTTCTCTCTCATTTTATGAACCTTAGCACAGAACTTGACAGCATAGAAATCAGGCAGATTATTCAATTTCAGAAAAATATTATCTGGGTAGGCACAGCCAAAGGGCTTTATAAAATAAATTTACTAAAGCATCGCATCATCCACTTTGGAAAAAGGCAACTCAGTGATTTACATATTACTTTCCTACAAAATTATAAAGATAGTTTATTATTTATCGGTACCGAAAACGGGCTAAACATTCTCAATAATAAAACCAAAAAAGTGAAAGCCTATTTTGTTTTTCCAGAAAAGAAGAATGATATGGGCTCCAATGTATTCCTCAGTGCTCTATTGGATAACGACAGCTGCCTTTTAATTGGCTTTGCCGGCCATGGATTATACTCCTTTTATTTTAATGAGCAACCTCATTTTCAAGCATTTAAAATTCCGCTAATAGGCAGCCAGGAAATAAATTATTATAATCCTCAAGAGGAAGATATTACTTGTATGATGAAAGATGACTATGGCAATATGTGGCTGGGCACAGCATGGAATGGTATCCTTTGCATTAGTCACGGGCCCATTCTTTTTAAAACCTTTCGTAAAACAGAAAACAAGACCAACAGTTTAAATGATAATCGTATTTGGTGTTTTTACAGCAATGGTGATGAGTTATGGGTTGGTACTGATAAGGGCATTAATATCTATAATATCAAGCATCATACCATGCGCTATATTACACGCAATAACGGACTGTCATCTAATAAGATACGAGCAATTCACAGAGATAATAAATTACGATACTGGATAGGTACTTTTAATGGTGGACTCAATATCATTGATACTGCTAATCATATTAGCCATTATATGGCTAAGGATAAAAATATTCTATTGCCCAATAGTACAATATGGAATATTACGGAAGACACATTAGGCGGTATGTGGCTCAGCACCTACAGTGGCTTAGTCTATATTAATGGTAATACAATGCAAGCAAAAGCTTTCAAGCATAATCCAAAAGACAGCACTAGTTTAAGTTCGAATACTGTTTTCGATGCCAATTACGATTCCAAATCGCGCTTATGGGTTTCCACTTATAGAGGATTAAATTTATTTGATCCTATGACACATAATTTTCAACATTTTTTCCATCAAGAAGGAAATAACAATAGCTTAAGTACCAACAAAATTTTCAGTATATATGATGACAAGCATGGCAACTTATGGATTTCCACACTTGGAGGAGGACTAAATAAAATGGATTTAAACACTGGAGATATTCAATGGTTTACCACTCGGGATGGCCTTTCTAACAATGTTATCTACAGCCTTATTGACGATTCCACGGGCTACCTCTGGCTAAGCAGCAATCTTGGCATCAACCGCTTTAATATGCTTACTCATGTGGTAAATACTTATGGAGTAAATGATGGACTTCAGTCATCAGAATTTAATTTTGGCGCAGCTTATATTAGTCCCTCTCACACCATTTACATGGGAGGAATGAAGGGCTTCAACTCCTTTAATCCACAAAGTATCAATCGTAATAATAAAAAACCGCGACTTTGTATTAGCGCCTTTATAAGTCAAAAAGGACCTCGCTATACTGTTAATTTCGGCGATACAATTAACCTATCTCCCAGTGATAATTCTTTTACTATTGACTTCACCAATTTAAATATTAACCAATCTCAGAAGACCATTTTCCGGCACCGACTCGAAAATTATGATGGCAAATGGATAAATACAAAACGGACGAGTGCTCAAGCAAGCTATGCCAATGTACCCGCCGGAAGATATGTTTTTCTGGTTGAAGCAGCCAATAAATATGGTGTATGGGGAAGCTCCCCTCTCAAACTCACCATAATAGTTAAACAGTATTGGTATAAATCCTTGGCTTTTATTCTGGGAATCGCTTCTATACTACTGCTATTATTGGTTTTAGCAATACGTCAGCGTATAAAAAGAATAGAGTATAAGTCTGAAATAGAAAAACAAATTCACCAGTTGGAGAGGCAGTCTCTCCGACTACAAATGAATCCTCATTTTGTTTTCAACACCCTCAATTCCATTCAGAGTTTTATTCTAAATAATGAAGCCAAAGAATCTATCTCCTATTTATCAAAATTTTCTAAATTGATGCGAAGTATTCTTAATAACAGCACTGAAAGCATTATTTCTTTGCAGGATGAAATTGACATGCTGAAATATTACCTGTCGTTGGAGCAACTGCGCTTTGGACATGCTTTCGATTATACATTCCATATTGATAAAAATATTGACACCGAATACATTGGCATTCCAGGGATGTTACTCCAAATATATATCGAGAATGCTATTATTCATGGAGTAGCCCCACTGAGCAATCGTAAAGGACATATAAGCATTAGTTTCGAACTTATTCACACTCAACTAAAATGCATTATTGAAGATAATGGTGTGGGACGAAACTTCCATAAAAACAACAAAGACACTATACACAAAGCCAAAGGAATGTCCATCACCAAAAAAAGGCTGGAGCTACTAAATAAAACTCAGGAGAGAAATTCATCGCTTACAATTAAGGATTTATTCGATGACCAAGGAAAAGCCTGCGGAACACGAATTATCATTTGGATAAACTTTACAGATTTATAATACACCCAACAATACTACGATATGAAGCTATTAAATACAGTAATTATTGATGACGAAGAAAAATCGCGACAAACATTACGTCAGATGCTCAATTTATTTTGCCCCACGGTACAAATTATTGGCGAAGCCCACAATATCCAAAGTGCTTATGAATTATTATCTATTGTCAAGCCTGACATTGTATTCTTAGATATTAGAATGCCCGACGGCAATGGTTTTGATTTACTAAAAAAGTTGAATCATCCCAATTTCAATTTAATATTCACAACAGCTTACGACCAATATGCCATTAAAGCATTTAAATACAGCGCCATTGACTACCTTCTCAAACCTATTGACACTGATGAGCTAAAGGCCGCCGTTGCCAAAGCAGTTGAAATTGACCCCACAACGACCACAAGAAATAATACGCTACTCGATAATTATGTAAAACCCAAAGAAGATCAGCAGATTATACTATCCACTATCGAGGGGATGCACGTCGTTAAGATAAAAAATATTATTCGATGCCAAGCCGACGATTACTACACTAATTTTTTCTTGAATGATGGTCGTAGAATAATGATATCAAAGACATTAAAAGAGAACGAAGAGCTCTTAAAAGACCATGGTTTTATCCGCCCTCACCGCTCACACTTAGTCAATATCTCCTATATAAAAAGATATGTGAAATCGAACGGCGGCCATATTATCCTTGCCGATGGCAGTAATATTCCCGTCTCGCGAAGAAAAAAGGAAGTGATTCAGGAATACCTCAACAGAAATTAAAAAAAATCAATAGTAAACGTTGGTTAGCCTTCGTGAGTATATTCGGTTAATAATAGAATAACTCTAATTCTGCCCATTAGTTATAAAACGAATAATCTTTAATAACTCGTTTTAAATAGTCAATGGGAATGAGTTCTGTTTGATGATCAGTAATCATTATTACCTTATTGAATAGCGGCCCAACCAGTGAATAATTATTCGTATTTTCAGCTTCCTCAACAATTTGTTTTATCAATTCAATATTTTTTACCGATAGCTTCTCCGCCTCAGGACGACTAAGCAGGGGAGTATACGAATCTTCAACAGTTACCATAGCTATTTCATTAAAATTCACTGTTTCTCCAGTTTTAATAACAATAGTTTTTGCAGCAATATCACCCAATCGTTGGCCTTTTTTATTAAAAACCATCACTAATATTCCCAAAGCAAACATATAATCTACCGGCCTTAATAGGGCTCTAATAAGATATTGCCAAAACCCGGCACTCTCCCCATTCTCTTTCACCACTTTTATCTTTTGGCTTATCTTTCCAATACTCTGTCCTTCGTAAAATAGCTCAAAAAAGAAATTATATGAAAAAAAGATAAATGAAAATAATATAAATTGATAAGAGGGATTTATTACTTTTGTATTCGAAATAAGCCAGCTAATGAAAATGGAAGCCCCTATTAACACAACTAAATCAATGAATACCGCTATTAGTCTTTTTCCTATACCTGCTTTTTCTGATGACAGTTCTACATTTTGTGTGGTTTCAAAATTTATGTTTTCCATATTAACGGACTAATGAATGAAATAAAATTTATTAAAATCAATGGAAAACGCTGGCAAAATTTCGACCATCTTCTCAGCAATAAAGATAGAGAGAATGGCAATCCTGACCGCTTAGCACGCTTATATATTGAGCTTACCGATGATTTAGCTTATGCAAAAACATTTTTTCCCAAAAGCAAAACTACAAAATATCTTAATCAAATAACACTAAAAGCCCACCGGCAAATCTTCAAGCAAAGAAAAATTGCTAAAAATAGTTTGCTCCGATTTTTTATTTACGATTATCCAATTACACTTTTCAGGCATCGCAAAAAAATCATTATTGCTTTCATCTTCTTTGTTCTATCAGCGGTAATTGGGGCTGTCTCCTTTAATATGGATGAGGAATTTGCTCGTTATATTCTGGGTGACAGCTATGTAAATATGACCATTGAAAATATGGAAAACGGACATCCCATGGGAGTATATAACAGCAAAAGTGAGACGCTTATGTTTTTTGGCATTGCGTGGAATAATATTAGAGTAGCTCTGCTGGCCTTTGCTATGGGAATATTTTTCTCCATAGGAACGTATATTTTGCTTTTTTATAATGGCGTTATGCTTGGCGTCTTTCAAGCTTTATTCATTCAACATGGATTTCTCAAAATATATTTTCTTACTGTATGGATGCACGGGACCATTGAGATATCATCAATTATAATTGCTGCATCCGCAGGACTGGTAATGGGAAATAGCCTTTTGTTTCCCGGCACTCTGCCACGAATATACAGCCTTCAGAAAGGAGCACTTGAAGGAGTTAAAATCGTTATTGGGCTTATTCCTTTCTTTATTATTGCTGCCTTTATAGAAAGTTTCCTTACCCGACATTCCGAAAGCTCCTATTTTTTCGACTCCCTTTTAATAATCGCTTCCTCTTTGCTTATACTATTTTACTTCTTTATATATCCCTATTTCATAACAAAAAAATTAAGCCATGAACAGTATGTCCTCTGAAAAGATAAATCTAAGAAAAACAAGAACATTTTCCGAATCAATATCGATAACCTTCGATTTGGTAAAAAACAACTTAGCAATTCTCTTAAAAAGTTTTTTCGCCCTGAGCTTCCCTTTTCTCATTATTGCAATTTTCTTACTAAGCTCTTCTATTATTAACACCATTCAACAGGACTCTGGATTTTCTTCATCCCATACAGCATTTAATATTCTAGGATATATATTTATGTCCGTAGGTACCTTTGTGTACCTTCTTGCTATCAATATTATTTACAAAAAATACGTCCTTAACGACGACCCAAAACAGATTACTGTTGGAGAAGTTTGGACCGAAATCGTCAACCATTTAGGCACCTTTATAGGAGCCGGATTATTAATTTCTATTCTTATCTTCTTTGGTACTCTTTTTTTATTAATCCCCGGTATATATCTAGCTGTTTCTTTTTCTTTTATATTTTTTATTATCACTTTTGAAAATGCAGGCACCAAAACTGCCATAGATAGATGCTTTGCCATTATCAAAAACAATTGGTGGTCAACTTTTGGCTTTTTCTTAATAATATTCATTATACAAATGGCTTTAGATTATACACTTGTACTTCCCATTACTTTTATTAATGTGTGGATATTTAAACCTATGTTAACGGCAAATACGGCAAATGCAACAAATGCACTCTCATTTATTGTTATACTGTTTTATACGCTTCAGATTATGTTCTCTACACTTCTTTCAAGTATTATTGGTGCTGCCATAGTGGTTAAATATTTTTCTTTAGTTGAAGAAAAGGAGCACATTGGAATTCGCGAAGAAATTGCAACTATGGATCAGGATACTACCGAAGAAAAATAATTAATGTTACGAAAATTAATTACCCTAAGTTTATTGCTGTTGCTGTTGCCATTAATGGCAACAGCACAAAAGTCGAATATTGAGGCGCCTGTTTCTCACCTATCTAAAAATAAGTTAGAACGCTACCGTAAGGATTCCCGTTTCTTTTACGTTAACACCAAGGAAAATCAACCGGACTTTTACGACTCTTATGGTAAATTTATTTTAACTCTATTAAAAAAAATCTTTGGTAACAGAGCTGCCTTTTTCGTTTTCTCACATCTGGATATTATTATTTTAGTCATTGCACTTATCATCATCTATTTATATTTCAGAAAGACTCATTTCAATACGCTAAATTTTAAGAATAAAAATATAGATACTTCTATCTTGGCACTACAAGATAAGGATATTCACGAAATAAATTTTGACAAACTTATTGCGAAAGCACTAAAAGATAAGGATTACAAATTAGCCATTCGCTATCAGTATTTGAATATGCTTAAAAGGCTCAACGAAGCAGAGCTTATTCACTGGCAAGCCTACAAAACCAATTTTGATTATTATCTTGAAATAAAACCCCGGGAACTAAAGGAGCATTTCAGGGAACTGTCCATACTCTTTGAATATGTTTGGTATGGGAAGTCAAGTATTCAACAAGAAGATTACAACGAGATAGAACAAGAATATAAAGACCTTACAATTTGAAAAAAGTAAAACCATATCTGATTCTTTTGGCCCTGGTTCTTGTTATTTACACCACTGTGCTATGGCTTGCTCCCAGAAGCATCAACTGGAAAATAAGTTTAAACTCAAAAGACACCAGTCCCTATGGCACATATATATTGCGTAACTCTTTATCCGATTTATTTCCCAATCAAGAGATTAAAGAAAACCGCAAGAATTTTTTCTATCTGAATAGGCAAGTCACAAACAGCAATAGTAACCTGATAATTATCAACAACAAAGCTTCTTCCGACAAATATAGCATTCGTGAACTCCTTAAATATATCAACAAAGGGAATACTGTTTTTTATTCTTCACATACAATTAGCTACCCACTACTCGACACCCTGAATATTGCTACCCGCTTTAACTATATTTCGCAATTTTCATCGAAATATATTCCCCTAAGTATCAAGTGGAAAAACTATACAGCCAAGGATTCTATTCATTATAAATATTCTTTTTACAAACAGTTTGTAAAACTTGATTCCTGTCGTTTTCTCTATAGGATATTAGGCACAAGCAAGAACAATCAACCAAATTTTATTCAATTTAGAATAGGCCAAGGGCAGTTGTTTCTACATTTGGCACCGCTAGCCTTTAGCAATTACAATTTGCTTAAAGAGTATACTACTCGCTATACTGAGGATGTATTCTCAATGCTCCCCCAACAAAGAACCCTCTGGGACAGTTCTATGCTAAGGCAAAATAAGAAACAGCAATCAGTATTCTATGTTATCTTTAAGCATAAATCATTAAAATACGCCTACTTCCTGCTTCTTTTATTAATTCTCATTTACACCTTAAGCAATATACGCCGCAAACAACGTATTATTCCTGTTATCAATCCACCGGTAAATTCTTCTCTTAAATTAGTAGAATCGGTATCCCACTTATATACCCATCAAGCCGATTATAAAGACTTAAGCACAAAAATAATTCGCCATTTCAAAGACTTTTTAAGTAGAAAATACCACCTCTCCAGATTAGAAGCCAGCGATTCTTTTAGCAATAAACTAGCGGCTAAATCATCAAAGAATCCCGATGAAATCAAAGCATTATTACAACTAATAGCTTTTCATAGCACCTCCAATACCATTAGTTATCAAGAGCTTATAGCACTTTATAAAGCCATTGAAAATTTCAAGAAACCACTAATAACGTAAAACTATGTACGAACCCGAAAACAGAATTAATTTAGAACCCATTGCCACCAAAGTAAAGGCCATAAGGGAAGAAATATCGAAATACATCGTAGGTCAAGAGCAAATGATTAGCTTACTACTGGTAGCTTTACTGGCTGATGGCCATGTACTTATCGAAGGCGTTCCGGGCGTTGCCAAAACCATTACGGCACGCTTGCTGGCCAAATGTATCAATGTGGATTTTAATAGGATACAATTTACTCCCGATTTGCTTCCTTCCGACATTATTGGAACTTCGATTTACAATACTCAAAAGTCGGCTTTTACCTTTAATAAGGGCCCTCTTTTTAGTAATATTGTCCTCGCTGACGAAATAAATCGTGCACCGGCAAAAACGCAGGCAGCTCTTTTTGAAGCCATGGAGGAACATCAAATTACTGCTGACGGAATGACGTATCCCTTAAAATCACCCTTTATGGTGCTGGCAACACAAAATCCCATTGACCTTGAAGGTACTTATCGCCTTCCCGAGGCTCAAATAGATCGTTTTCTCTTTAAAATAATCGTTAACTATCCCAGTCTAGACCAAGAAATACAAATTATCACTCAGCATCATCAGCGCAAAGGTAATATCAAGATAGAACAGGTGAATAGCATTATCGATAGTCAGGAACTCAACAACTTACGATCATTGGTAAATGATATATATATTGATGAAAAACTGATTCAATACATTGCTAAAATAGTTGAAGGCACGCGCAACAATCCAAATTTGTTTTTAGGAGCTTCCCCCCGGGCCTCACTATCAATATTACAAGCTTCAAAGGCTTTTGCTGCTATCAATGGGCGCGATTTTGTTATTCCCGATGACATTCTGTTTCTTTGCCCTCATATTTTTATTCATCGCATTATCCTAAGCCCGGAAAAGGAAATTGAAGGCATTGAAAATATGGACTATATCAAGGAAATAATTCAAAAAGTAGAGATCCCCAGATAGTGAAGTTATTAAAACAAATCGGCTTTGGCAATCGCTTTTATTATAGTGGTATGGGAATAGTATTTCTTCTTATTCTTGTTACTTTCTATCCTCCATTATTTATATTTACCAATCTGATTTTTATCCTTTGGGTTCTTTTGATATTAATCGATTTTGCTTTATTATTTCAAATTAAAAAAGCATTCACTGCCCATCGAAGCTTAGCGCAACGATTTTCCAATGGAGACATTAACAAAATAAGCATTCAAATTCAGAATTTCTATCCCCATACCATTTATCTGGATATTATTGATGAAATACCAATCCAATTTCAGAAACGTGATTTTATATACCACCGTACTCTTAAATCCAACGAAAGCGCAACACTCACCTATCAGCTGCGACCGGTAGAAAGAGGAGAATATATATTTGGGAGCATTCACCTTTTCGCCTCCACTTTTTTGGGCTTAGTTAAGCGCCAATATACTATTAAGCAAGATACTTTGGTAAAAGTATATCCCTCTTTTCATCAACTAAAACAAATCGAGCTACTCTCTTTTGCAGCGATGAAGAACCTCCTTGGCCTAAAAAAAATTCGTCATTTTGGCTATAATAAAGAATTTGAACAAATAAAAGATTATGTAATTGGTGATGAAATCAAACATATCAATTGGAAAGCAACGGCACGAAGAAACAAATTGATGATAAATCAATATCAAGATGAGAAATCGCAGCATGTTTATTGCCTAATCGATATGGGGCGGACCATGAAGATGCCGTTTAATTCCATGAGCTTATTAGACTATTCTATAAATGCAAGTCTGGCATTAAGCCAGGTAATTCTAAAAAACAATGACGAGGCCGGACTTATCACTTACGACAAGAAAATCCGTTCTGTTGTTGCTGCCGGCAAAAGGAACACACAACTCAATAGAATGATGGAAACACTCTATTACCAGCAAACTAATTTTGATGAATCTACCATGGAAAACGTATATGCTTATGTGCAAAATAAAATCCGGCAAAGGAGTTTACTTGTGTTTTTTATTAATTTTGAAAGCATTTATAGCCTTAAACGTTATCTTCCTTTACTGAAAAAACTCAACAAAAATCATCTATTGCTATTGGTTAATTTTAAGAATACTGAAATTGAATCCATTGCCCAACAAGCTGCTGAAAAACTTGATGCCATTTACTTAAAAACCATTGCGGAGAACTTCCTTTTTGAAAAGCGGAGTTTTCTAAATGAACTTAGCAAATATGGTATTCATACTCTTTTTGCCGCCCCTGAAGATATTCATATACAAACTATAAATAAATATCTGGAAATAAAAGCAAGAGGATTAATATAAGATTTTGCTTGAGCTAAGTGAGAACACTTTATTACAAACAACAAATGCTAAGTGAGAAATACTTAGCATTTGTTTATAGATAACAGCAGTAAAAATCGCTGGGTTCAACTCTTTTTATTGCTTTAGATACAGCAAGTGATTCCCTACACCATGTGATATTATTACAGAATCACCAACTGCATTAAAACCTTTAAATTCAAAATTTAAATCCACTTGGCTATCACTTACTTTTGTAACATTAATACTTCCCGAAGTCCCCAAATAAATATTCATGGAATTATCGTGAGTGTAAGTAGCAAAGTTGTTCTTATTATCGATGACAAAACTACCAAGCTTTAACTCCTTTAATGTTAACATCACCATTATGGAATCCTCATAGGCAGTATATACAATACCTGTATCACTCTTTGAGCCAATAACACTATGCGTTGACCAATTAACAGCATTCACATCACAGCTGAATGTGGGGGTTAGTTTTTCAATCGCTTTTTTACAACTTGTCGTCGATACTAGCAATCCAGCAAAGCCTAAAACTAATAAAAAAAATAATTTCTTCATTTTTCGATAAATTTAATTAAACTAAAGCATAACATTACTTTAGCTTAATGTGATTAATATTATTTTGTGTTTAGGCTTGCAATATTAAATAATATTAGTCCTATTGGCTCAAAGACACCTCCCAAATTATCAACTTCAAATCCTTAATAACTTAATACTCTCCGAAAATGATTAATTTTTTCTCACAAATAATTGCAACTATTGGTATGGCTCCAGCATCATTAGCGAAACTATTTAGGGTCTGCCGAAAAACACATAAAATAGTAATCTATAGCTGTTTATGAATATATTTCACATAATAAATGCAAGGTTTCCGAGCATAATAGTATAAAATCTGTGCAATTATTAAAGCTTGTAAAAGCAGCTTTTTTACTTGGAACTTTTCCTTGGCGTTCCAGGCTTAAATTATACTAAGAAGTAGGAAGAAAAGGCAATGCTTAGAGGCTGATTCAGCCCTATATTTTGCTTGCAGTAATAATTTTATTCTCAATGGCCGAGGTAGAAAATCCTTCTAGAAAGTCTAGAGTTTCCACCCTTCCACCATGATTTATCACCACTTTGTAACCCACAATATCCTTAGCCTTATAGTCGCTTCCCTTTACAAGAACATCAGGTATCACACTACTTATCAGGTTGATAGGAGTAGCTTCATCAAAAAGAATAACAGCATCAACAAATTCCATGGCTGCCAATATTGTCAAGCGTGAATATTCATCCTGAATGGGACGATGAACACCTTTCAGTGCACTTACCGACCTATCGGTATTAACACCAATAATTAATTTAGTTCCTAAATCGGCAGCTTTGGAAAGATAATCGATATGTCCACGATGAATAATATCGAAACATCCATTGGTAAAAACAATACTTTCCTCATTTTCTTTCCATTGAACGATAAGCGTGGCAAGTTGTGAGTTATTAATTATTTTAGACCTTACTTTCTGATGGTGTGTCATAGGTTTTCTTTTTTCTTAAGCTCAATATAATTAAGGATGCAGCACCAAGGACTATAATCATCAGGGTCTGTGCTCCCCAAGTAATCCAACCAATAGCATCGCCATATCCCGACTCTTTACTAATTCCATATAATACTAAAGTTTGGGCCACAATAACAGGATAAAGACCAATACCACCGGGCGTAATCATTATACCAATAGAACCTAGTACCAAAACCGTTAAAGCTGCGCTTATTCCCAAAGAACTGGTTTGTGGTAAGCTAAACAGACAGGTATATATCATTAAATAATACAGCAACCATATCAGTAAGGAATAAACCACAAAAAGTCCCGGACGCTTAATTTTAGCAATACTTTTTAGGCCTTCCCATATCCCCAATAACACCTTCTTTGTTTTTTTATAAATACTACTTCTCCTAATTTTCTTACGAAAGATAAAATAAACCAGTGCAAGCAGTACTATCGATAGCAACAATAACTTACCAAAAAGCATATTTGTAGATAGAAAGGCAAACTTACTATTAATGGCCGGATAAATATGAGTTTTAACATACTCATTTAGCCTCCCATACTCCACAAACAAGGTAATGAAAAACAAAGAAAAGAAAACCACCATATCAATGGATCGCTCAATAATTACAGTACCGAAACTCTTATCTACAGGAATAGACTCCTCTTTATACAAAACGCTACATCGAGCCACTTCGCCGGAACGAGGAACTCCAAGATTGGCAAAATAACCAACCATTACTGCTAGAAAGTTACTTTTCAGGCTGGGGGAATAACCCATAGGTTGAAGTAATATTTTCCATCGAGCAGCTCGAACTATATGACTTAAAATACCCAGTGCAATAGAAAAAAACACCCACCAATAATTGGCAATCTTAAAACTATGAATAATATCCTGTTTTGCCTCCGGGCTGAGGTCTTTAAGTGATAAATAGACAATAAATATTCCCAAGCCAAGTGCTGAAAATAATTTAACTACAGAAATAAGTTTCTTTTTCAAAATTATCAGGGTTTATTGCCTTCCGATGGAAATAGAATTGCCGGTTGATGCTGTTTTGCTTCATTAAAATCCATCTGAGCATAAGAGACAATAATTAAAAAATCATCTACTTGTACCTTTCGGGCAGCTGCTCCATTAACACCAATAACACCACTTCCACGCTCTCCCTTTATCACATAAGTGTCGAAACGTTCTCCATTATTGATATCGAAAATAAACACCCGCTCATTCTCAATAATATCCACAGCGTCCATTAAGTCTTCATCAATGGTGATACTTCCTATATAGTTAAGATCAGCTTGTGTTACCTTAACTCTGTGAATTTTCGATTTTAATACTTCTATTTGCATAAGATTGCAAAATTACTAATTATCTTATTCATAAGGTGATTTTTTTTTATTTCTTTTCGCTAAACAAAACACATCAAATATGGCCTAAAAAAGCTAACAATAAAGCATCTTCTACCTATCCCCTACAGAAAAAAATCGTACATTGATAATGCTACATACTCTTAGCCTATAAATAGGACCCGCTGAAAAGGCCTTAAAAGTATAGATTTTTTTTACTAACTTACGGCCTTGTTTTAAGTTTTTCTTAAAAGCGAATATACGTATTTTAACCTATTGATACTATGATTAGTAAAGACAGATACAAGCCCACAAACAGCGTCCGAATTGTAACTGCTGCCAGTCTTTTTGACGGCCATGATGCAGCCATTAATGTGATGCGTAGATTAATTCAATCCACCGGTGCCGAAGTAATTCATCTGGGGCACAATCGCTCTGTACAAGAGATTGTAGATTGTGCTATCCAAGAAGATGTACAAGGAATAGCCCTTACCTCATACCAAGGTGGACATATTGAATTTTTTAAATATATGTACGATTTATTACAAGAAAGCGGCAACAGTCATATCAAAATATATGGTGGCGGCGGCGGTGTAATATTGCCTGCGGAAATAAAGGAACTTATGGACTACGGCATCACTCGTATCTATTCTCCCGATGATGGACGCTCAATGGGTTTACAAGGAATGATTAATGATTTGGTAAAAGGTTGCGACTTCCCCACAGGACAGAATATTGATTTTGGCATTGAGAACATTAAAGCCAAGGACATCAATAGTATTGCTCGTTTGATATCTGCAGTGGAGAACAATCCCAAAGCCGTATCAGCACTATCGAAACAAATAAAAACACTAGCCAACAAATCCGATATTCCTGTTATTGGCATCACCGGTACAGGAGGAGCAGGTAAATCATCTTTGGAAGACGAACTCATCCGCAGATATTTAACTGATTTTCCTGAAAAAACTATCGCTATTATCTCTGTAGATCCTTCCAAACGCAAAACAGGAGGAGCATTATTAGGCGATCGTATTCGGATGAATGCCATTAACAACAGTCGCGTTTATATGCGGTCTCTAGCTACACGCCAATCCAATCTATCGGTATCGAAATACGTTCAAGATGCATTAGACATAGTAAAGGTAGCCGCTTTTGATCTTATCATTCTTGAAACATCAGGTATTGGACAAAGCGATACGGAAATTACAGCTCATAGCGATATTGCAGCCTATGTAATGACACCAGATTATGGAGCCCCTACCCAACTCGAAAAAATCGATATGCTAGATTTTGCGGATATCATTGCTCTCAATAAATTTGACAAGAGAGGTGCACTAGACTCTTTACGTGATGTAAAAAAACAATATCAGCGCAATCATGATCTTTGGGATGAAGACCCCAATGATATGCCCGTATTTGGCACCATAGCCTCCCAATTCAACGACCTGGGTGTCAATGAATTTTATCGAAATCTGATGAAATTAGTGAGTGAAAAGTCAGGAAAAGACTTTGCTTCTCATTTTGATCCGGAAGAAGAATTATCGGAGAAAATCCATATTATTCCACCCCAACGTATTCGCTATCTCTCCGAAATTTCAGAGACAGTGCGAAATTATAATACATGGGCAGAAAAGCAAGCTGAGGAAATGCAAAAGCTTTATAGCATTCACAAAACCTTAAAACTTTTACAAGAAGGGAAAGATGATACTTCCATAAAAAAACTCAAAGAGCTTTATGAAGATCAGCTTGATATAATTGACCGTAAGAATTTACGCATTATCAAAGGCTGGAAAGAGAAAGTTCACCGATACCAAAATCCGGTTTATATTTTTAAGGTAAGAAACAAAGAAATAAAGATAGAGACTCATACCGAATCCTTATCCCATTTACAAATTCCAAAAGTATGCTTACCTAAATATAAAGCATGGGGTGATATCCTAAAATGGAATTTACTGGAGAATGTTCCCGGTGAATTTCCATTTGCTGCCGGAGTATTTCCCTTTAAGCGTGAGGGAGAAGATCCCACGCGAATGTTTGCAGGTGAAGGAGGACCTGAACGCACAAACCGACGTTTTCATTATGTCTCCAAAGGATTGCCGGCAAAAAGACTTTCAACAGCTTTCGACTCAGTAACACTATATGGTAACGACCCCGATATTCGCCCCGACATATACGGTAAAATAGGCAATTCCGGAGTTTCCATAGCCTGTTTAGATGATGCCAAGAAACTCTATAGCGGCTTTAATTTGGCGAGTCCACTCACCTCTGTATCAATGACTATTAATGGCCCGGCACCTCATCTGGTAGGCTACTTTATGAATGCAGCCATTGATCAACAATGCGAAATTTATATCAAAGCGCATCATCTGGAAGAAGAAGTTGAAAAAAAGATTGCTGCTATCTACAAACAAAAAGGAACAAAACGCCCATTTTATAATGGCAAACTCCCCGAAGGAAACGATGGCTTAGGACTAATGTTGCTAGGAGTAACCGGTGACATGGTGCTTCCTGATGATATATACCAAACTATTAAAACTCAAACCATTGCAGTAGTAAGAGGCACGGTACAAGCAGACATCCTTAAGGAAGACCAAGCCCAAAATACCTGCATCTTCTCCACCGATTTCTCCTTAAAACTTATGGGTGATATCCAGGAATATTTTATTCAGAATAAGGTGCGTAATTTCTATTCTGTTTCCATCTCAGGCTACCATATTGCTGAAGCCGGTGCCAATCCTATATCCCAATTAGCGTTTACCCTTTCCAATGGATTTACTTATGTGGAATACTATTTAAGCAGGGGTTTAAGCATTGATGATTTTGCTCCCAATTTATCTTTCTTCTTTAGCAATGGTATTGACCCCGAATTTTCAGTAATTGGTCGAGTAGCCCGCTTAATATGGGCCAAGACCATTAAACTTAAATATGGTGGCAACGAACGTTCACAAAAACTAAAATACCACATTCAAACTTCCGGACGTTCACTCCATGCCCAAGAAATTGATTTTAATGATATTAGAACAACATTGCAAGCACTCTATGCCATCTACGACAATTGCAACTCGCTACATACCAATGCCTACGACGAAGCCATTACTACGCCAACAGAAGAATCAGTACGTCGTGCTATGGCTATACAAATGATTATCAACCATGAACTTGGCCTGGCAAAAAATCAAAATCCTTTGCAGGGTGCTTTTATTATTGAAGAATTAACAGCATTAGTAGAAGAAGCTGTTATGGCCGAATTTGATCGCATTACCGAGAGAGGCGGCGTACTGGGAGCCATGGAAACAAATTATCAGAGGGGAAAAATACAAGAAGAATCCTTGTATTACGAAACCTTAAAACATACCGGAAAACTCCCCATTATGGGCGTTAATACTTTCCTCTCCTCCAAAGGCTCACCAACAGTAACCCCGGGTGAAGTCATTAGAGCCACCGAAGAAGAAAAACAATTTCAAATAAGCATGCTGGCCAATCTGCAGAAGCATTATAAAAAAGAATCTGCTATATGGTGTCAGAGGCTTAAGGATTCTGCCGCCAACAACGAAAATGTTTTTTCCATATTAATGGAAGCAGCTAAATATTGTTCCATAGGTCAAATTACCACTTCCCTCTTTAATGTTGGGGGCCAATATCGAAGGAATATGTAATGAGCCAAAAAACAAAAAGTTTATCCGTTAATCTAAGGATTAAATTGGCTTAACAAAATAAGTGCTCACTTTGTTAAGGGGCAAGCACTTAAAAGATAAAGCCCTCTCGAAAAATTTCGAGAGGGCTTTATTATTAGCATTAATCTTTCCTAGAGAGATTACATCATTGGCATTCCGCCTCCCATGCCTCCCATGCCACCGGCGGGCATAGCAGGAACCGGATTATCACTCTTCTCTTCAGTAATAACAGCCTCAGTAGTCAATAACATTCCTGCTATTGAAGCCGCATTTTCCAATGCTACACGAGCAACTTTCGTTGGGTCGATAACTCCAGCTTTCAATAAGTGCTCGTATTTTTCAGTACGTGCATTATAGCCGAAATCGCCTTTCCCTTCGCGTACTTTCTGTACTACTACAGAACCTTCGCCTCCGGCATTAGAGATAATCTGACGCAAGGGCTCTTCAATGGCTCGTTTTACAATATTAATTCCCAATTTCTCTTCTTCATTCTCTGCTTCTAAATCATTTAAGCTATCAATAGCACGAACAAAAGCAACACCACCACCAGGAATTATTCCTTCTTCAACAGCAGCACGAGTAGCACTTAAAGCATCCTCCACTCTGTCTTTTTTCTCTTTCATCTCTACTTCACTTGCCGCTCCAACATATAAGACAGCAACACCACCGGCTAATTTAGCCAAGCGCTCTTGAAGTTTCTCCTTATCGTAGTCAGAAGTAGAAATTTCTATTTGAGCCTTGATTTGATTTACACGAGCTTCAATATTTTCTTTGGAACCGGAACCATTAACAATGGTAGTATTATCTTTATCAATGGATATTTTTTCACATTGTCCCAGCATATCAATGCTAGCGCCTTCGAGTTTCATTCCTTTTTCCTCAGAAATAACGATACCACCAGTAAGAACAGCAATATCCTCTAACATTTCTTTACGACGATCGCCAAAGCCCGGAGCTTTAACTGCAGCTATTTTTAAAGAACCACGCAAACGGTTTACCACCAAAGTTGCCAAGGCTTCACCATCAACATCTTCGGCAATAATCATCAATGGACGGCCTGATTGAGCTACCGGCTCCAATACGGGAAGTAAATCCTTCATGGTAGAAATCTTCTTATCGTAAAGTAAGATATATGGATTATCCAATACTGTTTGCATTTTCTCGGTATCGGTGATAAAATAAGGAGAAATATAGCCTCTGTCAAACTGCATTCCTTCTACTACTTCAACGGTAGTATCGGTACCTTTAGCTTCCTCAACAGTGATAACTCCTTCTGTCTTCACTTTACGCATAGCCTCTGCAATCAGTTCACCAATTACATTATCATTATTTGCTGAGATACTGGCAACTTGTTTAATTTTGCTATTATCATCACCAACTTCTTGAGACTGCTCACGCAGACTTTCAACCACCACTTTCACGGCTTTATCCATACCTCTTTTCAGGTTCATAGGATTAGCACCGGCAGTAACATTTTTAAGCCCAACTGTTACGATTGATTGTGCCAACACAGTGGCAGTAGTAGTCCCATCACCAGCATCATCATTGGTTTTAGAAGCAACTTCTTTTACCATTTGTGCACCCATATTTTCAAAAGCATCACTTAGTTCTATCTCCTTGGCCACAGTTACCCCATCCTTGGTTATCTGAGGAGCACCAAAGGATTTATCAATAACAACATTACGACCTTTAGGGCCAAGGGTTACTTTTACAGCATTTGCCAATTGATCAACACCACTACGAAGTAAATCGCGGGCTTCAGTATTAAATTTAATTTCTTTTGCCATTTTAGTATAATTTTTTAAGTTTATTAATTCGGATTAAACAATCGCCAAAATATCATTTTGGTTTAAAATAAGAAATTCATTTCCTTGGTCAGATACTTTAGTACCGGCAAACTTGCTATACAGTACAGTCTCTCCAACTTTGACTTCCATTTTCTCGCTCTCAGTACCATTACCAACAGCAACAACCACAGCTTTTTGTGGTTTCTCTTGGGCTGAATCCGGTATAATAATTCCCGAAGCTGTTTTCTGCTCAGCGGCAACAATCTCTACCAAAACACGAGCACCTAAGGGTTTTATATTTGTTTTCGACATCCTTAAAATGTATTTTTGGGTTAAACATTAAATTATCGCAACTGCGATAGCTAATTTTATACCAAAAGTAATTATAAAAAAAAATGTCAGAATGTATGACATTCTGACATTTTTCAATAGAAAGTATCTATTTCTTTATTTTGTTGGCAGGGCTTCACCTTGATCTTTAGCAGCTCCCTTTTCGTTACCCGCAGCCTGACCTTCAAAGTTAGCAGGTAAAGCATTGGCATTATTTTTTATATATTCTATTTCTGAATTCTCATTTGTCTGTACAACAGTTTTATCATTCATCACAAAAACAGTAGAAAGAGAGAGCACCAACAAGGCAACAGCCAATGTCCAAGTAGCTTTTTCCATAAAGTCGGTAGTTCTTTTTACTCCCATCACTTGATTTCCACCTGAGAACGTTGAAGTAAGTCCACCGCCCTTAGAATTCTGTGCTAATACTACAATTATCATAAGAATACTTACGATAAAAATCAAAACTGCGATAATATATAAACCCATTTTGTACTATTTTAATTGTTAATCTTTTAGTTTAGAAATTCGGGCTGCAAAGTAAGTGCTTTTTTCTGGATAAATCAAAATTAATTTTTTATAAATTTTGATTGCCTTAGCCTTATAACCTTGTTTCAAATATAATTCAGCCATTGTTTCGGAAACAATATCGTAGGACTCTTCCACGCTATGCTTTGCCAAGTCTGCTTCCGCCTGATAATCCTTGTCTTCAGGACTATTAATTTTGGGGCTTTTTTTAATAAAACTTTCAATAATACTTAATGCCGAACCCCTGTCAATAGGCTCAATTTCTTTGGCAGTTTCTGCCCTTGGCGTAGTTTTACTTAGCTTAGCCTTGGCCGGATTTATTAAATCAACTTCTTGTTTATCTTCCTGTTTATGACTTACAATTGTCTCCGGCTTTTGGCCTTTCGACTTATTATATTCTATTTCTTTCAAGCGTTTATTCACCTCAGCCATCAATTCTGCCTTCGTTTTTATTGGCTCTCCATTCTCTGCTTTAAGGGATTCAGGTTTCTGGGGTTTTTCTACTACTTTGAGCGATTGTTTTACTTTGGCTACAATTGGTTTTGAAATCTTATTTTTATTATCCTCTTTATATTTTACAGGCTTAACGACTAAGTTGTTGGAATACTCAGGATACAAATAGTTAAAAAGCACTTCGCGACTGTAAACTATACTGGCAACTTGTGCCAAATCAGACTTATATCCGGCCTCTTTGTTTTGGTGAATAGCTTTTAGAGTCATCATTGCTGCCAACTGAAAATACGGATATTCTTGTCGTATTTTCCTTAAATCTTCAAGTTCGGCAGCCCTGTACTCCACCGATTGTTGATTTATAATTTGATAAAATCGTTGTAAATTCATATTACCAGTTTAATAACGCTCTATTAAATATATCTTGCACCATCCTTTCTATAATCGTACTAACTAAATCTCCTTCCACTGCAGCAAAATTCTGAGATGCATCGTAATCCTGAAAGCCGGTAAAATCTTGCTCAAAAGATTCTTCTTCGTTAAGTGTATTAACAAATTTCACATTAATAGTAATACTTAATCTATTTAATGCTGCTTGCTCATTACCCTGAATAGCCATGGCAGTAGTATAGTAATTAACAATGGCGCCACTCAACTGTAATTGACCATTTTGCTTTACCAATTGTAATTTTGTTTGCCCCACAAACTCATCTCTAAGTGCCTGGGTAAACTCTTGACTTAATACCGGATTTATTAAACTTGCCTTATTGGGGAAATAATCAATAGTGATTGTCTTAGCAGTAATTGGAGCCCCGGTAAAACTATAATTTATAGAACAGGATTGCAAATTCAGCATAAAGAACGTCAACAAAACTACTACTATTATATGATAAGGTCTTTTCACAGCTGCTATTCTTAGGAGATATTATATTCTTTAATTTTTCGGTATAATGTTCTCTCAGAAATGCCCAGTTCGTCAGCAGCAATCTTCCGTTTACCATTATGTTTTTTTAAAGCTCTTTTGATAAGCTCAATTTCTTTATCCTGCAAGGAGAGTGATTCTTCAAGCATCTCAGGTTCCTGAATAGAATCTTCAAAGCCACTGTTAATAACATGAGGTTCCGAAGAGGCCTCAAACTTAAGGGGATAAATTTGACCCACCGCATCAATATCATTCACTTTATCATTTAAAACATCTTTTACAATTTCCATGTCAGAAGGATGTAAATGCGCCGACAAATTTTCATTTTTAATCATTTTACCCACCAGCTGTTTCAAATCGGTAACATCACGCTTCATTTCAAACAACACCTTATATAGTAGGTCTCGCTCACTTAACTTGCTATTATTGGGGTCGTGAAAAAGTACAGGGAGACGTGTTGAATAATCCTGGGGCAGATATCTTGAGAGAACTTCACTATCGATTACCCTCTCTTTCTCTATAATTGCAATTTGTTCAGTAATATTCTTTAGTTGCCGTACATTACCTTTCCAACGATAATTAATTAATAAGGTTCTGGCATCTTCGGTTAGCTGAAGTGTAGGCATTCTATATTTCTCTGCAAAATCAGTGGCGAATTTTCTAAATAATAAAAAGACATCTTCCTTACGTTCACGCAAAGAAGGCACATGAATGGGGACCGTATTTAATCGATAATAAAGATCTTCTCTAAACTTTCCATCCTCTATTGCCTTAGGTATATCAACATTGGTGGCCGCAACAATACGCACATTTGTTTTAATAACTTTGGAAGAACCAACACGAATAAATTCACCACTTTCCAACACACGCAAAAGACGAGCCTGAGTTGATAGAGGCAATTCCGCAACTTCATCAAGGAATATGGTGCCTCCATTGGCAACTTCAAAGTAGCCCTTGCGACTATCTATAGCCCCGGTAAAAGAGCCCTTTTCATGACCAAAAAGTTCAGAATCTATGGTGCCATCCGGAATTGCACCACAGTTAACTGCAATATAGTTACCATGTTTCCATGCGCTCAACTGATGAATTATTTTAGGAAACACCTCCTTACCTACTCCACTCTCACCAGTAATAAGCACCGTAAGATCGGTAGGCGCAACTTGCATGGCAATTTCAATTGCTCTATTCAGCACCTCCGAATTACCAATTATTCCAAATCGTTGTTTGATAGATTGTAACTCCATATTTACCTTTGATAATTATAGCAACAAAAATACAAAAAATGCGTGTTCCTATTAAGAAGATTTTACATGCGCCATTTTAGCATTTATTTTTAGCAATACAACAAAAATACGCTTTCGCTATTACAATATACATCCCTTGACAATACACTTCCTATTTTGGTGAATTATCGTCTATAAACTTGTTCTTATTTTATTACAATGTCCTTTCACCAAGAATAATACTATGCAAAACTCGAACTATTATCCACTCTATATAAATTTAAAAATGCAATTCATAAAAACAAATAAATAAGATATAAAGCTTTGATTATCCGCATATTAATTATAATATATTAATTAAAATAAGCAAGATATAAATAACTAATTATTATCATTTTTAATATCCATACAAACCAATGCTTTTTGTATCTTTGCCTCGCTATTTAAAATTAATCTAAATAAGGAAATAATGGCAAAAGACGAACATAAAATTATTGGAGAAGTCACCACAACAGACTATAAATACGGCTTTGTTTCCGATATTGAAACCGATAGTATTTCCATGGGACTCAAT
The DNA here is from genome assembly GCA_015493685.1 of Bacteroidales bacterium. Classification (GTDB taxonomy): domain Bacteria; phylum Bacteroidota; class Bacteroidia; order Bacteroidales; family UBA1556; genus UBA6267. The sequence continues at coordinate 43,425 of WGCS01000114.1, forward strand.
GAGGACGTTGTCCGTTTAATTTCTCAGAAGAAAAACGAACCTGAATGGTTGTTAAAGTTCAGGCTAAAAGCATACCGCAAATGGCTAAGCATGACAGAACCTAATTGGGCCCACCTTAAAATACCGGAAATAAATTTTCAGGATATAATATATTATGCTGCCCCTAAGAAGAAAAAGGAATTGCAAAGCATGGACGAAGTAGATCCTGAATTAGTGGATACTTTTAATAAACTGGGGATATCATTGGAAGAGCAAAAAGTACTTTCAGGAGTAGCCGTTGATGCAGTTATCGACAGTGTATCAGTAAAAACCACCTTCTCGGATACTCTAGCAGAAAAGGGCATTATATTTATGTCCTTTAGCGAAGCAGTGCAACAGCACCCTGAGTTGGTAAAAAAATATTTAGGCTCGGTGGTTCCCATTGGCGACAATTATTTTGCCGCTCTTAATTCTGCTGTATTTAGCGATGGCTCATTCTGTTATATTCCCAAAGGAGTACGATCACCTGTGGAATTGAGTACCTATTTTAGAATTAACGCAGCCAATACGGGTCAATTTGAACGAACATTAATTATTGCTGACGAAGGAGCCTATGTTAGCTATCTCGAAGGCTGTACCGCTCCTCAACGAGACGAAAACCAGCTCCATGCAGCCATAGTAGAGATTATCGCCCACAAAGATGGAGAAGTAAAATACAGTACTGTTCAAAACTGGTATCCAGGTAATAAAGAGGGAAAAGGAGGAATATTTAATTTCGTTACCAAAAGAGGACTCTGCGAAGGAGATCGCTCCAAAATATCATGGACACAAGTAGAAACAGGTTCTGCCATTACGTGGAAATATCCAAGCTGCATCCTTAAAGGCGACAATTCCGTAGGCGAATTTTATTCGGTGGCCGTTACCAATAATTATCAGCAAGCTGATACCGGTTCCAAAATGATTCATTTGGGAAAAAACACAAGGAGTACTATCATCTCAAAAGGAATATCAGCAGGAAAAAGTCACAATAGCTACAGAGGATTGGTAAAGGTAAATGCCAAAGCCGATAATGCGCGGAATTTTTCGCAATGTGATAGTTTGTTGTTGAGCGATACCTGCGGAGCGCATACTTTTCCCTATATCGAAACCAGCAACCCAACAGCCATAGTTGAACACGAGGCCACCACTTCTAAAATATCTGATGCACAATTATTTTACTGTCAACAGAGAGGCATCAGCCCCGAAAAATCCATTGCTCTTATCGTCAATGGATATGCCAAAGAGGTATTAAATAAATTGCCTATGGAGTTTGCGGTAGAGGCACAAAAGCTTTTATCTATCAGCTTAGAAAACAGTGTAGGATAACTAAATTATTAAGAAACAAGAAAATAAATATTATATATCATGTTAAAAATTAAAGATTTACATGTAAGCGTGCAAGGCAAAGAGATCATCAATGGATTAAACCTTGAAGTTAATAAAGGAGAAGTGCACGCTATAATGGGACCCAACGGTACCGGCAAAAGTACTTTAGCCTCGGTAATTGCAGGCAACGAAAGTTATGAAGTTACCCAAGGAGAAATTAGCTATAACGGAAAAAACCTTTTGGAATTATCCATAGAAGATAGAGCTAGAGAAGGAATATTTCTGGGATTTCAGTATCCTGTAGAGATTCCCGGAGTAAGCATGACAAATTTTATGCGTACAGCACTGGATGAAATAAGAGAATACCGTGGTCAAGAACCTCTTTCTGCAGCTGCATTCTTAAAATATATGAAAGAGAAAAAAGCCTTGGTAGAAATGAATGCCAAACTTAATAACCGCTCAGTAAACGAAGGCTTCTCCGGAGGAGAGAAGAAAAAGAATGAGATATTTCAGATGGCAATGCTAGAACCAAAATTAGCCATCTTAGACGAAACTGATTCGGGACTCGACATTGATGCATTACGTATTGTTGCCAATGGAGTTACCAAATTAAAATCACCGGAGAATGCTACCATAGTAATTACACACTATCAACGACTATTGGATTATATTGTACCTGATTTTGTGCATGTAATGTATGATGGCAAAATAGTAAAAACCGGCGATAAATCGCTCGCTTTAAAATTAGAAGAGAAAGGATACGACTGGATTAAAGAAGAACTGAAAGCCAAGTAAAATGAGCAAGAATAAAACTGAAATAGCGCCACAACTCAAGGAAGACTTATTGCATCAATTTGAAGCAACTATCGATTCTTTTGAGGCCAAAGAGAGTCCCTTTTTCGTTGAAAAACGTAAAAAGGCTTACGAAGAGTTTAAACTATTGGGGTTTCCTGACAATACGTTAGAGTCATGGCGAAAAACTAATCTCAAACCATTTTTGGAAAGAGCTTATGATATAGAATATCTGCCGGCGAAAACTACTTCACCAAAAGAATCTATTTTCCAATGCGATATTAATCAATTCGACACCGACTTATATACCATGCTCAATGGGGAATGGATTGAAGGAGCCAATGGTGTTACTACCTACGATAACGGAACTATCGTTGCCAATTTAAGTATTGCAAAACTTGCTTTTCCCGACCTGTTTAAAGCACACTATGGCGAATGTGTTATCAATGAACGCAATGGACTTATAGCATTGAACAGCGCCCTTTATCAAGAAGGATACTTTATTTATGTACCTGACAATGTAGAACATAATACGAATCTACAAATGGTAAACATTATCAATAGCGAACAAAGTATATTTACAAATACTCGCAACTTGGTAATATTAGGTAAAAATGCCAAACTCAAATTAGTACATTGTGACGACTCTATTAATAATAACTCCAGCTTTATTAATAATGTAACGGAGATTTGTCTGCAAGAAGGGGCAGACTTAGACTTATATAAGTTGCAAAATAAGGATGATGAGGCAATTGTTATGACAAGTACATTTATCCGTCAGGCAAAAGATTCAAACCTAAGTTCCAACACAATCGTCCTCAATGGCGGACTAATACGCAACGATACTCACGTAAGCTTAAATGGCCGTGGGGCCAATGCTGATGTTATGGGATTATACCTTGTAGATAGAAAGCAAATTGTTGATAATCACGTATATATATCGCATAACGTTTCCAACTGTAGTAGCAAGCAAGTATTTAAAGGCATTGTTGACGATCAGGCACATTCGATATTTAATGGACATACCATGGTAAAACAGGATGCCCAACAAACGATAGCATTTCAGAACAATAATAATATTCAACTTACCACTAAATCAAAAATTGACACCCATCCATTTTTAGAGATTTATGCCGATGATGTAAAATGCAGCCATGGTGCAACAGTGGGCCAGCTAGATATGGAAGCTATGTTTTACCTTATGCAAAGAGGAATATGTGAACGTAATGCCCGAATGCTTCTTATGAGTGCCTTTGTACGACAAATCATCAATGAAATCGCGCTACCAACTATGCGTGCCAGCGTTGATGAACTTGTACAAAAACGACTAAAAGGAGAGCTTAGCGCCTGTGAGCAATGTTCCATACAATGTATTGATCCCGACAAACCTATTCATTTTGATATAGATATAAGTAAAATATAAAATCATGGACTTTGATATTGATAATATCAGAAAAGATTTCCCCATACTTCAACTGAAGATAAGGGGAAAATCGTTGGTGTATTTTGATAATGCTGCCACTAGTCAAAAACCTACTGCGGTAATTGAACGAATGGCTAAATATAATCGCAGTGAAAACAGCAATGTACATCGAGGAGTGCATTGGCTAAGTCAGCTTGCCACTGACGCCATGGAAAATGCACGCGAAACAATCCGAGAACATCTTAATGCTCAGAGTATAGAAGAAGTAATTTTTACCAAAGGCACCACCGAATCTATTAATCTAGTAGCAAGTTCTTTCGGGAAAGCTTTTATCACTGCAGGAGATGAGATAGTTATTTCAGAAATGGAACACCATGCCAATATTATCCCTTGGCAAATCCTCTGCCAAGAAAAAGGCGCCTCCTTAAAAGTAAGCAAAATAAATCCTGACGGGAGTTTAAACATTGACCATTATAAATCCTTACTTAACTCCCGAACAAAATTAGTTGCCCTAGCACATGTATCGAACGTAATGGGAATAATTAATCCCATAAAGGAGTTAATTCATTTAGCTCACCAAAAACAAATTCCGGTATTAATTGATGGAGCACAAGCAATACCCCATACTAATGTTGACGTACAAGAACTAGATTGCGATTTCTATGCTTTTTCGGCTCATAAGATGTACGGTCCAACGGGTGTAGGCATACTCTATGGTAAGAAAAAATTTCTAGAAGCAATGCCGCCCTACCAAACAGGAGGAGAAATGATCGATCAAGTAAGTTTTGAGAAAACTACTTTTGCAGATTTACCATTCAAATTTGAAGCAGGCACACCAATGATAGCAAGTATTATAGGCTTTGGAGAAGCAATAAAATACATTAACAATATTGGTATTGCAACCATTGAAGCTTATGAGCATCAACTTTTGGACTATGGTACCAAGAAATTATCCGAAATAAATGGACTTACGATTATTGGCACCCATAAACCCAAAGCTGCTGTAATATCATTTATACTTGATGGTATTCATCATTATGATGCCGGCAGCCTACTTGACCAAATGGGTATAGCCGTTAGAACCGGCAACCATTGTGCTCAGCCTCTTATGAAATACATGCATATAAACGGAACTATTAGAGCTTCCTTTGCCTTTTATAATACTAAACAAGAAATTGATTTGTTGGCTGAAGCTATTGTTAAAGCTCAAACAATGTTGCTATAATTTAATTAAAACCAAAACTTTAAAGAAGCCAAGAAAATGACTATACAAGAAACCAAAGAAAATATCATTGAAGAATTTGAACTCTTTGACGACTGGATGGACCGCTATAATTACATTATAGAAATGGGTAAAGAGTGTGAGGGAATTGAAGAAAAATATAAGACAAAGCAATACCTAATTAGTGGATGTCAATCCCAAGTATGGCTTAGTGCTGAATACAAAGAGGGTAAGATTATCTTCCAAGCCGATAGCGATGCCATTATCACTAAGGGAATTGTACAATTGCTTATGCGCGTTGTCAATAATCGCACACCTCAAGAAATTATCAACGAAGATTTTAGTTTCCTCGACAATATTGGACTTAAGGAACATTTATCACCCACACGAGCCAATGGACTTAGTTCCATGATAAGACAAATAAAGCTTTATGCATTAGTATTCAAAACCAAGGAAGAACAAAAACAAGCATAAAATGGAAGAAAAGAAAAAAGAAGCTGTGGATTTTCTTTTTTTAGAAAATCAAGTATTAAAGGCATTAAAGACAGTATATGACCCGGAAATTCCTGTGGATATATATGAATTAGGCATGATTTACGAAATAGAGGTAGATGATGATGCAGTAGCTCATGTGGTAATGACTTTGACCACTCCCAATTGTCCTGTGGCAGATTCATTACCGGCAGAAGTTAAAGAACGGGTGTCTGCTATATCTGGAATAAAAGAAGCTGATGTTGTACTCACCTTTGACCCACCATGGGATAAGAGTATGATGAGTGAAGAAGCTCAACTGGAACTAGGCTATTTGTAATACAATAAGCTTATTATAACCAACAAAACCCGTAATAGATACTATTAGGGGTTTTGTCATTTAATTTGAAACAAAGTTTCCTACATGATTTGGCATTCTACCATAAGCAGATTATTTTTACCTACTATTTACAATAATACCATCGCCTTGAATTATGATTTTAAGGAATACGTTTTATTGCTAATTGCTATTATTCTTCGATAACAATTTCGTATGTCATCTCAGCCACCTTATTAAGCATAGCAGTAACACCACAATAGCGATCCTGAGAAAGATTAATGGCTTTTTCTAATTTATCCATGGGCAAGTCCTTTCCTTTGAAAGAATAAACAATATGAATTTTATGAAAATATTTAGGATGCTCATCGGTTAACTCACCACTAACTTTTACGTCAAACGCCTCCGGCTGCACTCTCATTTTACCTAAAATAGAAATAACATCCATTCCGGTACATCCTCCCAATGAGACTAATGTTAATGGCTTGGGGCGAGGGCCTCTATCTTCGCCACCAACACGCTCGTCGGCATCTATTGGGATAATATGACCATTCACTTCTGCATCAAAAGTCATTTTCTTCTTCCACTTAATATCTACTGTTGTTTTATCCATGATATTCGCTATTAAATAATTATATAAAGTTTGTTTTCTTGTAAAGACTTAATTTATAAGCGGCAAAGATAGTATTTTTATAAATTGACCTAAAATAGAATTTATACCTAATTTAACCATCATATAGCGCATAAATTGTTTCTCTTAGGCCTTTTGCCGGTTATCATGATTTTTATTATGAAATTTTATTCCTTTTTTTATTATTTTTGTTAACTACTATTTACACTATTTCAATAAGTTATATACAATTAATCATTATGAAAAAAACCTTTATCTTATTCAGCTTCGCCGGCATTTTATTTATCAGTTTACTATCCTCCATAAACAACTCAGGCGGTTCACCGGGAGGGAAAACAGGCTCTCCTGCCGATGGGCATAATTGCACTCAATGCCATGCCGGAACACCACAAGTTGTCAACTCGTGGATTAGCACAACTATTCCATCGACAGGCTATGTTCCTAACCATACTTATACCATTACATTAACAGGTACTTATAGCGGTGTCGCCCGCTTTGGATTTGAGCTTACAGCCGAAAACGCTACACACAACAAGGTAGGTACTTTTGTAATCACCAATACCGGGGAGACGAAACTTGTTAATAATGGCCATGCAGTAACCCATACCGGCAACGGAATTACACCAAATAATGACAGCAAGACCTGGTCAATGGATTGGACAGCCCCGGCAGCAGGTGCCGATACGATTACTTTTTATGCCGCTTTGGTAGCCGCCAATGGTAATATGAGTACTAGCGGTGACAAGGTTTTTCTAACTTCTTTGGCTATACCTCAAGATCTATCCATAGGAATAGAACCCCAGTCAACAGTACAAAGCATTCAAGTATTTCCTTCGATAGCCCATAATCAGTTGACTATAAAATTGGGATCTACGGCTGTCAAAAGCCTAAGTATTTATTCCGTTTCCGGTCAATTGATGAAAACAATACCCATTCAGAACCAGCAGGATATATTACAATTTAACCTCAGCGACTTTGCCAAAGGAAGTTACTTTATTTATTTTGAAACAGCCAATAAAAAGATTGTAAAAAGATTTATTAAAAACTAAAATTCTACGATAAAAATATCGCTTTCTTGAAATAGCAAAAGCTGATTCAAGATAGAAATCGACCTAAAGTTAGGTTAATAATTAATTCTGGTTTATGATTTTCTGAGCCTATACTAAATAAAAGAAGCCGCTGAAAAATAAATTTTTCAGCGGCTTCTTTTATTTAACAATTTGTGTGGCGATATACTAATCCAATACAAATTGACTTCTTCCAATCATTTTACCATCGAGATAAATAGCAATTAAATACTTTCCTTTCATGGCAGGAGTAGTCGTATGTTTATCCCAATTTAGGACTACGTTAATGGCCTTATTCTGGTAGTCAATGGTTTTTTTCATGGAATATTGAAGCTTAGTCCCATTAAAATCAAAGCTATATTCATCCCCTTTACCCTTAGCTATAATTAAACCATCGGGACGAGCAATACGAATATATACCGTTCTATTACCCGGTTTTGCCAAGGCATTGGCTCCAATGGTAAAGCGTATTTTAACTCTATCTACACGCCGAGCTTTAAAAGTCTCCAATTCCCTCTTTTTCTTTCCTCGTAAATGGTAAGTAACTCCTTCCACATTATTGGCTTTGAGTGCGGAACCTACTTCTACTATTTTTGTTAATTGTTGCCTTTCCTTTTTTAATTTTACCGTTTGTCGTGTTTTTTTATCAATTTGTTGATGAGCAACATCGAGCTCTTGTTTTAATTCTCTATTGGCAGTATAAAGCGAATCCAGCTGATCAACATAACTTTGTTGGATTGCCCGTAAATAATTTAACTTACGTTTAATACGTCGGTAATCTGATGACTTAGCAATTAGCTTTTTTATTTCAATGGCATTGGCGGTAATAATACTATCTTTCACCTTTGCTTGCTCACTTAATTCCCCGTACTCTTTCTTAATAGTTGTATGCTCCACCATTAACGAATCTAATTCGCCCGTGAGATTAAGTCGTATCTCCTCTTTCTCAACATTTACCGCCTTTACCTCTTCTCTGGAATAAAGCAATATCCATAATAGAACTATTATTATAGCTACCAATATACCAATGGTAACTTTATAACCAATTGTTTTAACTTTCTTATTCTCAAGCTGTTGTTTCTTCTCCATAATAGTATTTATTTCTTAAAATAATTATCTAATTCCTAATTGTTTTATCTAAAGTACATTACGATTAAATGTCGGACAAAAGTAAGCCTTGTTATTCAAATAATAAAACATTTATTTAAAAAATTAAACAAACAACATTTTACTAAATAAACCACCATTATGCGCAATTGCAAAACCAATTCGACGAAGTAGATTCTCTACTTCTCCATCAAATAAACTCCAAAAACAGGAAAATAGTATTTTTATTAAAAGAAACGGCATCCTATATCTACAATACACATGGATTAAGCTGAATCCAATGAAATTAATCGCTGCTTATTAGTAATTATTTTTATTAAATAATGCAACCAATTATATATATATCATGTCGTTGTAGTCAGTAATAGATTATTAAGGTAAAAATTTTAGTTTGTTTCTTTTCTGTTTGTTTATTAATTAAACAAAAAGGGTGATATCCATGGTATCACCCTATATTTTATCTAATTTTGTACTTCGTTTAATCAAACTAAAAGAGCTCATGTTATTACGAAAAATAAAGTTAGCTATAATTATTACACTATTAGGTCTATTTAGTTCCTGCACTCATACTTCCAGCAATAGCACCAAAGAGGCACCCATCACCAGCCAAGATACAAGTCAGGTAAAAATAAAAAAGAGCACACATTATATCTATTATATTCCCGGCGACAGTATAGTTAATGGAATTTTAATAGTACTTGATCCCCATGGCAAGCCTGCTATAATTATGGATTCTTTACATTCCATTGCCGACAACAATCACCTTGCGCTATTAGGCCTTAACGATATTCGGAATGGCATTTCAGCCTATAACGAAATTATCAATAGAGATTTACATCATTTCGAATCCTATGCTGCCATTTCGCCATCGTATATTTACCTACTTGGTTTTTCAGGAGGAAGCAGAATGGCCGCTATTTATGCGCGTAGAAATCGCATCGATGGCTTAATTCTATGCGGTGCCGGCCTTAACCGCCAAACGCAGTTTCCTTTTCCCATAGTCATGATTTCAGGCATGGGCGATTTTAATTTTATGGAACAATATTATACTCCCGATGATGCTACCACCTTCAATAAGAATATTATCACACTTAATTTTAGAGGAAAACACCAATGGCCCAAAGCAAAACTTATAGCTGATGCCATTGATTTTGTTATTGGCCGAAACGAAGGAAAGAATAGTAGCGAAGCTAATGCCTACGCAAAGCAATCTACAGAATTATTAAAACAAAAAGAATATTACTTGAGCTTTAAAGCCATGGAAATGGCCTATAAACTCAGCGATGGTAATCTTGCTGAAAAACGTAAGCAACAACTTATTGCATTGAGCAATAATCCCAATGTAAAAAGCTATTTCCACCGGCTACAGAAATACATCAATGAAGAACAACAGAGATACCAAATGCTTTCTCACGCAATGGAAATTCAAGATTTAAAATGGTGGAATAATCAAATTGATTATATCGAATCAAAAGCTGCCGACAAGAAAAACAAATTACGAGCTGCCAGCTACCAACGGACAAAGGCTTATCTTGGAATACTTGTATATTCACGACTATCAGCAGCAAGCTCAGGAAGAGGCCATTATAATCTTATTCCCAAATACCTTGAGATTTACAAACGCTTAGAGCCCAAGAATCCTGATTTATTCTTTTTCAAAGCCATATATGCCCTCTCGCAAGACAAGCAAGAGGAGGCACTTAACGACCTGAGAAAAGCCAAGAAACTTGGCTTTAACGATCAGAATAAAATCTACCGCTTTTTCCCTCAAGAGCTTATTAACAAACTCAAGTCCTAAGTCCTCGTTAAAATTATGCAAGTTAGTACACCCGCTATTGTCCTAAGAACTCACAAATATTCCGAGACAAGTATTATTGCTAAACTCTATACTCAAAAACTAGGTTTAACTACCTTCATAGTGCATGGGGTGAGGAAAAAACACAGCAAAATATCGGCCTCATTATTCCAGCCGCTCCAGCTTCTTCACGTTAAACTTACCTATAAGGAGCGTGCCGGCATGCAAAAGCTCAAAGACATTAATATCTCAGAAGGAATCCACAGTATCCATTCCGATATTTTTAAATCATCGATAGCAATGTTTATTGCCGAACTTATATATAAGGTGATAAAAGAAGAAGAAGCCAATGAACATCTTTTTCAGTATTTATATACCAGCATAGCTTTTCTCAACGAAGCTAAAGGCAGCTATATTACTAACTTCCACCTTTTATTTACCTTGGATTTAAGTCGATACTTGGGGTTCTACCCCAATAATAATTTCAGCATTACTAAATGCTATTTTATCCCTGAGCATGCTCTGTTTGAAAGTACTTATAATAACAGCAGCTATTTCAATAAAGAAATAAGCAGGCTTCTCAATCAATTGATGCAATTGAAATACGACAATATCCCCAATTTTTCCATCACCACAATACAAAGGCGGCTTTTACTCAAAGGACTTCTCAGCTACTATCAATATCACTTACCGGAAATGGGTACAATACAAAGTATCGATATACTTGAAACCTTATTTACCTAAAAAATTAAGTCTTCGGCATCCATAAACTACCTTTCTCTCATTAAAAAAAAGAGATAAATCAATATTTAACATTTATATAACAGCATATCCCTTCATTTATAAAAAAAAACTGTACTTTTGCTTCCCCTCTTACGAAAAGAGGCTTATTATTAAATAATTTAAACCAATAAATAATTAACTATCTTATGAAGAAAATTTTACTTTCAGTTTTAGTACTTTTTGTGAGTACACTAAGCTTTGCACAATGCAACGACTTATTTTTGTCAGAATACTTACAAGGAAAAGGTAATAATAGAGCATTAGAAATTTATAATCCCACCAATAATGCTGTAGATTTATCACAATATCAGCTTGTTAGATATTCTAATGGAGGCACAACACCCTATGCCGTAACTTTATCAAACACTTTAGCACCGGCAGAATGTTGGGTAGTGGTTTCCGATAAGAGAGATCCCAATGGAACAGGTTATGATACAGCAGTAGCCTTAGAGCTTCAAGCCAAGGCTGATACTTTTATCTGCCCTGTTTACAGCCAAAACAAAATGATGTATTTCAATGGTAATGATGCCGTTACCTTAGAAAAACTCAACGGAACTTATATTGATATTATTGGTAAAATAGGTGAAGATCCTGGAAAAGCATGGACTTCTGATACAGCCAGTGGATTTACCAGTGCCGGAGGAGGCCGTTGGTGGACAAAAAGAAATACTTTAGTACGTAAATATACTATTCAAGAAGGAGTTACTGCTAACCCTCCTTATTTCAACCCGGCAGCCCAATGGGACTCCATAGGTTTCCAAGTGTTTAGTACTTTAGGCTGGCATCAGAGTATTTGCCAACCAAATAGTATTCATACTGCAACAAAAAAGAAAAATAATTGCTTTTTCTATCCTAACCCTGCCGCAAACGGTTGGTTTATGGTAAAAGGTACTGCTATCATCAAATCTGTTGATATTATGAATTCAATAGGACAAGTAATAATCAGTAAAGAAAATCCTTCTGAAAGAGGAGACATGAAAATTTCCACCATTAATTTAAAAGAAGGTATGTATATGGTGAATGTTAATTTTGCTGATAAAACTAGCATTACCAAAAAGATTTTAATTAAATAATCTATTATTATTTTTATAAAAAAGCCCTCCTC
>WGCS01000115.1 GCA_015493685.1 Bacteroidales bacterium
CCACCTGAATAACAATAGATTAACTCATCTCATCAACAAACTAGAACAGCAATTAGAAAATACACCTGCAATGTCGGGGAATATTATGTTGAATGCCTATGTCATCATGCCTGACTATTTTCATTGTATGTTAATTATTTCAGATGATGTTTTTGTCCATCCGAGGGAAAATCTGATTGATGGTTATGGGGTAGATACAATTCATGAATTGTATCTACGGAGGTTGCGTCAATCAAAATTGTTTACAAAAAAAACATCATCTCCATAAACTATCCAGCGAGGATAGAATGAACCAATACAAAAAATTGCGGCGTAAAATGGCCATTCCATCTAAATTACAATAAATCCCCCTGCTGGTGCGCGATTCTATCGCCTACCTCCTGAATAACAATAGATTAACTTATCTCATCAACAAACCAGAACAACAATACCCAATTTTTTCGATAATAATTTCCAAAAAAAGATTAAGCAACAATTTGTCACCGGTTTTACGGGTTAATAATAGACTATCATACTATTTTTATTCAAGCCTTTGGCAATATTGGAGATTATGCCGGTGTATTTTTTACCTCCAAGCCGGAAAGGCTTTCCTTTTTGTGTTAAAATATCAAGAATACGGTCGTTAAACTCCTTGATAGTATGCCGGTTCTTTCATATATTTGTAAAATCAAATAAAATACCTTTAGATTATGAAAAATCCACTACTTAAATACGCAATGCTTTTTATCTTTTTATTTACAATTACAACTCTTTTTGCTACAAATATCGCCCCTGTTGCCGTAAATGACACCATTACTCTTAAGTCCGGTAGAAATTATGTTTTCAATCCCACACTAAACGACTACGACCCCGATGGTGATCCTTTTATGCTATATTCCGTCGGTTTTAAACATGGAAGTGGAAATGTTACTATATCTTACAGTACAATAAATATACAAATGCATTACTCCTCTGGAACAGATACGATTCAATACATTATTAAGGACAATCATAATAATATTTCCAACATAGGGTATATTATTGTGCATATCAACAACAATAATACAACGGATACACTAAATATTAACAACATATCTGCACCCTTTACCCCTCGTGGTAATGCTTTTTGGGATTATAGAGGCCCTAATGGACAACCAGTTGCTACCGTCCAATATGAAGTACCAAAAGGCTCAGGGAAGTCAACCATTTTTACAAGTGTGCCCTGGATAGGCGGATTAGATCAATCAAACAATCTCCATTTAGCAGCTGAAATATATAGGTTATTAGGAGAAGATTATTTTTACGGACCTGTTTGCGATACGTTAACACTAAATCAGTACTCCGACTCCCTATGGAATCGTGTATGGAAAATAAGCAAGGCTGAAATTGATTATCATAAAGCTCACTATTGGCAATCAAACTACACTATTCCTGAGGCAATAGCCAACTGGCCTGCAAAGGGTGACACTCTGCTTGGTCAAAGTGAGAATATGGCCCCATTTATCGATAAAAACAATGATGGGAAATATATTCCAGCTGATGGTGACTACCCAAAAATAAGAGGTGATCAATCTGTCTTTATTATTTTCAACGAGTGCAAAGAACCTCATACTGAGAGTAGAGGGGCAATACTCGGCCTTGAATTTCAAGAAACAGCCTATGCTTACGATTGTCCGACTGACTCTACTTTGAATAATACAATTTTTGTTCATTATGATATTTATAACCGTTCCAGTCAAGACTATCATGATATATATATGGGACTATTTACTGATTTTGATATTGGATACGCATTGGATGACTATATTGGTTGTGATTCATCAAGAAATCTGGCTTACGGATATAATAGTTTACCTGTAGATGGCTATGGTGCAGTAGATCAATATGGAGCAAATCCTCCGGCACAGGGAGTTGTTTTTTTATCAGATACAATGACAAGTTTTATGTCTTACAGCAATACAGCTGCGAATGGAATGTCTTTAGATCTCACTGACACAAGTATATATCATTCTATGCAAGCAATTTGGAGTGATGGAACGCATTTGACCTATGGAGGAAATGGTTATCAAGGAATAAATCAAACAAATTTTTTGTATTCTGGCGACCCCAATGATAGCACAACATGGGCAGAAAATCATCCCTTAACAGGGCCGGCAAATTATTCTTCTGACAGAAGAGCTGTTCAATCTATTGGACCATTTAATTTAGCCGCTGGAGCTGTTAAGAGTATTGATATAGCTTATGTTTATGCTCGTGATACAAGCAAATCAAACTTTCAAAATGTGAGTGTTTTAAAAAATGCAGTAGATAAAATTAAACTATACTACAATAATGATAGCATTCCCTGTGGAGGTAGCTTTTCAGCAGTTACTCAAATTGATAAAAAAGAAAACACAGTTAATATTTATCCCGTACCCACTGAAGATAATTTATTCATAAAGTATTTACCAGTATCAAATACAAGCAAGTATGAGATATAT
>WGCS01000116.1 GCA_015493685.1 Bacteroidales bacterium
CAGATGTGTATAAGAGACAGTCATTATGTTAACTATAGTAAATCATTGATATTCAAAATTAGCCCTAATCATTTTCGTTGTATTTTAATTATTTCAAATGATGATTTTGCTCATCCTATGGAAAATTTAATTGATAGGAATGGAATAAAATCAATTAAAAAAAACTGCGGTGTAAAATATCCATTTCACTAGTCATGGGGAAATTAAAAATGCAGGTATCCAACTAAATATTCTAAACAACACCCTGAGAACAACCAGTTGACAACATAATTATTACGACACAATAATTAGAACACCTCCCCGCTGGCACGCGAAACAAAGGCCCAACATAGTCAATACCGTCACATTCCAAATGCTAACCAAGTGGAACTAAAAAAGGTTGGTTTTTTGTTATTAATAACTAATCATTATCAGAACTTCCTTCATCTTCTTCATTCTCAGTATCCCCTTTCTCTTCATTTTCCTCCTTGGCCTCTTTTTTAACTACTTTTCCATCGGGAGAAATAGCGACTTCAATCCTTGTAACTCCATGTTTAAGATGAAACTCAAACATCTTACTTTTAGCTTTTTCTGACAGCTCTGCTTCTTCAATATCATAACCTTTATACTGGCTATCGAGTACTGTTTTTACAGCAGTCGGAATATCAGTTTTATTAATAGCATATTCTGTTTCTTTCCAGTTGCCTTCATTGTCGAAATTGGCAGAATAGTCTTTACCATCCATTTTGAATTCAGCTTCCCATTCGCTAGTACTTTCTTTCCCCCATTCCACTTTATTGGCTTTGGGAAATTTTTTATTAAAAGCAATTTCAACTTTCTTGGACGGATTATTGGCTTCAGCAGATTCTACTTCATCATTCTCCTCCTTATTGTCAGCCTTATCAGCTTCTTCGTTTTCTTCTGCTTGTTGTTTTACCAGTTGCCCATTGGGATAAATAACAACTTCCGTTTTTTTACCACCATTTTTGAGCAATAATTCAAAAACTTTTCCTTTTGCTGTTTCCGATACTTCGGCGATTACTAGGGTGTAATCACCGTAGTTTTCTGATACTGTCGATTGAACGGCTTCCGGAATATCTGATTTTTTAATTCTGTATTCTGTTTCTTTCCAACTGCCGTTGCTATTGAAATTTGCAGAATAATCCTGATTATTAATTTTGAATTCCGCTTCCCATTCGGTAGCATTTTCTTTACCCCATTCCACTTTTTTGGCATCGGGAAATTTTTCGGTAAAAGCTGTTTTTACCTTGGCAGGAACATTGTCTTTTTGCCCGCAGGCCGTAAAAAGCATTGTGCTAAAAAGCATTGAAATAATCATTAAATTTTTCATCGTAGTATTTGATTTAGTGTTAATAAACGATCACAATAATAATATATGAATCTAAAGGAATTTTGAAGTTATGTATAAAATTTTTATGGGTTAATAGTTTACCCTAAACACATTGATATTAAAAACTATTTTCCAGCACATCCACCAGACTCATATCCAAGGAAGCCAATATTGACGCCATTTTGGCATGCTTTTGTTTGGCGCTAAGGTGCAAACCTTCGAAAAGCGAATTAAATGAGTCTTTCAGGTTTCTGTCTTTTACTTTAGGACTAAGCGCAAGCCATTGTTTTTGGGCGTCAGAGATCTCAATTCCTACAGCAGTTGTGCCTACTATCACTAACCAATAGAGGGCAGGCTTATATTTATTGGATTTAAGCTGGACAAACAACATAATCAAGAAAAAAGAAAAGGTAATTATTAAACTCTGGGCATAACCCAATTTAAGAGTCATGGAAAGCATATCTCCTGCGGTTTCTCCTAGCGTTGTTGCAAGAATTTTCATTATCCAAAAAGCAAGGGATTCTCATTTTGTCAGGCAACTCTTGAATTAGCTTCGTTATCTGATCATACTGGAAACTTTGTATCATTCTCACCTCATCTTTATTGTCTTGTTCAAGCTTATAATTTTCATCTGTATAAATCAATCTTTTCGATTTGTTGTACAACTGCAGGCCCTCGTTAACAAAAATCTTTCTCATCCACCATTCCAGTAATTCTGTTTTACGGAGCTTATGAAGATTCTCGAAAATTCTGAGCCAACCTGACTGAAAAATATCTTCCGCATCAGATTTATTTTTTGAATACCGGTAGCACACGCTCATCATCTTAGGGGCAAAAGCCTGATATAGCTCCTTTTGAGCTTTATCATTCCCCTTAATGCACTCTTTTACAAGTTTGTTTTGCTTTCTTCCAGTATCCTGCATTAATAATTAGATTTGTTTGATAAAAAAAGGTTGGGTAGGCAATAGTAATTATCGCTACAATAAGAATGAAAAGGCAATAGTATAACGAGAATCTAAAGGAATTTTGAAGTTTAGGAATGGTTTATTAAAAGCAAGTATTAAAAGTCATTATTGAACAATAATCTTTTTCAGATATTTATTGTTTCCAATATTAATTGAAACAAAGTATATTCCTTTGGGCAAATCCGAAACATTCAAAAGGTAGCTATAACTGCCTGCTGTTATGGTATTACGGCTTAAAACAACTTCTCCTAAAGTATTTATAACCATAATATTAACAGCTTTATTGCCAATATCCGGAATTTCGATATGAATAATATCTGTTGAAGGATTAGGATAGATTTTAATATTATTATTGAAGGTATTATTCTGCATGGAAAGCAGCCAGTCGAGTCGAATAGAATATGAAATTCCGTTAAGTACGGCAAGGTTGCCAGTGTAGGCATAGCCCCAATTTTGCACTATTGTTGTTACGGTGGTATCACATTCCACACTTATATAATAGGTGCCTGCAGCAAGGTTCCCCACATTAAAAATCTTGGAAGAAGCATAAGTGGTATCTGCATATAAAGCATTACTCTTGAAAGCAAAGGTGTCTTTTTTGATATAAATATTCAAATAATAGCCTGTTTGAGCATCAACTTTTATGGCCAAATTCGACACAGCATTGGGAAAAGATACTTTGAAATGATGATATTGTCGGTCTCCGATTTTGGTATGTGCAGGATCATTATCATTGGTGGATTTATTCATACTTAAAGCAATTCCATTTTCCAAAGAGGCTTTCACATGAGGCCTTCCTTGTCCGGCAAGTGCATATTGCATAATGGCTTTCATTAGATTTAATCGTTCACCACTAGCTGCCTTTTCAGGGTGGGAACCTATAACCACTAGTCTTCCTGACTCGTCATTTTTTTTATAAGCCCAACAACTAACCTTATTATGCATGGCATAACCGGGATAATCGAAGCGCAAAAGAATCTCTGTTTGGGGCGGAAAATCAATATCTTCACGGGCATAGCAACCACCATCGTGAAAAACATTAGCAATATAATGGTCTCCTCCAAAACTGTAGTATTGTAATAAGGGCGAAGAAAGAGGAATAAACTGTCCGGTATAAGTGCTTAACACCCCTGTTGTATGAGTTCTTCCCGGCCAGATATGATAATATGAATTGTTGATTCCTGTTGATTGATAGTTAATTGAAGTAAGAAACGCGCCTGCGCATGATCCTGTATAACTGCCTCCATGGTGATAAAAAGCACGTATATTATCTCTTCCTCCTCCTCCCAATGAAGTGCCATGGGCTGTGGCTGAACCTCCATTGGTATATATCAGCCTAAATCTCGGTGCTCCATCAGGATATAATAAGGCGCCATTCAAATCATTGGAAGTGCCGTCCATTTTATTATTTTGTGTGCTTTGATTTTCTGTTGCAAGGTATTCCATCGTTAGATGCAAAGAATCCACAGCTGTCATAGAAGTCTTGCTGTATAAGCTGACACCTCCATCCATAAAAACATCCTTATAATAACCCTCTGTATTGATTTGAGAAATTCCTAAAAAGGAATGTGATATAAATAATATTGAGAATAGTAATTTCTTCACCATAGTTGTTTGCTAGTTATAATGTTTGAGTCTGGTCTAAAATAAGGTCTATGTTGCCAAACTCTAGGTTGTCAGGAGTTTTTTTTAGAATCCTCGTTAACAATTAGTTAAGTCCGGTTTAAAAATTTCTTCCGTCTTGATTTTGACAAAAATCTACCTTTTTAGACTGCACTCATGTTTTATTAAAAACACAATCTACAATAATAATATATAAATCTAAAGAAAATCTGAAGTTAAATAATTTAAACCCTATAAGGAATTAGCACCATCC
>WGCS01000117.1 GCA_015493685.1 Bacteroidales bacterium
GCCGTAGCTATGGTTAAAAATTTTAACGCAGACTTCTGCAAAAAGGACAAGACTTGCTGCGCCAATAATAGGCCTGACGTGGCACTTACGGCGGCTTTTTTGCATACTTTTTCAGCTGCTGGAAAAAGTATGAAAGAAAGATTTATAATAAAAAGTTCCAGTGTAAATTGTAAATCTTGTCTTTTGTGCTAAATATAGAAACCATAAAGCCGGAGGAGAGGTGGGCACCAGCGGGGGATTTACTGTGTCGAATCTTCGATTTCGCGCACCAGCGGGGAAAGGTAGTGGAGGGATATTGGAACGCGAAGGATTGACTGCGCCGAATCTTCGATTTCGCGCACCAGCGGGGGGGGTGATAAGCTGATGCCTTGTATTTTTATCGGACAGTAATGAAAAAAATAATTTATTTATAGCTTTTTATACGAATGTATTTTGTCGAGATTGCCTATATTAGTTATGGATAACTGAAGTATCAACGTGTAAATTTCCTAGACCATAAAACCATTATTTTCAATACCTTTGTCCTTTGATAGTTATTTATATTATTATGGTTTAGTAATACGATGACTTAATCTTAATTTGCCGTATAAATGAGTGATTGTTAATAGATTATTTGAACTAATATCATTGGAGCTAATTAAATATAGAACAGATGAAACATAATTTAGTATTTAGTATTTTTCGCAATAAACTGGTTTTATTGGGTATTGTATTGGGAGTATTTATAAGCCTATTATCATATAAATTGGAGAGTAAGCCACAAACTTATTTTAGAAAAGCTCCTTATCTTATCTTCACGAAGTCGAATCGGCAAATGGAGCTTTTATGGCAGAATTATTCTTCACAGAATTGTAAGATTAGTTTAAGGAATATGGCTACTGATAAGAAAAGTGTTTATACCAGTATTGAGGGCAATGCTGATCATCAGCATTATATGATATTTGATTCCTTAGATTATGCTACCTTATATCACTATGAGGTAGATTGTGGTAATGAAATAAAAAAGGGTAGTTTTAGAAGTCGGCCACAAGATACAATGAGTACGTTTAGTTTTTTTGCGTACGGTGACACCAGGACTTACCCATCACATCACAACTTGGTCGCTGAACAAATAATGAAAATAGTAAAAAGCAGGCCTTTAACACAAACTTTTGTTGCTGCCACAGGTGATTTAGTGGCTGATGGGGACAAGGAACAAGATTGGGATAAGCAATTTTTCGATCCTCAGTATAAATATATTCAGCTGATGTTGGCTAATTTACCTTATATGTCTGCCATGGGAAATCACGAAGGGCAAGGGATACTCTTTGCTAAATATTTTCCCTATAATTTTTACGAAAAAGATGAAAATTTTTATAGTTTTAATTATGGTAACGTACATTTTATTGCCATTGATCAATTTACTAATCTTGAAAAAGATTCTCCCCAATATAGATGGTTCGAGAAAAATCTAAAGGATTCTAAAGCCCATTGGAAGATAGTACTTATGCATAAGCCGGGCTGGACCGCCGGCGGGCACTCCAACGATACACTGGTGCAGAAATTATTGCAGCCTCTTTTTGTAAAATATAATGTTAAGTTGGTACTTACGGGCCATAATCATTATTATGCCAGAGCAGTGGTCGATGGTATTAATGAGATAACTACAGGTGGAGGAGGAGCGCCATTATATTTTCCTAAAATGAAAGAGAATATTGTTATTATTGATCGCTCCAATCACTTTTGTACTATTGATGTTAATGCTGATTCGCTAGTTGTTTCTGCAATTCGTAGCGATGGAAGTTTAATAGAGAAATTTGCTATAAAACACTAAAATTCTGAGGATAAGAAAGATACATATCGACCAATCCATGAAAGCCGTTGTAAGTATTGCTTTTTTTGCAATATTGCTTGTTTTGTTGCTACGGTGGAATGGAGCTTCAGGAACTAATTATAAGCAGATAATCCGAAGTGATGGCTACGGATATTATCAGTATTTTCCTTCTTTGTTGGGCGATAATAAAATGTCGGCACAAGTAGATAATAGTGTTTATCTGGTGAAAACAAAGGAAGGAAAGGTTGTTAATAAATATTTTGTGGGAACAGCTTTGCTTGAGAGTCCTTTTGTTTTACCGGTATATTGCTTCAAGCTAATTCGTAATACTAAAGTTGATTTTTACGGTGAAGCTTTTCAGAAAGCCATTAGTATTGCTGCCTTATTTTATCTTTTGTTGGCACTAATGGCATTAAGAGCTCTGTTGAAATTATATGATATTCCGGAACATATTATCGCCTTTAGTTTATTTGCTTTCTTCTTTGGTAGTAATTTGGCATACTATAGTTTAATCGAGCCATCCATGTCTCATCTGTATTCCTTTGCCGCCATTGCAGCATTTTTCTATGCATTTCGTCGTATGCAATTACAGTTCTCTATTGGTAATCTTGTGCTTAGCTCTCTGCTACTGTCAATAATAGTTCTGATTAGACCGGTCAATATCCTGGTAGTATTGTTCTTGCCTTTTCTTTCCGGTTCCTTTGCTAATTTCAGAGTACTTTTGAATAAAATCTTTAACTCTTTATCCGGATTAATTATTGCCTTGTCTGCTTTCTTGATTCCCTTGTCTATTCAGTTGATAATGTGGAAATTGCAAACAGGGCATTTTGTGGTATGGTCTTATGCACACGAGGGGTTTTATTTTTTGCATCCACAAATAGGGAAGTTCTTATTCAGTTTTAGAAAGGGTTTTTTTATTTACACCCCGCTTTCACTTCTGGCGATAGTAGCTTATTTGTATGCCTATAGAAAAAAAGGGCAAGCTATTCTGCTTATGTTAATTCCATTTGCACTAGTCATTTATGTGCTTTCATCCTGGTGGAATTGGTATTATGGCGATAGCTATGGGGCACGAGTAATGATTGACTATTTGCCTGTTATTATTTTGTTATTTGCTCTTGCGTTGAATAAAACCAAACTTGTTTTTCAGCGGGGAATTGTTTTGGTTTCCATCTTTTTTGTTTTGTTAAATATTCTTCAGTCATATCAATATTATTATTCCATTATCAGTCACTTTGATATGAATAAAGAGAAGTATTTTTATTCGTTAAATAAAATAGATAAAGCCTATTCCAATCAATTGGGAGGAAATGACGATATCGTTTCTTATCACACCCAGCCTCTGCAAATGATTTTGGATAAGTCTGTCAATTTTGATTCAAATAATTGTAAGTACCTATATTTCAATAATAAATCAGAAAATAATTCGCTTGTTTTTAATAAAGATAACGAATTTGGACTAAGTTTTAAATTTCCGGCAAACTTATTTACTAAATATCGTGAGCTATACTGCACTCTGTCCAACAATACAACTTTATACGGCGGAAGTATGAATAAAGTCTTTTGGACCCTTAGTTATCTGGATAGCAATTTTACCGTATATGCTTATTATAAATTTAAGATCAATGGCGTACCTGCCGCAACGAATACAACACGCCATGATAGGTATCGATTTCGGCTTCCACCTCCTAAGGCTAAAGGAGATATTATTCAAATTGCTCTATGGAACTATGGAAAAGCAAATTTCAAAATTTCTGATGTAAACATTAGCATCCGTGGAATAGTTGAATAATAGTTAGGGTCTGCTGAAAAGCTCAGAAGCTATGCGTTGAGCTTGTTGAAACGTGCATATATTTTTTGATTTCTGAGTAACAAAAAATTGCTTTATCAAGCCTTAATAATTACATGGATTATGAAACAGGAAACCATAAGGGAGTGAAACAGATAAATGTAATCGACTGGCTATTAGATAATAAATATGATTAATAATAAAATAGCGAAGTCCTAATAAAGTCTATGCGTAATGTGGGTAGAATACTGAATATTAGTATAATAACTATGAGTAAAAAGTGTGGTAAATTGAAAAACAATTGTTTTAAAAAACCAGCCTTCTACATAGCCCAAGCGGTAAAAATACTTTAAGTTTTATAATCGTATAAAAAACACTATTTTTGAAAGCTAAATATTAAATTGTAAGATAATGAATAAAGAGGTAATTTTTCTTTTTGTATTTGTTGCGTTAATGGGGATGAAAAGTGTTTCAGCTCAAAATGGATATAGCGTCGATAAGTATAACCAAACAATGGTTGATACAAGTATTAATCAACAAATAATGATTGGTAGATATTCCTACAATGGGATAATGGAATCTGCTATTTTTGCCCCTTATATTGAGGAGGCGGCAAAGGAATATAAGCCCGATGTAGATTTTATTCTAGCTCACAAGGATTCTCTATTGAAGACCTCTATAACTATTATTTTTGGTTCGTGGTGTTCCGATTCGCAACGAGAAGTCCCCCGTTTGTTAATGCTCCTTAAATCTGCCGGTTATCCCATGGATAGTTTAAATATTATTGCTGTAAATCGACAAAAGTTGGTGCCCGGAATTGCTATGGGCAACTATGCTGTTAAGTATGTGCCCACTTTTATTTTTTATAAGCATAATGCGGAAATAGGGCGTATAGTGGAAAATCCTATTGAGTCATTGGAAGCGGATATCGGTTCATTTTTATTTATTAAAATTTAAATATCAAATAGTCAAAATGAGTAAGTCGAAGTCAGCACATTCTGCATTAAAAGTTCAAAAAGGAATTAACCCACCACAGGCTGTTAATGCTAACTTTATTAGAAAAGCAAAAGCTAGCAGGGTAGGAGTCCTTGATTTGGATTATTATATTCAGGGTATTTTTAAGGGTGAGCGAAAGATTTTGTCTCAGGCAATAACATTGGTGGAAAGTGCAAAGAAGGAGCACCGCATACTTGCTGAGCAAATTATTGAAGCTTGCCTTCCCAAAGCTCAAGCCTCTATTCGTATAGGCATTACAGGAGTTCCAGGAGTAGGGAAGAGTACTTTTATAGAGGTTTTTGGTAAGCAATTGGTAGATCAAGGGCATAGAGTAGCAGTATTAGCTATTGATCCCAGTAGTAGCAAGAATAAGGGGAGTATCTTGGGAGATAAAACTAGGATGGAAGCTTTAAGTACCGAGGAGAATGCTTTTATCAGGCCAAGCCCGTCATCAGGCTCCTTGGGAGGAGTAGCCCAAAAAACGCGAGAAACAATTAGTTTATGCGAAGCAGCAGGATTTGATATTATTCTTGTGGAGACGGTGGGAGTGGGACAGAGCGAGACTGCTGTTCATTCTATGGTCGATTTTTTTCTACTGCTGATGTTGGCAGGAGCCGGCGATGAGTTGCAAGGGATAAAGCGGGGAATAATAGAGATGAGTGATGCAATATTTATCAATAAGGCCGATGGTGATAATTTAAATAAAGCAAAAATATCGAGGACACAATATGCGAATGCACTACATTTGTTCCCACAACCCGAATCGCATTGGCCGCCGGTTGCCGATATTTGTTCTGCCGTAACAGGAATGGGAATTGATAAAGTGTGGACTTATATTCTTGATTATGTGAATACCACCAAAGCAAATAATTTTTTTTATGTCAAACGTCAGCAACAAGAGCTTTTTAGATTTCACGAGCAAATAGAGTCTAAATTAAAACACTATTTCTTTGAAGATAAAAGGATTATTAAACTTTTGAAAAAGGCTGAAGAAGCACTTATGAATAATGAAAAAAGCGCTTATCAGTTAGCCGAAGACCTTATGAAAAAATGGCACAAATAAAGCATAGTTACTACTATTAAAGTTTCAATAGTATTGAATTAATTTAGCGTAATAAATCATTAATAGTTTTTACCGGATTAAAAGTCGATAAGGGAACTTCAACGAATAGTGTATTCCAGAATGCCATAGCACCATTCCATAGGCCCGGAAGCTCCATGGCCTTTAACTTGATGCCATCTTTTGATTTCTCTGAGATAAAGGCAGCCTTATGATCCACATAATTATACAGGTCGAAATTATTTCCTTGGTAGTCTTTGGTAAAACAAACAATATCTACCGGATTGAAATGGGTGGCCTCTTGCATTATTTTCTTTTGAAGTGGGTTTTGTTGGTCTATTTCTGCCGATTCTACAATCTGCCTACTGGTGGTTTCTCCTTTTTTTACCCAAAATGGACCTCCACCGGGTTCTCCAACATTTTTTACAACACCGCAGATACGCAAGGGCCTGTTCAAGAGCTTAAATAGATAGTCTGCTTTTTCTGCGGAATTCATTTTAGGGTAGTATGAGGAAAGCTGCAAGTCCAATATATCGGTGGCAAAATGATAAGCTTCATCAATGGCTTTGCCTTGGGTAAGTTTTTGTACTAATTCATGGATAGTATTGTTGAGCTTAAATCCCATTCCCCCCAATGCTTTCTTATAATCGATGGTACTTTGTCGTTTGTCATCACTGACTATATTATCAATATTTTTTATAAAAATTAAATCAGCATTAAGCTTATTTAAGTTATTTATTAAAGCCCCATGGCCTCCGGGTCTAAATAGCAGTTTTCCATTGTTGTCTCTTAGTGGAACGTTATTCATGTCCACAGCAATAGTATCTGTAAAAGGCTCTTGAAATGAATAGCTAATATCGTAGCTTATATTAAATTTATTTTCATAGAGAGGAATAAGGCGTTTAAAGGCAAGTTTAAATTTATCTTCATGTTCTACCGAAATGGTAAAGTGCAGTTTTGCTTGTGTAGTTTTTGAATTAGCATATTGAGCCGCTTCAACCAAATGCTCTTCTATGGCCATCCGGTCTCCATTGGGATATTTATGGAATTTAAGTAAACCTTTGGGAAGATTTGCATAATTAAGCCCTTTGTCACTAAGCAGACATTCCAATACTTGCTGGGCGAAGGCTGTTTTTGTAGTGGAATTACCCTTGTTAATACATGGTTTCAGATCATTATAAAAGGCAAAATGTTCTAAGTTATCAAAGAAAAATATAGCGTCGCTATATTTTTCTTCCTTTTCTAAAAATTCGTAGGAGTTGTCGTCTAATGCATTTTGAAATTCAAATAACGATTTAAACATCCTACTGGCAGCACCGGAAGCAGGGACAAATTTAATGATATCGTTCTTTAGTAATTGAATGTTATAATAATGGATATTGTTTTTCAACTCCTCCGGCGACATTTTTTTAATTCCATTTTGTAATGTTGCTGCAGCTACAAGATGAGCATAAGGGAAACCATTTTTAAAACTATTGAGCTGATTTTCAATCTGTTCAATACTGATATTTTTCGATTGCAAAAGTTGCAAATCTTCTGTTGATAGGCTTAGCATAGACTTTTTGTTATAAGAAGTTTCAAAAGTAAAAAAAATATAGAAAGAGTAATTTTTATTTTAATAAAAAACACTACTTTTGCAGCTCTTTTGAAGGTTCATAGTAAAGATGGTATTTTGCCCGGATGGCGGAATTGGTAGACGCGTTAGTTTCAGGGACTAGTGATTGTAAGATCGTGCAGGTTCGAGCCCTGTTCCGGGCACTGAATTTAATTTCGGGGATAAAAATACAAATTATAGAAAATTAATTGCCCAGGTGGTGGAATTGGTAGACACGTCAGCTTGAGGGGCTGGTGGCCTTAAGGCCGTGCAAGTTCGAGTCTTGTTCTGGGCACAAATAGTATAAAAGCCACTCATTGAGTGGCTTTTGTTTTATGCTTAAATTCTTATGTTTAAGTAATTTTCCTAAGTATCAATATTGTATGGTTC
>WGCS01000118.1 GCA_015493685.1 Bacteroidales bacterium
AAAAATTAGCGATAATCAGCCCAATCAGCCAACAATAAGAATATTTTTCCTAAATTTGCTCCACATTAATCATTATAATTCTGTAATATAATGAAATACACTTGTTTCACCATCAATTCCACAGTAGCCTTGCTGCTTCTTATTTTCATAAATCACTTATCCTTAGGTAAAAAAAGGCTTATCTTTTATAAATTATAAACCGATTATAAACCAAATGAATTGGGCTTTTTAGACAGACTGCTGTTGACGCTAATAAAACGAGAAAAAATAAACATTAAATAGTTAACTAAATATAAGGAGAAATTAAAATGAGAAAAGCAACGGTAGCATTAATAGCAATCATGACAACACTTTTGATGTCATGCGGTAGCAAAGGTAATGAGGGTTCGAAAAAAATGACCTTAGTTGATAAAGAATCGGGTGCTAAAATAACTGCAACAGCCAATCAGCAAAAGATTCCAAACGATTTTCCTAAAGATATTTTTATCATTAAAGGAACAATTGAAAATATTACTACGGTTAATATGGGTAACCAAAAGACTGTAACAGTTTATATATCAGAAGAATTA
This sequence comes from Bacteroidales bacterium, assembly GCA_015493685.1. Taxonomy (GTDB): domain Bacteria; phylum Bacteroidota; class Bacteroidia; order Bacteroidales; family UBA1556; genus UBA6267. The sequence continues at coordinate 570 of WGCS01000118.1, forward strand.
AGTCCTAAGGAAAGTAGAGCCGAAATAGTAAAAAACATGGAAGCTAATGGTTGGACTACTAAAATGAATGTGGCTTCCCAACTGTATTTTACAAAAGAAAATAAAATACTCAGGATAGGAATTGTAAAAGAAGATAATAAAACGAAAATAAACTATATGGCTACTTATTGATTTAAATAGAACTATATGGCTGCATATCACCGAATTAATATATTTTAAACAGACAAAACGACTACCGATGATTCGGCACAAGCTATGACAATTTTTAATCTTAATTTGACCCACAGGCGCATGATTAATATATTGTTGTGTAACTCATCTGGCAGATAAAATTATAAAAATATGAATTTGGGTTTTAAAAAAGAGAGGTATAAGATTCTCTTTATAAGTCTTATGCTTACTCTACTTTTAAGTTCTTGTCATTCTAAGTATATTAATTTAGAAATACGAACTGATGGCACCATTGCTTGGAACAATGATAGCTCCGCGTTTGCTTTTGTTGCAAAAACAGGCTTATATAAAAGACCAACAGGAATTGCTAAATTCCCGGATGGAGGAACAACAAAGAATGAGTATTTAGATTTTTCACTCTATCATTTTGATATTAAGCAGAACAAATTAACTCGTCTTGTCCGTTTAAACGAATTTTTTATGGGAAGCGGCTACAGATGGCTTAATATTAGTCAAGTTGAGTTGTCATTAAACGATTCAATATTGTATTATAAATTACCCGAGCCCTACGATTATAATTTGAAGTATATTGATAAAAAAGAGCATCCTGACTTTTTTAAAAATATTGTCAAAACATACAAAATAGATATTTACACCCTTAAAAAAGAAACTGTTAACACTGCAAACAATCCTCATATTTTCGCAAAAAAAAGGGAACGTTTTAATTCTTCTATTGCTAAAAAATACCTGGCTAATGTTAAATATGCAGATTGGGGACTGGTTTTGAACGATTTATATCCGAAATCAAAAAACTTCTATATGGATATGATAATAGAAGAACAAGGGAATAAGAATATACGAGAATGTATTTTTCAACAAATAATACCCGAATTTTCAGAGAAGGATAAAAAAACTGTTTTGAATAAAATGGAAGAAAGAATGAAAGAACTTTATGATGATTATAAAAATACAGATAAGGTTAAGGACCCGTATCAAAGAGGATTAAAAAAAGATAAATACGATGATTATCAAGATTATTTAGATAAGGTAAAAAATAGATTTAGAAACCTATAATTAACTTAAGAAAGGAGAATTTAAGATGAAAAAAGTAACGGTAATTTTAGCAGTGATTGCATTAATGATTACAACAAACATTTTTGCACAAAACAAACCGGGAGACCCCGATAAAGACGGTTGTAAAGATTATCCGGGAATTAGCAGATATAAAGGAGCCACTATCCACATTTGCAGCGTAATAAACTATGGTAAATTTTACTTGGGGCTTGATGAGCCGGTAAAAAAAGATTATTTAGGCCATGGTCAATTTTTTAAAAAGTTTATGGAGGTAAAAGGGAAAATATACAATATTCAATACCTGCTACCACTCGAAACGGGAATATTAAGCGTTTACGAGAATTACAAAAACAGCCTGACAAGAGCAGGATATAATATGTTATACTCCGAAAACTTTAAAAACACCTGCTTTTACAGGGAAGATTATTATGGCGGTGATGGTGGGCCAATTGTTAAGGGCGTTCATGACTTTTATGGGAACACTTGCGATAAAGATTATTATTATGTGGTGTTCAGCGGCGTTAGGGATTCCCTAAATATTTATATCGCTTTATTTATCGGACAGGACGGGGATGAAGTAATCGTTAACCAGTCTGTTATAGAAGCAGTACCTTTGGAATTGGGACTGATTTCGGCCGATTATATTGCACAAAATATTGAAATGACCGGTCATTCTGTATTTTATGACATTCATTTTGACACAGGGAGTGCTAAAATCGATAGCAAATCAGATAATCAGATAAAACAAATAGCCGATTATTTAAAAAAGCATACAGATAAAAAGTACTACATTGTAGGACATACTGATAATGTAGGAGATTTTACATCAAATATGACTTTATCTGAAAATAGAGCAAAAGCAGTTGTAAGTGAATTAGTAAGCAAATATGGAGTTGATGCGACGCAATTAAAACCCTATGGAGTTGCCAGTTTAGCTCCGATATCTTCAAATTTAACAGACGGTGGAAAAGCAAGAAATAGAAGAGTGGAGATAGTAGAACAATAAAATTCTACCGCTAAAAACAGAGAGTATATTTGGCATATAATACTGACAATGAAGATAATATCGGCAAACAAATAGTGTAGTATATTGAATATTAATCATATAAAAAATCTCCAACTACGTATCGCCAAACCATTATCTACTACCGGAGCAAAGGCCCGGCTCTATTTTAGCTTAGGGTAAATTTTGAATTTATTTATGGAGTAGGCTATTGATAAAACTGTATTTTTGTGGAGATGAATACAAAACATATTATACGGCTAGGCTTTTCCTCTTGTCCCAACGATACCTTTATTTTCGATGCTATGATTCATCATAAAATCGATACCGAAGGACTTGATTTTGAGCTTATAATAGAGGATGTTGAAGAGTTGAACAGACGCGCCTTTACCAATGATTTAGAGGTAACTAAAATTAGTTTTAATGCTTATACTCAATTGGTAAATAAGTATATTTTGCTTGATGCAGGCGCTGCTTTGGGCGAAAATTGCGGTCCATTGTTGATAAGTAAGAAACCATTGACTATGGACGAGCTAAGGAATAAAAAAATCGCTATTCCGGGCGTTAATACCACAGCGAATTTAATTATGAGTCTGGCCTTTCCGGAAATAGATAATAAGATTGAAATGCTGTTCTCCGACATCGAAGAGGCAGTATTGTCTGAAGAGGTGGATGCCGGTTTAATTATCCATGAGAGCAGATTTACCTACGAAGATAAAGGACTCTATCGGATTATTGATTTGGGAGAATATTGGGAGGATGTTACCAATACGCCCACTCCATTGGGAGGCATTATTGCCAAACGAACTCTTGATAGGGATCTCATTCTTAAAATCAACAGGGTGCTTAAAAAAAGTCTTGAATTTGCTTTTGCACATCCCAAAAGCGCTCTCGATTTCATCAAAAAGCATGCACAAGAAATGAGTGAAGAGGTTATGTATAAGCATATTGGTTTATACGTGAATCATTATAGTCTTAGTCTTGGTGAAAAAGGGAAGGAAGCAGTAACGGTATTGTTTCAACGAGCAGAAGAGGCTGGTTTTATTTCTCCGGTGAAGAAAAAGTTGTTTTTATAATAATAGTATAACAGAAAAAGATATGATAGTAGTTACTGGCGCTGCCGGTTTTATAGCAAGCGTATTAGTTGGAGCTCTCAATGATGAGGGCGAATCAGATTTGTTGTTGGTAGATAAATTTGAGCGTGAAGACAAAATGAAGAATCTTGCCAATAAAGACTATTTGCAGCTTATGGATAGAGACCTCTTTATCTCTTGGTTTAGTGAGAATGCCAAGGAGGTGGAATTTGTTTTTCATCTTGGGGCACGTACCGATACCACAGAATTTGATAAGTCGATTTTCGATAAATTGAATCTAAATTATTCAAAGTCAATTTGGACTATTTGTACTGAAAATAATATTCCTTTGGTTTATGCTTCTTCGGCAGCTACTTATGGCGATGGTTCTTTGGGTTATAATGATAGTCATTCCATTGTTGAACAGCTTAAACCATTGAATCCCTATGGTGAATCAAAGAATAATTTCGATAAATGGGTGTTAAAACAAGATAAGACCCCACCATCATGGTATGGACTTAAGTTTTTTAATGTTTATGGTCCCAATGAATTCCATAAGGGAAGAATGGCCTCAGTGATTTTCCATTCCTATAACCAGATTAAAAAAACAGGAGGGATGAAATTGTTTCGTTCCCACCGGCCCGACTTTAAAGATGGAGAGCAGCTCCGCGACTTTGTATATGTAAAAGATGTGGTGGAAGTAATGCTTTTCTTTTTTGAATTTGATGCCGAATCAGGACTTTATAATCTTGGTACCGGCAAGGCGCGTTCTTTCCTTGACCTCACAAAAGCTACTTTCAAAGCTATGGGGATAAAAGAGAATATTAGTTTCATCGATACTCCGGAGGACATCCGCGATAAATATCAATATTTTACCGAAGCAAATATGCAAAAATTGTTGAATCAGGGTTATGCTGTTCCCTTTTATGATCTTGAGGCGGGAGTTGAAGATTATGTAAAACAATTTTTGATGAAAGAAGACTATTATTAAAATAGCTTGATTAAATAATTATAATTTTTAGTATTATTAATTTTTACCTTTGTAGCTCTCAATATATACATAAAATATGTCGCAGCAGAAAGACCAGTTTCTAAAAGATACTCAGCGTATTGCCTTTGATGAAAATCATCGTAAGACCATTGATTTTAATATATCACGTTATGATAAAGCAGTGGTGTTGGGAAAACGGCAGTATGTGGATTTGGAAATAGCAAAGGAAAGGGCTGCCCGTATAAAACGAAATGTCGTCAATGATTTGGAATCCTACTTAAAAGAGTTTGAATTTAATTTTCAGAAAAATGGCGGTCATTTATTGTGGGCTACTGACGCGCAAGAAGCAGTTAATAATGTATTGGAAATTGTTAAAAAACACCATGTTAAAAAATTAGTGAAATCCAAATCAATGGTAACCGAAGAGATAGAACTGAATAAGCATCTTGCTGCTTTCGGTGTGGAATCTTTAGAAACCGATTTGGGAGAATATATAGTTCAAATTGCCGGCGAACGTCCCTATCATATTGTCACTCCTGCCATGCACAAAAGCAAGGAGGATGTGGCTGAATTGTATCATGAAAAATTTAATACACCGGCCAATTTAAGCCCTGAAGAATTAACCTATTATACCCGGGTTAAGCTTCGTGATAAATTTGTAAATGCCGATATGGGGATTACCGGAGGCAATTTTCTTATTGCTGATAAAGGAGCCATTGCAATTACCGAAAATGAAGGAAATGGCGTTCTTAGCATGTCCTTACCTAAGGTGCATATTGCCATTGTAGGTATCGAAAAAATAATTCCTTCTATAAAAGATTTGGACCTGTTTTGGTCTTTGCTTTCTACGCATGGTACCGGCCAGAAAATTACAGTGTATAATTCCATAATTACCGGCCCAAGAAAATCTGACGAAGTTGATGGACCTGAATATATGTACCTTATTCTGTTGGATAACGGAAGAACAAATTTATTGAACAAGGAGCACCAGAAATTAGCCCTCAGCTGTATTCGTTGTGGAGCGTGCCTAAATGTGTGTCCTGTGTATAAAACCATTGGTGGTCACGCCTACGAGACTACCTATAGTGGGCCGATAGGCTCGGTAATTACACCTCACATGCGTGGCTTCAAAGAGTTTGCCCATTTGAGTTTTGCCTCCACACTTTGCGGAAGGTGCACCGAAGAATGCCCTGTTAAAATTCCTCTGCATGAGCTCTTATTATATAATCGACAGGAGGCCGTAAAACTGGGTGTTACGGATAAGAAGTTTGATAAAATTATGAGGGCTTATAAAATTGCCATGAAAAAAAGATGGATTATTGAGACATTCTCCCCTTCTTTAAAAAATATTGGAGTTAATTTAGTCTTTAAGAAAGCATGGGGACCAAGAAGAAGTCTTCCAAAATTTAAAGAATCATTTGCCTCACGTTGGAAGAATGAAAGAAAGTTATAGTCCCTTATGGTGGCTTAGTACACTAGTTTAGGGCTATTGCTGTTTGCAGAATTTTAATATAGTTTTAAGCCTCCTTTCTACTATATTTTTCAACTATTTAATACAACTTTTGTTTGATGTCCCTTGTCATTTATGTATTGATTTTTAGCTAAATACTAAAGTTATTATTTTTTCGTTATAGAAAATCAGAATTGAAAAATGGCCTGTTTTATGCTAAATATTATTGTATAGAAACTCCAATGGGAAAAGGAGTTATTAAGAAAAAAACAGGTGTAAAAGAGGTATTTATTATTGCTAATTTGAAACCAGTGATGGAATAAAATCTAAATCTACTATATTTGTTGTCAAAATTATTCACTAGATGAAACAATTTACCTTATTTTTTTTGTGTTTATTTATCTTTAATAGTATCTCCGCGCAGAAATCAGCTAAGTCGCCAAAGAAAAGGAATATCACTATTTCGGGTTATGTGAAAGAAAAAGGTTCCGGGGAGTTACTTATAGGAGTGAATATTTACCTAAAAGGTACTCAAGTAGGAACAGTAAGTAATAATTACGGCTTCTATTCCTTGAGTTTCCCCTCGCAGCAAGCCAATCTCTTATACTCTTTTGTAGGTTATAAACCCATAAATATAAATAAGCTATTTAATAAGGATACTGTTATAAATGTTGATTTAGATCCAAATATAGAGTTGTCAGAAGTAAAGATTTATGGCAATCAAGATAGAAGTAGTAATAATGTAGCCATGAGTGTGGTGAGTATGCCGGTGGAACAAATAAGACAACTTCCGGCACTTTTGGGAGAGAAAGATGTGTTTAAAGTATTGCAATTAATGCCCGGAGTAAGGTCAGGGAGTGAAGCCAGTTCCGGATTATATGTTCGTGGTGGAAGCCCCGATCAAAATCTTATTTTACTCGATGATGCTCCTGTATATAATGCCATGCATTTGTTTGGTTTTTTCTCCGTTTTTAATGGCGATGCCATAAAAAGTGTAGAATTATATAAGGGAGGATTTCCTGCGCGCTTTGGAGGTCGATTGTCTTCGGTTATTGATATGACTATGAAAGACGGTAATAAAGAGAAATTTGGCGGAGAAGGGAGTATTGGCCTTATTTCGTCACGCTTACTTTTGGAAGGCCCAATTATTAAAAAGAAATCTTCATTTATTGTTTCAGGACGAAGAACATATTTTGATATGTTGGCAAGGCCATTTATGAAAAAGTCTGAGGGAATAGGGGGCTATTATTTTTATGATTTAAATGCAAAAGTAAATTTTGAATTTAGTGATAAGGATAAGATCTATTTAAGTGGATATTTTGGGAGAGATAAGTTTTATAGTCAAAGAGAAACAAAGACCCAGAAATCTTCCATGGGTTTATTTTGGGAAAATGCCACCTCTACACTACGCTGGAATCATCAGTTTAATAACAAGCTATTTAGCAATACTTCTTTGATTTATAGTAACTATCATTTTATTGTGGATATTGTGAATAAGGATTTTCTCCGTGGTGAAGAGTATAGTTTGCGCTATAAATCAGGAATTAGGGATATTGGCATTAAGAGTGATTTCTCATGGATACCCAACAATACCAACTATATTCGCATGGGCCTTGCGGCAACAAATCATCTTTTTACTCCCAGTGCAGTAGTCATTAAGTCGTCTTCCATTAATATGGATAATGTCTATGCGGTAAAATCACTAAACTCTTTGGAGACAGCTCTTTATGCTGAGGATGAGTGGCATTATTTCCCACGATTGAAAATTAATGCAGGACTTAGATTTACTAATTTTAATCATAAAGATAAATCGTATTTTGGCCTGGAGCCTCGATTACTTGCCAGCTATATGCTTAGCGATGTATTAGCCATAAAGTCGAGCTATACACAGATGAATCAATATGTGCATTTACTTAGTTCAACAGGGGTTGGTCTTCCCACTGACCTTTGGGTTCCGGCGACCAATCGTATTGGGCCGCAACATTCCAAACAGCTGGCATTGGGTATTGTCAGAGATATTTTAAAACCTTCTTTTACCATTTCACTGGAAGCTTATTATAAACAAATGAGTGATATTATTTCCTATAAAGAAGGCTCTAGTTTTTTGATGATTGATGATCCGACTACTCCAAATACAAATTTTAATTATGAGGACGCTGTTACAACGGGTAAAGGGTATTCCTATGGATTGGAATTTCTAGTGCAACGTAAATATGGCAAGCTCACCGGATGGATAGGCTATACTTTATCGCTAACAAAATATAAATTTGATGCACTTAATAATGGAAAGGAGTTTTTTCCTCGTCATGATAGAAGGCATGATATCTCCATTGTAGCTATTTATAAAATTAAAAAAAATATTACCCTCAGTGGCACATGGGTTTATGGCACAGGTGATGCCATTACTTTGGCTCAAAGTCAATACCTTGCTTATACTCATAATCCTTTGGGCACAGATAACTCACGCTATGGTTATACGAATTATTTTAACCAATATTTTGTCAACAATTACAATGATAAAAATTCATTTCGTATGGCAGCATACCATCGTTTAGATGTGGGCGTCCAGTTTACCAAGAAACTTGTATGGGGAGGAAAGCGAACTTGGGAGATATCCATATATAATGTTTATAATCAGCACAATCCATTCTATTATTATACCGAGTGGGATAATGTAAAAAAGCAGACAGTATTAAAACAATTTTCTGTTTTCCCGATTATTCCTTCTTTTGCCTATTATTTAAAATTTTAAATTAATGAAAAGTTTATTCTATATAGTATTGCTAACAATAGTGCTCTTTTCCTGTACCAAAGACGCTAATATTGATATTCCTAACACCAAGGCAGAGCTTGTTGTTGCAGGTTTTATTGGAAATAATGAGGACACTACACGTTTAAAACTAACCTGGTCGTCGCCGGTCTTTTATTCTTCTTCAAACATAGGGTTGAGTCCTGAGCCTAATGCCACTGTTCTCCTTAGTAGTGGAGGAAATACGTATACCATGGCCTACGATACTAATGGTAGTTTTTATACATTAAATAATTCTCATTTCTCAACGGGAGATAAGGTTCATTTGTCAATCAGTTATAATAGCGAGCACATCAGTGCCGAAGCAACAGTTCCTTCAGATCCTGTTTTTGTAATGAATTATCTTGGTAAAAAAAGCGTAGTAAGTGATTTTGGTAAACAGCTTATATTTGATTATAAATTTACCAATAAAAATACAGATCCTAATAATTATTATAGATTTATTTTTGTAGGTTATTTTTCTAATCCCAATTATGTTTATTTCGATAAGCTATATATTTCAGAAGGTTCGTATTTCAGCTTTGCCTATAATGAATCTCAGCAATTAACAGTAAATAGTTATAACCATGAAGGAGAAAAATTAGACTCTATTCGTTATTATGTCATTCGTTGTAATAAAGATTATTATAAGTATCATAAATCTTTGTTGGATTATAGAGGTAATGACCTTTTTACGGAACCAAGTTTGGTTTATAATAATGTTAAAGGAGGGCTGGGCGTTTTTGCTGCTTTTTCGATGGCTGTCGATACTACAATTATTCGATAGTCAAAATGGTATTAGATGTTAAATGTTTGTTTCATAGGCTTCTGTATTTTCATTAATTTTGCCAATAGATAAGGAGAATTATCAGACCCAATAGTCTGTTTAGTATAAAGTATTCATAAAGACATAGTCAAAATATCAAAGTGCATAGTATGAGAAGTTTATCCATAGTATTGAGTTTTCTATTTATTAGCTATATGGGTTTTGGTCAGCATTATAACCAAGTCAATAGCCAAGGCCAAAAGATAGGAAAGTGGCAAAAAAAATATAAGAATGGTCAGTTGCGCTATAAGGGGCAGTTTGAGAAAGGCCACGAAGTAGGTGATTTCATTTATTATTATCCTTCAGGAAAAATCAAAAGTAAAATCTCTTTCTCAGAGCAAGGCAAAAGAGCGAATATCAAAACATACTATAAAAATGGAGGTGTCGAAGCCAGTGGTTCTTTTTATGAAAAGCGTAAGGACGGAGAATGGAAATATTATTCTGAAGATGGCGCGCTTGTGAAGTTGGAGAATTATAGTAACGGATTGAAAAATGGCATTTGGTTGGTTTATTATCCCAACGAAAAAGTAGCCAGTGAGAAACATTGGAAGAATGGTGTGCTCGACGGACCATGGCGTGAATTTTTTCAAGATGGACAGCTTAAATTATCGACCACTTATGTGGATGGCAAGCTGGCAGGAGAATATAAAAGCTACTATTTAGGAAACAAAATTTCACGAAAAGGACAATATATAGAAGGTAAAATGGATGGTATCTGGCTCGGTTTTGATGAAAAAGGGCTCAAGAAATCGTATGAGAAATATAAAATGGGTTATCTTGAAATAGAAAAACAGTTTCAGGACGGCAAAATGGTTTATATTAATGATAAAATTAATGATATTTTTAAAGATCTGAGAAAGAAAGAGCTTGATGAAGAAGAACAATAGAGTTTTGGTGGCCATGAGTGGTGGAATTGATAGTTCTATTGCTGCATTATTGCTTGTGGAGCAAGGCTATGAGTTAGTAGGGATGACCATGAAAACATGGGATTATTCTACTGCCGGTACCAGTGGTAAAGAAACCGGTTGTTGTAGTCTCGATTCCATTAACGATGCTCGTCAATTGGCTGTATCCAAAGGTTTCCCTCATTATATTGTGGATATAAGAGGTGAATTTGAGGAGAGTATAGTAAGTAATTTTGTTTCGGAATATATGGTAGGCAGAACACCTAATCCTTGTATTTTGTGTAATACTTTTATGAAGTGGGAGGCATTACTTAAACGTGCTGATGAACTCAACTGTTATCATATCGCCACAGGGCATTATGCTCAACTGGCACAGAAAAATGGACGTTATTACGTTACCAAGGGAATTGATGGCGGCAAAGACCAAAGTTATGTGCTTTGGGGCGTTAGCCAAGAGAATTTAGCAAGAACAATATTCCCTTTGGGACAATATCATAAAATAGAGATCAGGGAGCTGGCCATTAAAAATGGCTTTGATAATTTGGCCAAAAAAAGCGAAAGTTATGAAATCTGTTTCATTCCCGATAACGATTATCGTGGCTTTTTGAAACGTCAGGTGAAGGGCTTGGAAGATAGAGTTGCCGGAGGAGAGTTTGTGTTGCGCGATGGTACCGTTGTTGGCCATCACAAAGGGTTCCCTTTTTATACTATCGGACAGCGTAAAGGATTGGTGGCCATGGGAGAACCCTATTATGTTACCAATATCGATGCTGAAAATAATAGAATTGTAATTGGTCCTCGAGATGAATTGATGGCTGATAAAATGATTGTCGGAAGAATTAACTGGCAAAAATATGATCATATTGATGATGGAATGAAAGTAGAAGTTCAAATTCGTCATCACGACCCCGGAGCTCCGGCGCTACTTTTTAATGATGATAATAATACCATTAGAGTGGAATTTCTGGTTCCTGTTTCAGCGATTACAGCCGGTCAATCGGCAGTGTTTTTTGAAGATGATGATGTTATTGCCGGTGGTTTTATTCTTAAAAAATTATAATCTGAAAACTACTTATCCATAGCCTATGAAACCGTTTATCCCTGCTTTATTGTTTTTATTGTTACTGAGCCTCTTTGCTTGTAAAAAAGAAAAGTCTGAAAGTATTAATATGGGCTATAATTATTTTCCACTAAAAGTTGCTAATTACCGAATCTATCAAGTTGATTCTATCGTTTTTAATGATTATACCACTAAAGTTGACAGCTTTCATTATCAAGTGAAAATGCTTATCAATGATTCATTTTTGGATAATACCAAAAGACTTACTTACCAATGTCAAAAATATTTTCGTTACGATAGTGCCCAATGGATTTTTAATAAAAATATGGCTATTACACCCACCAAAGACCAATTGCAATTGCAGGATGATAATGTACGTTATATTAAACTGATATTTCCTGTTCAGGCAGGAGATAATTGGAATTTCAATGCCCTTAATACAGAGCATGAAAAAAATGCCATTTATACCGATGTTGATTTTCCCAAATCTATTCTTAATCATAGATACGACAGTTGCTTAACGGTAGTGTATTCGGATGAGATTGATTTAGTAGAAGAAAAAGTTCACAAGGAAATATATGCACGTAATGTGGGGATGATTTATAAAAAAGAGGTAAATAAAAAACTATCTGTTTTGCGCGGTTACTTTGTTGAATATAAATTAATTGACTATGGGAATAAATAAGCATAGCAGCCTTAGTAAAATACTGATTTTGTTTTTTATATGGAGTTTTACCGCTACTGCTTATGCTCAAGGAGTTTCTTCGTGGTATTTGGTGAGCTTTACTAATAAGAAGGGGACGCCCTATACACTTTCTAATCCGTCGCAATACCTAAGTGAAAGAGCTATTGCCAGACGACAAAAAAATTCTATTGCCATTGATAGCAGTGATTTACCCATTAATCCTGCTTATATCGATAGTATTAAATCCATTGGCGTTGAAGTATATCACCAATCTCACTGGCTTAATGCAGCTTTGGTTTTTGTTAATGACAGTGCAGAAATCAGAGCGTTAAACAAAAGTAGCATTGTTGATAGTATTGCTTTTATGGCTCCCTATCAGAATTTAAAATTAAAAAAACATAGGGCAAGGAAGTACAAATCAAGGAAACACACCATCGATAAAGGAGAAGCTATTTCCACCTTTAGCATCACCAGTGGCCGTATTGATATGGTTGATTTACAACCATTAATGAATATGGGATATCGTGGAAAAGGAGTCCAGATAGCGGTTTTGGATAATGGTTTTTCCAATGCTAATACTATGGCTGCCTTTGCTCCTCTTTTTGCTAACGGACAGATATTGGCAGTTCGTAATTTTACCAGTGATGGAAAAAAAGTATTTAGTTCTGGGAGCCATGGAACGATGGTGCTTTCTACTATGGCTGCCTTTGTGGAAGGTGAATTTACAGGGAGCGCCATAGGGGCCTCTTATTATTTGATTCAAACCGAAGACAATAGATCTGAATTTCCTGTGGAGGAGGCTAATTGGCTTTTTGGGGCTGAATATGTTGATTCGTTAGGAACGGATATTATTACCACCTCACTAGGTTATACCCATTTTGATAGTAGCCAATACAATCATTGGCAAGGGCAGCTTAATGGTAAAACAGCTATCGTTAGCCGAGCGGCACAAATGGCTACTCAAAAGGGAATTCTTGTCTTCTGTTCTGCGGGTAATGAAGGCGTTAAGCCATGGCGCAAAATCTCTTTTCCTTCTGATGCTCAAGGCGTGATTACTGTAGGCGCTGTCGATGATAAAGAGCAAATAGCTTCTTTTAGTTCAGTGGGTTATTCTGCTGACGGGAGAGTGAAACCTGACCTTGTTGCTCTGGGATATAAAGCGCCTATTGTTAGTCCACAGGGGAAAATATTTAAAGCCAACGGAACCTCCTTTTCTACTCCTTTTTTGGCCGGTGCCGCTGCAACTTTATGGCAAGTTTCGCCTAATAGTACAGCTGCTAAACTGCGCCAGGCAATTTTAAAATCTGCTCGTAGGTATAATAATCCCGATAGTATCTACGGTTATGGATTGCCTGATTTTTATCTCGCCTCTATTCTGCTTCAGATAGATACTCTTAAGCCATCATTGACAGAAGAGAATGTTCTTATTCTCCCTAATCCATTTATTAGTAGTTTTTATATTCTTTTTAAGGCAATAAAAGAATCAACGGCAGAAATTGCCCTATACGATATTAATGGAAAGCAAGTTTGGTTTAATAATTCATTTCAGGTGAAAAAAGGAAAGAATTTCTTGCAGGTAAATGAATTGAGTAATTTGGCTCAAGGTATGTATATTTTGAAAATTACGGTGGATGGATTAAGAATAAATAAAAAAGTTATTAAGCAATAATTTACTGTATGCCTGTGTTTTGTTAATTGATAAATTGTTATCCTATGAAATTGTTTTTACGAATAGTACTTAAAATAATACTAATAATTATTCTTATTATTGGCGGTATTATTTTATATAGAGCGATAGACTCCAATAATAGTCCTGATTTGCGCTCTTGGCATAAAATTTTGCCTTCTCCCGAACCATTGCTTAATAAAAACATTAAAAGTATTGATGATTTTATTAAAATTGATAATAAATATGTTCGCGATAACTATGATAAGGTAAAATCAGATACCTTAGCGTTGTATCAAAGGTACAACCCTCATAGCAGCATGAGTTCTTTTATCGATAAAGATAATTTGAATGCGTCATTTATATTGGATCCTGGCGAGGATAGTACCAAAGGTGTTATTTTACTCACTCATGGTTTATCAGATTCACCTTTTTATATGCGAAATTTGGCACATTATTTTTATTCCAAGGGTTTTTATGTTTTTGCTTTACGCTTGCCCGGTCATGGAACACTACCCAGCGGGCTGCTCGATGTTAAATGGCAAGATTGGTATAAGGCAGAAAAATGGGCCGCTGAGAAGATAGCTGATGTTGCCAAAGAGCGCAATAAAGGAATTTTTTTTATGGGAGGATTCTCAACGGGAGGGGCGTTAACACTACACTACATTTATGATGTGGTAAATCACCCCAAGCTCCCTATGCCGCAAAAGATATTCCTTTTTGCACCGGCAATAGGCGTTGATAACATGGCTTTTGTGGCCGACTGGCATAAAAGTTTAAGTTGGTTGCCCTATTTCAAGAAATTTGCATGGATTGATATTATTCCTGAAATCGATCCTGCCAAGTACAGTAGTTTTACTAAAAATGCCGGCAAACAAATTTATCTTCTTTGCCATGAAAACAAAAAAGAGGTGAAAAAGATAGTAAAAGAGAAACGTAAGAACACTCTTCCGGCTATTTTTGCTGTTGATTCGTGGGTAGATGCTACAGTGAATGCGAAAGATCTTGTTCGATTATTGCAGCAGATAGGGACCTCAAAGGATGAATTAATATTGTATGATATTAATCGTCGATACCAACAATTTGCCAAGAAAAATATTGCTTCACATTCTCCTTTTGAAATTAAATTTTCAGCGTCTAATTCCCCTAAGTATTATGTTATTAGCAATAGGAAAGACAGCTTGGGAAGAGTTTTGGACACTGTGGGGGTTTTTGTTGCCGGTTTGGGAATTCAAGGAAAGAATATCTATCCCGGGATAAATTATTTCTGGCCTGCAAAATATTATGCAATTTCTCATATTTCAATTCCTATAGCTCCTTCTAATAAAATGTATGGCCGAAATTCAACACTTGGTAAACTCCAAATTCATGGAGAGAATAATGTATTGGTACTTACAGCCAATGATATTGATAGAGTTAGATTTAATCCATTTTATAACTTGATGACCAAAGAATTAAATGATTTTTTATAAATAAATAGGTCGAATTTGTTCAATCTATCTTCTTGTTGAGGATATTGCGATGACAAAACGACAAATTAAAAATGGTATCGTGAAGTATTATTTGTAAATTTGTCAATAGAAAATTAAAGGTAATAATGAGTTAAAAAGAATTGACAATAAAGGATTTGATTAGTTCTGTAAATGCGTTTTGTGAAAAAGAAACCAAATATAAAAACAAGGAATTATTTGGTGTAACTGACGGAAAAGTAGTTGGAACATATATCGAACATAAGTTTAAAGAATTTCTTAATGTAAACTTTGAACTTGATAATGGCAACTCTGCTCGTGGAATTGATTTACCGGCATCCCAAATCAATACAGATATAAAAGTAACTTCCATAAAACAACCACAATCGTCAAGTCCTTTCAAAGATGCAAAGCAAAAAATATATGGTCTTGGCTATAATTTACTTGTCTTTGTTTATGAAAAACAGGATAATCAAGAAGATGAAACAGCAATATTAGATTTTAAGAGTTGCTCATTTATCAGTAAAAACAGAACTGCTGATTATACAACCACATTTAGATTGAATGAAATGGTAAAAGACGGGGCAAATGAAGAAGATATAATTGCGTATCTAAATGACAAAAATATTCCTGCCGATGATATTACTTTAAGTCAAATTGCAAAACAAATCCTAAAAAACACCCCAAAAATAGGATATTTAACTATTTCAAACGCTTTACAATGGCGATTGCAGTATGGAAGAGTTGTAGCTTTGAATAAAAAAGTTAAAGGAATTACAAAAATAGTAGATAAGTTAAATAGTTAATATGAAAATATTTGAAGCAAATATAACTCATCCCTTAATTGATTTTTTTGACAACTCAAAAGAATTAGCCATTGAACATTTAAACTCAAAGATAAAAGCAATCAGCGGGATAAATGCTTTTTTTGAAATACAGTCTGAGTTAGATGAATTAAATAACACTATTTCAACTAACAAAAATACAATAAGCGAACCTGACCGAACAGAATATGGAGATTACCAAACAAATAGAAATTTAAGTGATAAGGTTTGTAATTTATTAAAAAATCAAAATACTACACCTGAAATTATTATTGAACCTACTTGTGGAAAAGGTAATTTTATAATTTCAAGCCTTAAAACATTTAACAATATAAAAAACATATATGGAGTTGAAATATACAAACCCTATGTATGGGAAACAAAATTTGGAATATTAGATTACTTTTTAAATAATAGAAGCTCTAATTTACCTGAAGTAAATATTTACCATTATAATGTTTTTGACTTTGATTTTGAAAAAATTGCTCGGAAGCACAAAAGGCAAAATATTTTATTAATAGGAAACCCACCTTGGGTTACA
>WGCS01000119.1 GCA_015493685.1 Bacteroidales bacterium
ATATATATAAGCTATCATTTGTTATTATATAATCGCTTAATACAGAATTTGTCCAACCAAAAAACTCAATAGGCTTAAACTCAAAGTCTAAATTGCTGTTATATAGTAATATATAGGAGGAAAAATCACCATACTTAAATGTGTACGGTTTATATGCTATAACAGACTGTAGTGAATCTTTATTAGAAATTTTTATCATTTCTTCTAGAATGCTTTGGTTAATTGTATTACCAGAAGCAATTACTTTCGTAGGTAGAATATAGTTTTTATGTTTATAATTTATGATTTTAAATGAGGTATGTACTATGCTATTTCTTTTAGTTTTTATTAAAGTTCTATCTTTTACATCATATATATAAAAGCCTCTAGGCTGTGCCATAAACCCTGATTGTAAATTAAAAACTATTTTCCCATCAGCAGTTGATTGCATTCCAAAATTTTGAACATCAGGTGCATTATTATAGTATTTTATTGGTACTAAAGCTTTTTTAAACGCAACTATAGAATCAAATCTATCTTTTGAATATTCAATACTATTTAAATAAACCGAGTCTTTGAAACTTGTTAAATAGTACAATTCCTTAACATTATTGCTATCTAAATCTGCCGCGTAAATATATTGAGAAATAAATCGTTCGCCTTTTTGTGTATGACGTAATATTTCTAAAAAATTATTTGAAGTAGTTTTTATCTCGTTTCCTAATTCATGCTTAGTTAATGACAATTGTTTGCTAATACCACTATTGTCTAAATTGCAGTACCTGATTTGTTCATTGGGTTTAATACTCTTTTCTTCAATTTTTTTTAAATAAAATTCATTAAAAAAATCACTTGGAATTAATAACCAAAGCAAAAGGCTAACAAACAGTGCAGCAAATATATTTAAGAATCTATTTCTCATCCAAATATTTATTGTTACTATCTTTTAAGGCATTATTAATTAACAACAAACCCAATTCATATTACTCTCGCAAATTTAAGGTAATTAAATAGAAAATAAAAATTGATATCATTATTTCTCGATAATTCCTTAAAATTTAATAAATGTCCAATTTTTGTCCACTTGAAAAATCTTATTCTGCACTTAATTTTGTAGCTGAAATGTATAATTAATTAGTTGTTAATTATTCTTTTAATAAGAAAAGTAAAAAAGCAAAGTTATGTTAACTAAAAGAACTATTGCATTAATTGTCCTAGGGTTTTTAATACCCACAATTCTAAATGCTCAGAACTATCCAGCTTCACAAGGCAATGATGCCTCGTATGAGTGGATAACCAATGTTAATATAGGTTCAATAAATAATACATCAGACGGAACTGATGCTGATGGTGATGGAAATGATGGCTATGATAATTTTACGGGTCAGACTGCTGTTTTAAATCCCGGCTCAACATATTCATTATCAATTACAATCAATGCTGATGCTAGTGACTATATTCGTGCTTGGATAGATTGGAATGATGATGGAGATTTTACTGATGCCGGGGAGGAGTATAATATTGTATCTAATACAGGTAGTAATGGTCCTCACAGTATAAATATTACTGTTCCGACATCTGCTACGGGAAAGAATTTACGCTTACGTGTATCATTAAAATGGAATGATTATCCCAACTCTAATGAAACATTTGATTATGGTGAAGTGGAGGATTACTCATTGTATATCGACAAAGATACTGATGGTGATGGTGTTTATGATACAGAAGATTTAGATGCTGATAATGATGGAATTCTTGACAAAGATGAGAATTATTGTTTGACACAAGATTTTATAAATGGTAACTTTGAAAATAATGCTGTTTACCCTACTACTTACGAAATAGTTGATGCGTCAAATATCTATGGGTGGAATACAACAGCACCTGATAATCAAATTGAGATATGGAAGTCCGGTTTTCATAATGTGCCTGCTTATGAGGGAACTTATTTCGCTGAGATTAATGCCAATACAAATAAAACTACAGAGACCATAGGCACAGGAAGTAGTACTGGAAAACACCTACCCATAGAAATGCGTCGTAAATATACATACTCTCAAAGTATAGTTTTATCATCAGAATTTCCAACTGGTTTTAAGGAGAATGGAGGTATAATAACAAAAATATCATTTAAATATAATGGTAATAGCAGTAGAACAAATACTATAAAAATTTATATGGGAAATACTTCAAAAAGTAGTTTTTCCTCCAATAGTAACTGGCTACCAATAGCAGACTTAAGTCTTGTTTATGACGGTGATTTAAACACAACTACAACAGCAGGTTGGATAAATATTACATTAGACACCCCTTATTTGTCTGATGGTTCTAATTTAGTTGTTGCTGTTGATGATAATACAGGAAGTCAGTTTTCAAGTAGTGATGAATTTTATTGTACCAGCAAGGCAAATAATAGAAGTATATATTATATTAGCAACAGTACAAATCCAGATCCAAGTTCACCACCAAATGCAACTTCAAGGTCAAAATATGTGGCAGATATGAAATTTGAAATTGCACCAAAACAAAGATTATATCAAACTCTTAATGTTGATCCTGGCGATATTGTAAAATGGAAAGTTGCGCATAGAGGTCGTTCAGGTGTTGATGTAATGTCTGTTAAAGTTGGTCCGGTAGGCTCACCAACAACACAACAAACGGTATCTACTGATAATACTGCATGGCAAGTATATTCTAGTAGCTATACTGTTCCTGCCGGAGTTACTCAAATAGAGATTGGTTTTGAGGCAGAAAGTACTGCAAGTGGTAATAATTCTATCGGTAATTTTATTGATGATATTCAGCTATATGTCACTAAAACAACCTATTGCGATTATGATGGTGATGGTGTGCCTAATATATTTGATCTGGATTCTGATAATGATGGCATTGCTGATGTTGTTGAAGCTGGTGGCTCTGACCCAGATAATGATGGTAGAATAGGTACTGGTGCAATAACTGATACTGATGGAGACGGCCTTTCTGATATTGTTGATCCTGACAATGGTGGTACTCCTTTAACTAAGCCAAACTCTGATGGAGATGCTCTTGATGATTATATGGATATTGACTCCGATAATGATGGTATAGTTGACAATATTGAAGGTCAATCTACATCCGGATATACTGCTCCTCTAGGAACTGATGCCAACAGCAATGGCTGGGACGATAGATATGATGGCAATGCCGGTGGTACAGCCATAAGCCTTGTTGATACCGACAAAGATGGTACTCCTGATTATCTTGACACTAACTCTGATAATGATGGTGGTGATGATGCTACAGAAGCTTATGATACTGATAAAGATGGCATAGCTAACACCACTCCAACTAATATAGATTCTGATGGTGATGGACTAGACAATGCTTACGATAGTGATGGAACGTCTTCTACCGATAATGGTGGTCCTACAAATGGCGGTCAAAAAGCAACTAGTTTCCCCAATGATGATAACTCTACAACTAGCGAAAGAGATTGGAGAGAGGCTCTCTCTACTTTACCTGTCAGCTTAATTTCTTTTGATGCAGAATTAATTAATGACTATGTTGAACTTAATTGGGTAACCGCTTCTGAAGAGAATAATGATTATTTTATAATTCAACGTTCCACTGATAATGTAAAGTTTGAAGATATTGATAGAGTTAAAGGGAATGGAAACTCCAATGTAATTATTGAGTATCAATCTTACGATTTTGATTTACCTAAAGGTGTAATATACTACAGACTTAAGCAAGTAGATTTTGATGGTAGTGCAAATTATTCTAACGTAGTAGCTATTAGAAACACACCAGATATTGATGTTCAAATATTCCCTAATCCTTCTGATGGAAATATTAATATTGAAACTACAGATGCAATTGATGTTACTATTTACACAATTACTGGTCAATTGATAGAACAATATCATTTTGAAGCTAACTCTACAAATTCTATAGATATCTCTAATCAACCCAAAGGAATATATTTGCTCACTTATTATTC
>WGCS01000120.1 GCA_015493685.1 Bacteroidales bacterium
AACTATTATAGTCTGCAGGAGCTGCGCCTCCATTAGCTTCTATGGCATCGGGAATTCCATCATTATCAGAGTCCAAATCCAAATAATCAGGAATTCCATCTCCATCGGTATCTTTAGTTCCTTCCACCGAATCAAGAATACCATCATTATCGGAATCCAAGTCGCATTTGTTCTGCACTCCATCACCATCAGTATCTGCTGTTCCTTCTTTAAAATCAGGGATACCATCTCCGTCACAATCTGCTCCATTGTCCGCACCAAAATTATTATTAGTTTCCGTATTCCCAAAAGAGGAAAAATCTGCCGACTCCTTATTATCGGTTGTTAATGCGTAGCCGGAAGGTAGTGTTGATGTTTTTACTCGAATTGCCAAATTCCCTGTTGTGGCATAATCAAATACATAATCTCCATTGGCATCTGTTTTTATTGATTGTAGCAATTCATCATTGGCATCAACCTCATTATTATTGTTGGCATCATACCACAATTCAACAGTAACACCGCTAATACCTGTTGTTTCTCCTGCATCTTTTACACCATCATCGTCATCATCTTTCCATAAATTCCCCGTTATTTTATTTGCCTCATCAACTAAAGCAATAACAGCCTCAACATCGCCACCCCATAGCCAAGCCTCACCAACAAATGTTGCATTACCAGTTGGAATATCAATAGTGTACATCTCATTATCATCACCCGAAGTAGAATATAGAATCCCTGCGTTATCAAAAGTTAAACCTTCAAGGTCTTTTGCCCCGGAAATCGCTGTGGCAATAACTATAGCACCCGTAAGCGGATTGATTTCAAGCAATTGGGCATTGGAGCCATCATTATCAACACCATACATTTTACCATTTATAGGATTAACAGCAATATCATCAAAATCTTCATAAACACCGGAACCATCAATTTTAAGATAATCAATATTATTACCAAAGGCATTCTTAACATATTTACCAGTGCTTGGATTTATCTGAAAAAGAACATCATAATCTCCACTTCTACGATCTGACGCCCACAAAATACCTGTTCTTGCATCAAAACCTAAACCATCAACATCGCTAAGAGAAAGTGGCCCATCAGCGCCATTGGCCTTACCATCTGCATCAATATCTGAAATCAAGGTAAAATCTCCGCTCTCAAGACCCAATGTTCCAAAATCGCCACCATTAGCAGCATAATATGTCGTATAACCCTGAACCGGCCATATTGCCATTGCCTCAATATCATCAACATTATTATCATCTAGCCAAGCAGAATAGCCTGTATTTTTATCAATTTTATACCTTGCATCAGCCTCATCACTAGTATAATACAAAAAATCACCTCTATCGCCTACTGAAAGTGCATAATCTTCAGCCTCACCTTTATTTCCTTGATCGCCTGCCGATGTTGGTGCGCCACCTTTTAAAGTTACAATACGCATACGAATTTTACCTTTAGCCGCATTGGTGGGAATAGTAATATCTTCTGAAAAATTTTTTGTTTTAGTATTTTCTCCTAAAATATATTCCTCTCCTGAATCAGTAAAATCACCATCATCATTCCAATCAATCCATGCAGTAGTGTATTTATATTTACTACCTTTTTTTACCTTAACATGAAGCGTGTATGTATTTCCCCGAACAACTAAAGCTTTATCAATATCGTCTTTACCATCGGTATAGTCAGTATATGAACCATCATCTGTATCCGAATCTTCATAAATACCCTCCAAATTTACTCGTACTATCTTATACGAATTACTTGCTGTACAGCTTATACTTGGATATGATTGTGCATTCATTGAGAGCCCAAGTGTAATTAACAGTATAAAAAATATCAGTTTCATCTAGTTAAAATTTATAAATTTTAGTTTTATGCAATCGCAGGATAAACTGTGACATAAAATTGGTTGCATCACATAATCTATACCATATCATATATATATCTAATTATAAATATATTACATCCAATGAGAGCAGAAAATGATTAGGCAACAGTGATTCATTATGGGAATATTTTCTCATATTCATTTTATTTTGCAAATTAAAAATTGCTGCCTTAGTTAAGCTTGGGGATGCTTTTCTTTAGACGGTCAGGAATGACCGTCTTACGTTGGGTTGGGAATGTATTCTTATTTAACAGGAATGACCGTATTACGTTAGGGCTGGGGATGTTTTTCTTTAGACGGTCAGGAATGACCGTCTTACGTTAGGCTGGGGATGTTTTATTTGACGGTCAGGAATGTTTTTATATTAGGCGGTCAGGAATGACCGCATTACAGAATGACTGTATTACGTAAAAAAGCCGTCTACCGGGCGGTAGACAGCTTTTAAAAACTAACTCAATCATGCATTATCTGACGATAAGCTTCTTTATTACTCGTTTATCATTAGTGATATAAGCTAAAAAGTAAATTCCTTTGGGTTGGTTGGTTAAATCAATTGTATTAATGGTGTTCGCCTCAAAGCGATAATTTGCAATCTGTTGACCTGATATGGAATAGATAGAAATTTCCACTCCATCTTTTGTTTCTATATTTATTTCTCCATTGGATGGATTTGGGAATATAGTAACTTCATTATCAGGATTATTTCTAACAACTACAACCTGCGAGAAAGTATATCTGCCATCGTAATCTACCTGCTTAAGTCTATAGTATGTTACTCCTTCAATAGGATTATAATCATAAGATTTATATTTACGAATACCATTAGAATTACCGGCACCTTTTACTCTGTCAATCTCCTCAAAATTAAAGTTATCCAATGACTTCTGTACTACAAAATAATCGTTATTTTCTTCAGAAGCTGTTGTCCAATTAATCTCAACATGTTCAC
>WGCS01000121.1 GCA_015493685.1 Bacteroidales bacterium
AAGTAAATACTTGATATAAAATAAAATAGAGAGAAATAATAAATAAGTAACAGTATTATATAATAGCTTGTACACACTAATTTCTTTTCTTGATTACATATTGTAAGTGTTAATCTTCTCATTATTTCTTTTATGTTAAAGGTATAATACAGTACCATGTTTTTCGCTTTTCTTGTTGTCATATGTTTTCTTGTTTGAAGTATGACCAGAATTATGCATGATAATATTTAAGTCTCCGATATTAAAAGTTTTAGTACTTTGGTATTCAGTAACTTTATTTATTCTTTCCAAGTCTTTATTAAAATACTTTTCACTATTTTTTGAATTAAATAGTTTTAACCTGTTAATACCAAACAAGTATTTGCCAAAACTATTGGAATATGTATATCGTATAGCAAAAGGAATTCCTCGACTTGCAAGTTCATATTTATATACACTCCTAAGATAATTTTCAAAATATACAGAAGAGGTTTCTTTTGTCTTAGTAGATGAGCTTCCAAAGTCTTTAAGGGTATAAGAATCATAAGCATGTTGAAGTTCATGACCTAATGCAACAAAAGACACATATTCAACACCATCATAATCATAATCAAACATATTGTTATTATCATATTGAATAGATTTAGATTTTGGATTAAAACCAGAACCTGCCCAGTATGATTCTGTAACATTAATAGTGAAGGCAGGAGATTGTAAAAATGCTACAATTTCAGCTCCCCTATCAGTATTTTTTATCATTTCAAGATCTTTTGCAAATTGCTTCTTAAATTCATCACTACCATGCGGAATAATTGTTCTTCCATCTGGATCTACATAGTATATAGGGTTATTATCACAATACGCATAAGGCGAAAGATTTGGATATAATATATTCAACGGATCCACACTCAGCCAAAGACTCAACTCACTAGCATAATACCTAGCCCCAAAATATGTATAGCCGGTTTCTGAGTCTTTTTCCTTACCCGTAAACTTAAACCGAATATCATGCCCAGTCTGCCGCTGGTCGATGAACTGCTCGCCAAAGGGGAGGTATTGCAAATGTTGATTTACACTACCGCTGGCATCGGTTATCCATGAGGAGCTGAGCGTAAACTTAGTCACGGTGTGGCTTAGAGCTACGCCCTGACTTGCCATGCTCTCAACATGCTCAAACCCATAAGCAGCGGCTTTGCTGTTTGGAGGTGGGGCGGTATGGGTTGGTTTTTGGGTCATTGGTTGTTGTTAATCTATTGTTGTTATTCAAGTGGAACGCGATGGAATCGCGCACCAGCGGGGGAATTTAAACTATTGTTTTGCATCAAAACAATATAAATATATCGTATTTTGTAGTTATATAAAATACCAACATTAAGAGACTAAAAAAAATAAGCAATAGGCTTTTCAATAATTTATTTTTATAAAAAACAATTGATATTATTGCTATTAAAAGCAAAGTGTTCAGTGCTATCATTTCATAAGTAAATACTTTGCTTTTTTCAACAATTGGAGGATCAATACTGTATATTACAATTACAATTGCAACCATTAATAATTCTCCAAATTTAACTAACTTTTTAATCTGCATGATGAATTCTACTTGTACCAATTAATTTTCCACTTTTAGCTGAATAAAAACGTACTATCTCTGTACATATATGAAGGCCCATTTGCCGAGATTCTGATTTCCAAAAAATACCATCTTCCTCATTATTATTTAAATAATAACGAACAGCTTCATTAAAACCCGCTTTATATTCTGCTTTTCTTAAATGCATGTTTATTGCTGTTAATGTAATGGCGGCACCAACATACATGTTAGTCTTTAGGGCCGCAAGGCTAATACCAGTAGGGACCCAAATATTTTCATCTTTTGTTACAAGATATATAATTTCATGACCTGTAAGATGATTATATCCTTTAGCTTTCATTTTTTCAGCAGGTGTTAATTTATAGGTAATATCCACTCCAGAAAGGTTACCCCCAAACTGTACATCTCCCATCAAATCCCCATTATTATCATAGTGCTGCTCATTGGTAAGATCTCCATTATTATACGTATAAACATCGTAATTATTCATGGTTCCGTTTGTAAAGTCATTTTTTAC
>WGCS01000122.1 GCA_015493685.1 Bacteroidales bacterium
GCTTAAACGGAGTATAAAGAGCGTATATTGAACTTAGGTTAATAAAATTTAGGTGGAATTTTTTATCTTTATTATTTTCTTTTTAATAGATAATTATTTTTTCTTTTCACTATTTTCCAAGCTGTATTTAATTCTATTTTCCAACCATTTCCTTCAACTAAGGTATCTGAAATTGAAGTAGGTACTGAAACCATTACTTTATCCCAGTTTTTGCTTAATAATGCGCCGTTTTTAGCAGTTAGGATACCCCAATTATCTGTAATTCTAATACTTGGATAGATTGTTCCTAAATTCTCAAAAGGCATTATGTTTCTTGGGTCAAAGCTAATATTCATCTTTTCAAATGTAATCGTCAATGTGGGATTTTTTAGAAATTCTGTTTTATATTTCTCTATCAATTTTTTATGTTCATTTGCTCTTTCTCTTTCAATAGCTGATATTTTATCATATCCATAGTTTGCTTTAAGTTTGTCTACTATATCTTTTAAATTAGTTGGAATAGTTACTTTAAAAAATGTTGTTATAAAATCTGTTAAGTTTGTTTTTTTTGTTAAGGCCTTATTCCAATTTGGATTTTTCTTATTCATAAAATACCCATAAACAGGAATGGTAACATAGGCAAAAGACCTTACAAATGTTCGATTATTGTAAAAGCTATTTATTGCTTTTATGTAATGTTCTTTAAGTTTTTTGTCTGTTCTTTTGCTTAAAATAGAACCGGTATATTCTGCTAAACCTTCGTTTATTTCCAAGGTGTTTTCTTCTTTTTTCTCATTTGTGAAGAGAGCATCTCTATAGTTTCTAAATAATAAGGCATTTCGGATATGTATTTGACTAATGCTATCATTATTAGTCATTAAAGCTTTTTTTAGTGCATTTAATTCTAGTTTAAGAAAGACTCTAGCTGTTTTATCATCTAAATGATTCTCGTTCTTATTGTTTATTTTCTTGAAGCCAAGTTCAGGTTGAATTCTATGAAATAGTTCGTGTGTCAACAAATCCAATCTTTCGTTATAATCTTTTGGCAAAGGTAGCCTTAGCATTGTCCATCTTTTTCCATTCCAATTATGGGCAGTGTTTGATAGGTTAATTTCTTTAGGTAAAATCCCAATATAGACATTTCCCTCTTTTGTTAGAATTCCTTTAGTATCGGGTTCGTTTGCAATAATAGTTCGACTGTTTCTGTCAACGAACATAATAGGACCATAGAGTTGGTGAGCCCATAATTTTCCATTTTCTTCTGCAAGATTTTTTTTTAAATCGTTAAAAACAGGTTCATATTTCATTATCAGATCTTGGCGCAGTGAAATCGTAGTGTGTTTGTTATTATGGGAATTACAACTCATAATTGAAAAAGTGATAATAAAAGCTAGAATTTTTGTAGTATTTTTCATCTTGTTTCCTTTCATTTAATTGAGACTATCATCACTCTGGAATTCTAATAGATCAGAGGGCTGACATTCCAGTACCTTGCAGAGTATATTTAGTGTGGAAAACCGAATGGCTTTGGCTTTGCCTGTTTTCAAGATAGAAAGGTTCGAGAGTGTAATCTCAACCTTTTCTGAAAGTTCCGTCAAACTCATTTTTCGCTTGGCGAGCATGACATCTAAATTTATAATGATAGCCATATCTTTATATTGTTAAATCTTTTTCCTGTTGTAATTTTAATCCGCTTATAAATATGTGTGCAATAATCCATATAAATAACGCATCCCATAACAAATGTTCAGTCGATAGAAAGATTTTATATGTTTCAAGGTGATTTGTAAAATAATAATTGGCAAATTGTACTGAAACAAAGACAACACACCAATAGCCTACCAATACATAGGAGATTCTTTTTAATAGAAAAATATTTTGAACTGTAAAAGTATTTCCTTCTTTAACATTGTGAATAAATTTATTAAATATCCATAGTAAGTACGTAAAAATTAAAAAATATATAAGTAGAAAAGGGGCTGCTTTTTTTGCAAAAAAATTGTTGAAATTTATAAGGTTTGAATAATTTGTTGTATTCACCCATCTTAACTTTAAGTTCAGGTTGTCAGGATGTACATGGCCGGTATTTGAAACTTTGATATGTATATTTTTACTATATATGTCATTCCCTTTAACAATGCCCGAAAATAAAAGAGTATTACTTACTATTAGTAGTAACGAAAGCATAATGGCTATCCATAATGATATTCCAGTTACCCAATAAATAATCCGAATGCTTAGTAGTGTTTTTTTTGTTTCCATGATAATGGTATTAATAATTGTACTGCAAAGATAAATAATAATTATTAAAAAACAATAAATATATATTGATAAACAATAAATATAGCTTAAGTATTAATATAGCACGATATTTTCTATTATTGATATTGGCATTAAAATAGTTGTAATTAACGAATTCAGATTTCAGACTATTAGATTTCAGATTTAACCAATCAGCTAATCAATCTCCAAATCGTTAATCTCCAATCGTTAATCCCGTCAATCTGTAGCAAGCAAAAAAATCGATAGTAGCAAACTGATTTTAGTCTAATTTCGCATCGTAGTATTTTTTATTGTTACAAAAATCAATTTACTAATGAAATTAGGTTTCAAAATTTTAATAAGCATTTTACTGCTGCTTCTGTTTCTTCCTTTCCTAATCAGTCCTATATATAATTTTCCTGAGCCAAAGCCTTTCCGTGGAAATAAAATCTGGAATCCATATCAGAATACCGATAGCTCTCAATGGCGTAAAGGAAACTTTCAGATACAATCTTTAGCTTGGGGAGGATATACTGATGGTAGTAACAACCCTACCGATAGTATTTATAATTTGTACAAAAGATTACATTACCAGGTGATAGGAATTAGCGACTATATGAAAATTAATAATTATCATAATAGCGACTCGGCCTATATTCCCATCTATGAACACGGGTACAATTTTCGCAAAACACATCAGGTAAGTATTGGAGCAAAGAGTGTATTCTGGCTTGATTTTCCCTTTTATCAAACTACTTCACAAAAACAATTTATTATCAATCAATTGCGGCCCCGCACCAAATTATTATCTATTGTACACCCTGATTTTTCTTTGGAGGGTTATTCTCATAATGACTTAAAATATCTGGTGAATTATGATTTGCTCGAAGCGCTAAATCATCAGCGTTATTCGCTTTCGCATTGGGATGCGGCTTTGTCCAACGGTCATGCAAAGTATATTTTGGCCGACGATGATGCGCACGATATCAATAATCCATATCTGGTGGGCGTTGTCGCCACATATATCAATTTTCCTTCTTTAAATAGCAAGGCAATAATTGAGGCTATGCTCAGCGGCAAAACCTATGGGTTCACTCCATATACCCCCGATAATGATAATTATCAAAAAAAAGCACTTAGGACTTTGCATTTTCCAATGCTTTCTTATGCCCGTCTTAGAGGAGATACTTTTAAAGTGAAGGTGAGTGCAAAGGCCAAAAAGATTGATTTTATTGGGCAGAATGGTACAATTAAAAAAACCATCAATAATACATCACAAGCGGCTTATGTTTTTAAGCCTTCGGATACTTATATTAGGACAGAAGTAGATTTTGGGAGAGATGAAAAAATATATCTGAATCCTGTTTTTAGATATCAAGGAGACAATCCTTTACAGGAGAAGAAAGCGAGTGTGAATTGGTGGAAATCAATATTATCCTATATTTTCTTTTGGTCGGTACTCATTTTCTTTTTGCTAAGATTATGGTCGAAGCCAAAATCAAAAGTCTAAATTATTTACTAATGCTCAACCGATAGAAATGAAATCGAGACTAAAAGAACTATTATCCTACAATCTAATATTGGCATCACGTTCACCCCGGCGTCAAATGCTGATGGATGGTTTAGATTTAAGCTTTGAAATAAAAGTAAAGAATACTAAAGAGGAGTATCCCAAAGGAATGCCTTATGCTGAAGTGCCGGCTTATCTTAGCAAGCTTAAAGCTTCTGCTTTTGATAGAGAACAGCTTAAAGCCAACGACATTGTTGTTACGGCGGATACAATTGTTGTATTGAAAGGACAAATAATTGGCAAACCCAAATCCAAGGCAGAAGCCATTAGAACACTGGAGTCGCTGTCGGGAGTAAAACACCGAGTCATAACCGGTGTTTGCCTTACTTCCAAGCTGAAACAGCATACTTTCTCTTCAGAGTCGGAGGTATATTTCAAGGAATTGGTGAAGGAAGATATTGACTATTATGTGGACAAATACTCACCTATGGACAAAGCGGGAGCTTATGGTATTCAAGAGTGGATTGGCTATATTGGAATAGAGAAAATAGAAGGTAGTTTCTATAATGTAATGGGCTTACCAACGCAGATGCTTTACGAAGAATTATTGCATTTTGTTGAGAAATAAGAGTTTTGTAATGGGCTTTTATTTATTCATTAGTATGGTGATTTCTTCTTTTAATTTTGGTAAATGATTAATTATTATACCCCAAATTACAACGCCTGAAACACTATCATAAGCGTGAATAATTCTATTTTGTGTATCTACAAATCTACGAGCATTTGTTATTATATGGTTGCAATCTCTTTCAAGGATATGTTTTATCGCTCTCTAATTGCACACCGGTTTTCTTGTATCAGAAATGATAGTATTGATATACTATACTTCGACTGTAGGGCTTGTCTTCTGCGGCAGGGATGGTAACGGCAGCCTTATGTGGCTGGTAGCCACATAAGCTATAGTGGACAGCCCGGCTGCCGCCCAAAAAAAATAAAATACGGTGAAAGTTAATTTGAGGGATTAAATCTAATATACGAAGACTGATTTATAGTAATCTTCGCCATAGGTGCCAATATTGATAACGCCAATGCCCGAGAGTGTATCGTTGTATGCTTTGATATTCAGCTGAACAGGCTGGTCAAAAGTATGTGAAAATTGTCCGTTATTATCGGTATAACCCACTATTTTAACACTTTGTTGGCTCAATTCAACACGTATATTAGGGACTACAATCATGGTGTCGGCCATTAGCTTAACGGTAATGGTGGCTTGCATACTTCTGTTTTTGCGACAGGAGGAAAATAGCAGTACTCCTGTCAGAACAACAAGGCTTATACTTAATTTGATATGTCGGTAATTTTTCTTTATCATAATCAGAAGACAAAAGTAAGAATAATAGGTTTGCCGATAGAATAAAATTTCGGCTATTTGTTATTTGTAATGGTTGCTTTAAATGAGAAATAGTATTAAGTGATGGTAGTTTGTTGGTTTTTAGCCCAGTTGCTAATACGTTGTATTCGATCGAGGGCTTGTTGTACTGTATCGATATGATTGAAGACAAGGCTAAGTTTATTGTTGTTCTCTTTTAACTTGGCTATACCGGGATATGCTTGGAGGTAATTGATGATTTTGGCAAATATTGGACTGGAATAAAACTCCGAATCTTGTTGATAAACGAGCCATGCAATCATTTTCTTGTTTTTGATAACGACTTTCTCTATTCCCATTTCTTGAGCTATCCAACGGATTTTAAGGCTGTCAATTAGCCCATTGATTTCATCGGGAATTTTTCCAAAGCGGTCTTGCATTTCTTGTAAAAAGGGCTGGAGGTCTTCTTCGGTTTTACAGGAGTCTAATTTTTTATAAAAAACAAGTCTCTCGGCACTTTGCTCAATATAGTCAGCGGGGATAAGAATTTCCAAATCGGACTCAAAGCGTGTGCTCTTAACAAATATCTTGGCTTTTTTCTCCAGCTCTTCTTTAAAAACATCCTTAAAATCGGTTTCTTTAAGTTCTTGGATCGCTTCGTCCATAATCTGATGGAACATCTCGAAGCCTATTTCAGAGATAAAGCCACTTTGTTCGGCACCGAGGATATTGCCGGCGCCACGGATATCTAAATCGCGTAGGGCAATATTAAAACCGGCTCCAAGATCCGAAAATTCTTCTATGGCCTGAAGTCGTTTGCGGGCTTCGGGGGTAAGGACTGAAAGGGGTGGTGCCAAAAGATAGCAGAAAGCTTTTTTATTGGATCGGCCTATCCTTCCTCGCAGTTGATGAAGGTCGCTGAGGCCAAAATTCTGTGCGTCGTATATTATCATGGTATTGGCATTGGGAATATCGAGTCCTGATTCCACAATGGTTGTAGCCACAAGTACATCAAAGTCGCCGGCAACAAAGTCGAGCATGGTTTTTTCAAGCAGAGGACCTTCCATTTGCCCATGGCCAACTCTAACGCGAGCTTGGGGAACGAGCTTAGTGATAAGCAATGCTATTTCGTAAATATTTTTTATACGATTATTAATAATATAGACTTGGCCGCGGCGGGCAATCTCGTATTGGATGGCTTTTTTTATTACCTCTTCATTGATGGGATGAAGTTCTGTTTGTACCGGAAAGCGGTTGGGTGGAGGAGTGGTTATAATGCTCATATCGCGTGCTCCCATAAGCGAAAATTGGAGTGTTCGTGGTATGGGTGTTGCTGTTAGCGTGAGAGTGTCGATATTTATTTTCAGGTTTTTAAGTTTCTCTTTGATGCTTACTCCAAATTTTTGTTCTTCATCAATTATCAATAATCCTAAGTCTTTGAACTTAACATCTTTACTCACTATGCGGTGAGTGCCTATCAATATATCTATCTCTCCTTGTTGGAGTTTCTTAAGGGTTTCGGCTTGTTGTGTTTTATTCCTAAAGCGGTTGATATAATCTACTTTTACGGGAAATCCGTCGAGGCGTTTTCTAAAAGTGTTATAATGTTGTAAGGCTAAAATTGTTGTGGGCACCAATACGACCACTTGTTTGTTGTCGGCCACTGCTTTGAAAGCCGCCCTAATGGCTATTTCTGTTTTTCCAAAGCCTACATCACCGCATACGAGTCGATCCATGGGAATAGCACTTTCCATATCTTTTTTGAAATCTATGGTTGCTTTGGTTTGGTCGGGGGTGTCTTCATAGATAAAAGAAGCTTCCAGTTCTGTTTGCATAAAACTATCGGGATCGAAAGCATAGCCTTTGGTCGCTTTGCGCTTTGCGTAAAGAGATATCAAATCTTTGGCGATATCTTTTACCTTCGATTTTGTTTTTGCTTTTAAGTTGGCCCATGCCCTGGAGCCTAGTTTACTCAATTTGGGTTCGGTACCATCTTTACTTACATATTTCGACACACGATGAAGGGCGTGAATACTGACATAGATTAGGTCATTATTCTGGAAATGTAAACGTATAGCTTCTTGCTCTTTGCCGTTGTTGTTGATTTTTTCCAGACCACCGAAACGGGCAATGCCATGGTCAACATGGGTTACAAAATCACCGGGCTGCAAGTTGTAAATTTCCTTTAGCGTTATAGCCTCTTTATTGCTAAAGCGCTCTTTAAGGTGGAAGCGATGATAACGCTCAAAAATCTGGTGGTCGGTATAGCAAGCTATAGCGTTATCAATATCAACAAAACCCTTTTCTAAACTCGCTAATACCGGCTCCCATTGTATTGCCAAAGGTTGCTCTTTATTTTCTTGCATATCTTCAAATATTGCTTTGATACGCTGTATTTGATTTTCCTGATCAGCAAGAATATAATTGGTAATTCCCTGAGCACTATTTTGCATTAGGTTTTCCACCAGCAGGTCAAACTTTTTATGAAATGGAGGCTGAGGCTTGCTCTTGAAATGGTAGTTGACAGCTTCTTTATGATAGCATTGATTTGAGGTAACTTCTATGCTTAGGTGTTTGTGAAAAGCATTAATAAAATCATTGGAAGTGGCAAAAAGTTCGTTGGGTTTAAGGTGATTTACTTCGTCATTAAGAGTATTAAAAACGGAAACAGCTTTATTGTATTCTTGATCTAGAATATCTACAATTAATGGTATT
Source organism: Bacteroidales bacterium (assembly GCA_015493685.1). GTDB lineage: Bacteria > Bacteroidota > Bacteroidia > Bacteroidales > UBA1556 > UBA6267. The sequence continues at coordinate 7,836 of WGCS01000122.1, forward strand.
TCTTTGGTCCAGATGCGGCAGTTGGGAGGTAAAAAGTTAAGTAAATCGGTTCTCTTCTCCACAATATTCCGATCTTGTACATTGGGGATGATATTAATTTTTTGTAATTGTTCCAAAGAGCGTTGATTCGTTGGGTCGAAGCTGCGAATGCTTTCTACTTCATCGCCAAAAAATTCTACCCGGTAAGGATAATCGTTGGAAAAAGAGAAAATATCTACCAGCCCGCCACGATATGCAAATTGGCCTGGTTCCACAACGAAATCTACCTGCTCGAAGTGATATTCTTGCAGGAGTTCAATAAGGAAATCCATATTGATTTCTTCACCGGCATTGAGTCGTAATGTATTTTTACTGAGATAACTTTTGGAGATAATTTTTTCGCTGAGGGCTTCGGGAAAACTTACGATAAAAAGATTTTTGCTGCCGCCACCAATACGTTTTATCACTTCGGTACGGTAGAGTAAATTATTATTGTCGATATGTTGGAGGTCGTAAGCTTTTTTGTAGGCTGTGGGGAAGAAAAGGGCTTTCTTTTGAGATAATTTTTTTGATGATTCCCCCAAAAGTTGCTCCATGTCGTTAAGAAAATAGGCAGCACTTTCTTTATCGGGTAAGATAAATAGTGAGATTCCTGCATTATGCTGATGCATATTGTAGGCCAATAGCGATATTTGTGAGCCAATGAGGCCTTTCAAGCAAGAAAATTTCTGTTTGTTGGCTATATGATTATAGAAGTCAATAGTTTGTTGACCTTTGGCAAAGAGTTTAGAGAAATCAGCAATTTTCATAAGACAAAATTAGCATAATTGACAAAATAAATTAGCCTTGAAAAACAGTTCATGGGGTAGTTGATTTGGGAGTATTAGCAAATATAAAGCTTGCAATCGTCTGTGCTTTATAAAGAGCCTCAATATTTAAAGTATGACTTTCGTTTTTCTCTTTTATAAACTCCAGAAGATTTAAGGTATTAAGATTCCCCATAAGAGCTTTGCCGCTCATGGGACAGCCTCCATAACCTCCAAGGACGGTGTCGAAACTACGGCATGAGTTTTCGTAAGCAGCACTTAGTTTGGCTTTCCAATTGTGGGGAAGAGTATGAAGATGAGCTCCCGGCTTCAGTTTGGGGAACTCGCTATTAATAAGGGCATAAGTATCGGCAATATCGGTGGCGGAACCATCACCTGTAGTATCGGCAAAAACCATTCTGTCGATGCCTCTGTCGATAAGTATAGCCACCCATTTGGCTACAATGTCGGTATTCCACGGGTCGTTATACGGATTGCCAAAGGCCATGGCAATATATAGTTGCAGCTGCTTCCCCTTTTGCTGGCAAAGCTCAAGCATATTGTCGATAGTTTGTAATCCTTTCTCGAAATTGGAATTTATATTCCTTCTAAGGAAACTTTCGGAGATTGAAAAGGGAAAAGCTATGGTATCCACTTTTGAATGTTGCAGCGCCCGCTGTGCTCCTCTATAGTTGCCTATGGTAGCGATAATTTCGGTACTCGAATTTGTAGTGTCCAGTTGATCAATAACTTGTGCCGAATCGCTTAACTGGGGAATTGCTCGTGGGGAAACAAAACTACCAAAATCAAGTTGGTCGAAACCAACGTTAAGCAATGAATTTAAGTAACGTACCTTTTGCTCTGTAGGAATAAAATTAGGTATTCCTTGCATTGCATCTCGGGGTGTTTCTAGTATATTAATCATTGTTGAAAGAGCAATAATTGTTGTTCCTTAATATAGAAAGTTATTATAGGGGAAGCGCTTGGCATGAGCTTCTTTCACTTCGGAATAAATAAGTTCTCTAAATTCCTGAAGGTTCTTTTTTTGCTTGGCAGAAATAAAGATACAGGGATTGTTTTCCTTGGCCATCCAGGTATTCATAAGTTCATCGAGGCTAATATTTTCTGTTTCCTTGGGAGTAAGATCGTCCTCCTCTTTTTCCACAAAACTATAGGCGTCAATTTTGTTAAAAACCATTATCATAGGTTTGTCATTGCTATCAATTTCAGCAAGGGTTTCGTTTACTACCCTAATATGGTCTTCAAATTCGGGATGAGAAATATCAACCACATGAATTAATACATCGGCTTCACGCACCTCGTCTAAAGTAGATTTAAAAGATTCTATCAAGCCGGTAGGTAGCTTACGGATAAATCCTACTGTATCGGCCAATAAAAAGGGGAGGTTGTGAATAACCGTCTTTCTTACAGTGGTATCGAGGGTGGCAAAGAGTTTGTTTTCGGCAAAGACCTCCGATTTGCTGAGCATATTCATAATAGTAGATTTCCCCACATTGGTATATCCTACCAAGGCAATACGAAGTAATTTACCTCTGTTTTTTCTCTGCGTGGCCATTTGTTTGTCAATGGCGAGAAGGCGTTTTTTTAATAAGGATATCCTATCACGGATAATTCTTCTGTCGGTTTCTATTTCAGTTTCTCCGGGACCTCTCATGCCCATGCCTCCTTTTTGCCGTTTTAGGTGTGTCCACATTCGGGTAAGCCTGGGCAAAAGATATTGGTATTGGGCTAGTTCTACCTGGGTTTTGGCATGTGAAGTTTGTGCTCTTTTGGCAAAAATATCTAATATTAGATTAGTTCTGTCCAATATCATGCACTGAAGTTCGGCTTCAAGGTTGCGCAATTGCGACGGGCTTAGTTCATCATCAAAAACTACAATATCAATTTCTGCCGCCCTAACGTATTCTGCTATTTCACTTAGCTTTCCACGGCCAACGTAAGTCTTGCTATCGGGCATATTTAGTCTTTGAGTGAAACGTTTTTTTACGACTCCACCCGCTGTTTGAACAAGAAATTCCAGCTCATCGAGGTATTCCTCAAGCTTATTTTGCTTCTGCTGTGCGGTTGAAATGCCTACCAGTACACAGCTTTCAATATGTTTAGTTGTACTTATCAAAGGTTAAAATTTTAGTTCTGCAAAGATGCTAAAATATATGGCGCAACATAAGTTTTTGTTTTATCCTTAAAGTGGTATAAAACATCTTTAAAATAACCCTATCTTCTTTTTTTTAAAGGGAGAACCCAAAGAGGGATTTCTACCTAATCTCCCTTTGAGTTCCCCCTTTTAGCAAAAAGTGGTATTAGGCTTTCGACTGATATTTAGAGTTGTTATAATTTTTTCTTTCATACTTTTTTCAACAGCTGAAAAAGCAGGCAAAAAAGCCGCCGTAAGTGCCACGTCAGGCCTATTATTGGCGCAGCAAGTCTTGTCCTTTTTGCAGATGTCTGCGTTAAAATTTTTAACCATAGCTTACTTCGACAGGCTCAGTACAAGCTAGCTATGCTAAAAAATTTATGCCTTACCCTCCACAAAAATTACTGCGACTTAAACGCCATAATAAACTTGACATGACACTGGTAAGAATTGCTAAAAATTAGAA
>WGCS01000123.1 GCA_015493685.1 Bacteroidales bacterium
TATTTATATATGCCACGCGAAAGGATTCGCGCGTAAACTTCTCCTCTTGTATGGGCACAAAAAAAAGTCATAAAAAAGTGACTTCTTCTTGTATCCCCAACAAGACTTACCGATGATTTGTTTTGATGATTTTTCTGAAAAGAAAAACCTACAAACAATATATCGGCATAAACTTCTCCTCTTGTATGGGCACAAAAAAAAGTCACAAAAAAGTGACTTCTTCTTGTACCCCCAACAAGACTCGAACTTGTATCTAGAGTTTAGGAAACTCTTGTTCTATCCCTTGAACTATGGGGGCGATAAAAGTGCAAAAGTAAACTTTTCTTCCATTTATGCTGCATTCTTTGTGGGAATTCTTTTGTATTTTTGTACATTTGCCTTATGCTCTTCTGTGTTATATTGAATACTTTTATCATTGACACGGTTTCTGTTGATTGTTATAGCGCAAAATAATCTTATTCTTATGAAAAATTTTTCCTTATTAGTATTGGTTTTATTCTTTGGTTTCAATGTTTATGCTCAAGATATTGATATTTACCGAAAAAATAAAGATGACAATATCAAGACTCCTAATATTCCCATGGGAATGAGCAATAATGAGTTGCAATTATTGTCACGGAATTTGCGATTAAAAGATATGCTCTATGCTATGGCTGTACCGGGTTATGTACACTTCAAAGCACAGCAGATGAATGCCGGTTATTGGTTAATGGGTGCTCGAATGGTTGGTTATATTGGACTGGCAACAGCTTATTATAAGACTACTACTGAGGTTCAAAAGAAATGGTATCAGTTGAATACGCCAAAAACGGAGCAAGACTATGTTAAGGTTAATAATAATTTATACATTAAAAAGAGTAATATTTATTTAGTTACTTCATTAGCTATAATCTTTTCTTCCTATATGTACGACTGGATTCACGGAGAGTATGTTCTTAAGAAAAAGCAAAATCTGATAAGGTATAAGTATGGTTTAAAACTCAAAGTACAGCAAGCCTATAGTTATAATTCTGTATTTCCTAATGTTTACCCGGCAGCTTCGGTAAGTATAAGTTTCTAAAACAGTAAAATAGAAGTAATTATGAAAATAGAATTTGTAAAAAAATACGGGTTATTATTGCTATTGGGCTTTATGGTTCAGCAAAGCAGTTTTGCCCAGTCGCCTGCATTAATAGAGTGGAAATATTTGCAGTTGATTAATGTACAGAATGATGCCAAACTTATTGCTGATGACTATCATAATGCAGAATTAGTTTCGGATAGCATTATTTATAATGAGGATGAATCTTATCCCAACGGTCATTTCTATGCTGAGCTGGCAAAATCGTATCAGCTTAATAAAAAAAATGGCTTGTGGGCATTTAGTTTATTACGTCAGCATTGTTTGTTTCCCAATGATTCTCTACAGAGAGAAAGCATTTCCAATTTTGTAGAAGCTTGCTATCGTTTGGACATTCCTAAAGCAAGAGCTGTAAAAATATTTAAGGAGGCCAATAAGGCTAAGAATTTCAAAGCTTTCTCTGATAAGCTTAATTTATTGATTGAATCGAGTATTAACTTATTCGATTCAGAGACAGATGTTATCTTAATGCGTTATCTTAGTTTTTATAATTCGTTGGGGTATGTTCCTTCCTATAGACTTCGGCAATGGGCTTATTTAACCCAAATAAATCTGCATGCTAAGAAGAAAAAGAGAGCATTAGAATTAAATAAAGGGCTGCACTTTAGTAAGCTATGGCAGGTTGACGATAATGCTTTGCAAAAGAGAATTTTAATGCGAGCGGAGCACTATTATCGTAAGCAGGGCGCCAAAGCCGAGGCGCGTAATTATCTTGCCTTATACAAGATGCAGAATGTAACTATTCTTAATCGTATACAAATGCTTTGGCGAAGACTATTGTTGCAATTGCCTTGATAAGAGCGATTGGTGTCGTTTTTTACAATAGAGCAATATCGTATAACAAAAAAGAGACTGTCTTTTTAGGCAGCCTCTTTTTTGTTGTTGATAGTTGTTTTAACGTTTTCTCTTGTTGGCTTCTTTTACATATTGTTCTATAGCCATTGACATGGAAGGCGCTGTTTTTGAAGGTGCGGTAATATGAAGCTTTAAACCGGCATTAATTGCTGCTTTGGCAGTAGTTTTACCAAAAGTAGCAATAACTTGATTGTTTTGTTCAAAGTCAGGAAAGTTATTGAAAAGAGATTTTATTCCTGAAGGACTAAAAAATACAAGCATATCGTAATTTTTAATATCGACTTTACTTAGGTCGCAAGCTAATGTTCGATAAATAACGGCCTTTTCAAAGGCAATACCCTCTTTTGTTAGTGAATTTGGAATATCTTGTTTGTGGATTTCAGAGCAAGGGAATAAAAATTTATCCTCCTTGTGCTTTTTGATAACATCCATCAAATCATTGAAAGTTTGTTTCCCATGAAATATCTTTCGCTTGCGATATTGAATGTAATTCTGTAAATAGTATGCTGTTGATTCTGACATACAGAAATATTTCATATCTTCGGATATGTTAGCCCTAACATCTTTGGCGATACGAAAAAAATGATCTACAGCTTGCCGGCTGGTAAAAATTACTGCAGTAAAATCAGTAATATTAACTCTAGCATGTCGAAATTCAACAGAAGGAATACCTTCAACTTTAATGAATTTAAAATAGTCAATGTTGAGTTTGTACTTTTCAGCGAGTCTCGTATAAGGTGATTTTTTTAAATCAGCTGGTGGTGGTTGAGAAACAAGAATATTTTTTACCTTCATCTACACAAAAATTCTATTAATATTCATATTCAATTTAGTTATATATAGGAATATCCAAAGGAAAAACCTAATACAATGTAAAAAATTTAACCTCCCGTAACCCAATATAAGTATAGCTTTTGTACTATTAGGAGAGGTAAAATTTCAACCGTGCAAAGGTATACAATAAAACTAAACAAACTAAAGTTATTTTTAGACTCTGCTATGATGGTAATTTTCAATAGTCTGACAATAAACAAAATAACCATTAAGGTTAAAATAGAGATAAATCCCAAGTTAAAATTTACATAAAGAAGTAGCCATAGTCCAAAGAAAATTACCAGTCCCATTATGTCGTAGGAGAGCATTAAATAGTTAAGGTATTTAAAGGCTATTTTTTTTGCTTGATAGATCCATTGGGTAATAAGAATGAACCCTATTTTTAGAATAATAAATATAATAATTAGTGAACTAAAAGTAAGGGTGGCTCCAAATCCGTTGGAGCTAAATTTAGCTTGAGGATAATAATGTTGACTTAGGGTTGTTAGCAATAAGCCAAAAGCAAACACATATTGTATGGCCAGTAGAATATTGATGATATTATTAATAATTCCTTCAGAGGTCAGAGCTTTGTAACTTGAAGAGCTTATTAATCCCAACAGGCTTTGACTGAATCGCTTTGGTGAAAATAGTTTTGCTGCGATGATTAGGCTACTTAATAAGAGTAGCCAATAGAATACCCAGAAATTGCTATTGTTTGCAAGCGGGCTGTATTGTAATTCTGCAAGTATCGAATGGTGTAATAATATTTTCATTGGTTGCTTATTCTACTTTTATTCCAATGATAATAATATCATCAATTTGCTCAATATCACCACGCCAATCTAAAATAGTATTCCAAAGTATTTCTTTTTGCTCAGCCATGGGCTTCATATATATTTCCAGTAGGAGTTCTTTAAAACGTTTTGTCATGAATTTTTTACCTTTAGGACCTCCAAACTGATCAATATATCCATCACTAAGAATATAGAATATATCTCCCTTGTGAATGCTAAACTCCATATTTGTAAATTGCTGATTTGATCTGTCATGGACGCCAATGGGCATTCTATCAGCCTTGATTACAGATAGTTCGTCCTCGCGAATCATATATAATGGATTGTAGGCTCCGGCAAATTGCATCATCATATTGTCAAAATCGTAAATACATAGTGAGATATCCATTCCGTCTTTGGTATCTGTTTCTGCCCCTTCTTGGTTAAGCGAAGTAATTACATTATTCCGTAATCGGTTTAATATTTCTGCTGCTGTAATAACATCTTTACTGTTAGCAATCTCGTTGAGAAACGAAATTCCCATAATACTCATAAAGGCTCCGGGGACTCCATGTCCGGTACAATCTGCTGCGGCAATAATAACTTTATTTTCCTTCTGTATCATCCAGTAAAAATCTCCACTAACAATATCTCTTGGCTTCCATAGAACAAAATGCTGAGGAAATAGTTTATCCATCTGTTTTTTTTGTGGACTTACCGCTTCTTGTATGCGTTGTGCATAGCGAATACTGCTAACAATATCTTTATTTTTTTCTTCAATATCATCTTTTTGGGCTTGAATTTCTGCTGTAGCCTCTTTTATGATTTTCTTGAGGCTGCGTGTTGATACATTTATTGCCCCCCATACAAAGGCTACAAATAGAAGAATGTATGCTATATAAGCCCATATTGTACGATGCCATGGTGGTTTGATGCTAAAGCTGTAAGTGGCAGGTTTACTTATATTTCCATATAAATCTTTCGATTGTACGATAAAGGTATAATCTCCCTCGTGTAAGTTGGTGAATCGAACTTCCGTTTTTTTACTCCAATCACCCCAATTGTCTTCATATCCTTTAAGCATCCATCGATAGCTGGGCGTTGCTTCAAGTTTACTACTAAGACCGGCAAAGAAAAAAGTAAGATTGTGCTGCTTATAATCCAAAATGGGTTCCATTGTGCTAGTCTGTTGTGCTAGCATTATGGAGTCTTCGTTAGAATAAAAGCCATTAAAAAGAGTATCTTTATTGCTAAAGACTTGCGTAATATAAACCCTATTATAATTGCTTGTATCAACAGTATTGATATTAGGAATATGCACTATATCGCTAGGTGTTCCTCCTGCCCATAACGAATGGTTGATAAGAAAAAGATTTAGACTTTCGTTGGCACTGGGATTAGCATAAGGTGTAAGAAGTTTATATTTTCCATTGGGCTGTTTAATAAGTTTCTTAATGAAGATAGATTTTCTGTCATAAGGATAAGTTACAGCCCAAATATTGCTTTGAGAATCCACAATAGCCCTAAAAGTAAAATGGTTTTTAAACCAATTGGTGTATTTGTCAGTAAAATAAAAATGCTTGTCTTTTTTGGAATAAAGCATTAGTCCGTCAGAAGAGGTAAATACCATTTGTTTTCCTACCAGAAATGGATATATAGCATCCCGCTCTGGTATGCCGGAGTCCTTATTAAAATGAGTAATCTGAGGCTTTACTATCTTGTGATTGACAAAAACCGGTTTGCTTAAACGGAAAAGTGATTTGATGCCCCCTATCCAAAGATTAAAGTCAGTATCGAATTGTAATGCTCTTATATTAGCATTGGTATTGTCAATCGCTCCTTCATAAATCCATTTCCCCCGATCGTAATAAAAGCTTCCCAATCCTTTCGGGTATAAACCAACCCAAATTCTGTTGGAATCCATGGGGTCTTGAAGTAATACATTCCCCGATATACCCAAAATATTCTTGATTGTTCCTTTGCTATTAATCGAAAAAATAGAATCATTGGTAATATAGAGCAGCTTTTGTTCTGTTCCAAACTTAGCTTTTAGCAAAGAATAAACTTCTTTTTGTGTGGAATAGGTATTCTGTTGTATTGCCTTGCTAAAACGGATACGGTTTAATTCATCTTCATTGAGTGTCTTTTTCTTTTTGTAATGGAAATCATTTAATGCGTATAGACGATAGAGGGTGGCAATATAGGTTTTATTATTAAAATGCTCAATACCAATAACTCTTCCCTTAACACCAATATTATCTTTGGGTAGATATTCGTAATTGGAGAAAATGTTAACTCTGCTAATTCCATTTTGAGCTAGCCATAAAATATTATTGTGGTCTAAATATAGTTCCTCGATAATACCGTTAGCAATACCGTCTTTTTTATCAATTTTTCTAATAAATTTTCCTTGAAAATCAGTAATAAAAATGCCATTTCCTATGCTCCGCATAGCCAAGTATGTATTGTTGAGATTAGCAATGAGGTTAATGTGTTGTTTTTTGAAAATAGTATCAAGTTGAGTATAAAAACGTACTTTCTTAATTCTAGCCCCTTTAATGCTTAAGCGAATAATTTGATTCTGTTTGTTGATGTAAAGATATTCGTTGTTATGAAAATTGCATATATCCTTAATATCAAGAGCATTATCTTTATCTATAAAATCGTTCTTGCTCCCAATTTGTATGAATTTGTCATCTTTGATTTCATAAAGGCCTTTTTTTTCTATACCCACAAAAATATGTCCTTGCAGGGATGAGGCAAAAGTTATTTTTGAGGGAGAATCAATTATTTTTATTGTATGATAATCGTAGATATATAATTTGTTTTTTGAGAAAAAATAGATATGATTATCACGTTCAAATAGATGCCATATTATTCTTATATTCTTTTGTTGTATGGAGTCGAGTAGTTTGTATATAGGATGGTATATGAGCTTTCCTTTTTTTGATCCATCGACAGAAAAGAAGCCAAATTCACCGTCCCCTCCAACAAAAATTTTATTCTCTTTGGTGACAGCAATGGAATAAACATCATTGGTATTCTCTATTGGATATTTTTCCCATTTCCCATTATATACCAATAATCCTTCTTTGTTTCCCACATAAATATGCCCAAAACTATCTTCTCCAAAAGCCCGATTTTTAGGTTGTGAGTTAAAATCCTTACTCGTGAATGTTTGAATGGGAATAAGTCTTGAAGGCGATTGGGCAGAAAGTCCCAATAGACTTACTAAGAATATAAAAATAAATATATATTTTTTTATTTGCATAAAAAAGTGACTTAAATATTCAAAATAATAGTTC
>WGCS01000124.1 GCA_015493685.1 Bacteroidales bacterium
TTATTATATTTATCTCCATCTATCTCTTGTATTTTATCGCTACGTGATAAAAAGTTCCTCCGTATTACTATTTCAGGGGAAGCTTCAATATCCAAATCTTCTTTTAATACTAGTGTAATAATTATATTGTTATTTTTTAAAAAACTTTTAATTTGAGAGTTGCTTCCTTTATCTTTAAATTCAGGGTCTTTGTATATATTTTCACCTTTCCCTCCTAAACAAAAATCAATTAATCTTAATACTGTTGTTTTTCCAACATTATTCCCAGACTCTTTTTTGTCAGATGTTTGTGTTTCATCAATGATTAAATTAATCCCTTTGTGAAAATTGATACTTCGTATTATAGAATCATTATTCTGTATGTCTAATCTTTTTAGAAACATTTTTCCAGCTTATTTTTATTTTGTTTAATTGCTCCTAAAAGAAACAACCAATCAAGTGATAATGAATATAAATTTATTGAAATGTCTTCTTTTGCTTTAATCTTATGATATATGTCAAAAAAGTCTACAGCAACAGTCTTCGATTCATTTAATTCTTCAATGATTAAAGCACTTAAATAGTAAATCTGCTTTTGTGGATTTGTGTCTTTTCCTATTATCATTTTATTGGTTCTTCTAATATTTTACATCTCATAAAAGCATCTACCATTATTACCGGTAAAGCAAAAGAAATATCTTCATTATTGGAGATTTTGTTATCGATAATTTCTAATAATCTGTTCTCAATATCTTCGATTATATTATCTGCATTCAATTGGATAATTTCTAATTCGTTTTCTTGCCCTTTTATATATTTGCCTTTTATTTTGACATAAAGTAATTCGATATTTCTTAATAATTTTTCCTTTTTAAATGACCCTTGTTTTTCTAATTCACTATATAACGAGTTGATTTTCCCATAATATTTACTGTATTCTTCAATTAAAAGTTTATTTCTTTTAACTGAATTGTGCTCGATTTTTTCAGAAATATTAAAAGATCTTGTTTGTTCATCAAAACCTCCATCATCTTCATCAAAATCTATGTCTGAAATAGCATTAATAGCTTGATTCAATAGAAGCGGTTTTTTTATGAATAAGCTCTGTTGAACAAGATTTTCGTGATTTTTTTTCCAGCTTTTAAGCAATTCAACAGAATAATTGCTTTCGTTTTCCTTGTTGTCAATAATACGATGACATTCGTCACATAGTAAAACTAAATTATTATAATGCCTTCTTTCCTCATCTGTCATATTTTCATTATACCTTGGTCCGTCTGGACTAGCTGCTTCAATATGACAAATTTTACTAACAATAGTTTCACCGTCTCTCGCTATAAGTTTTCGTGTGCAATTAGGACTTGCACATTGATTGCCAGATAATGTATCCAGTCTTCTAACTGTTGATCGTTTATATTGTCTAGCTTTATTTTCCATTCCACAAATATACTTTCTTATTTAGTACCAAAAAATATTTTTTTATCAATTATTTTCCTGTTTCTACTGCGTTCGCTTTAATTGGCGGTAACCCACATATAAAATAATAACCTCAATATAAGCTTATAAACCATTTACATATTATCATATATTTGCAATATGAGTAGAAATTACAAATTTAATAATCCTGAAGGAGCTTATTTTGTAAGTTTTGCAGTAGTAGATTGGTTAGATGTTTTTATACGTAATGAGTATAAAAATATAATTCTTGAAAGCTTAAGTTTTTGTCAAGCGAATAAAGGAATGGAAATTTATGCCTGGTGTATTATGACTAACCATATTCATTTAATTTTTAGAAGCATAAATGGCAAAAATCCTGAATCAATTCTAGGTGATTTTAAGAAATTTACTAGCAAGGCTATTGTAAAAGCTATTTCTGATAATGACAGAGAAAGTAGAAAGGAATTTCTATTAGAACATTTTAAGAGAGCTGCAGATAAATCTTCAAATGTAACAACGTATCAATTTTGGCGACATGATAATAAACCAATAGAGTTATGGAGTAATAAAGTTATAAATCAGAAAATAAACTACATCCATAATAATCCTGTAGAAGAAGGTTTAGTTTATAATCTAGAGGATTATGTTTATAGTAGTGCAAGAGATTATAGTGGGGAAAAAGGACTATTGGAAGATGTTGTTGTAGTGAGTTAAATATAGTATGCAACGCGATACAATCGCGCAGCAGCGTGGGCGATACAATCGCGGAATTAACGGAATTATTGAAGAATGATAATTTTGAATTATTTCAGAGCTTATTAAGGATAATGCATTATTCTTTGACCATAAACTAAAAAGAGGAAAATTGAAAACACGAAATGCCATTAAAATATTGGAGTTGTATAATTATTCTCAAAGCATAATTGACGATGCAAAAAATACGGAAGAAGAATATTTTAACTAGTACCCTACTTATCAGTCTATTCCCGTTTACATTGTTCTATGTAATTCTGTTTTATTAGTATTTATAATGAGTTTATAATAGTTTAGTTTAAAATAGATAGGGGATAATACGCCATGTCTTTTTCATATAGTTTTTATATTCAGGAAAGAATTTTAGTAATAAACTTTCTTCAAAAAGAAGTTTTACAATTAGATTGATATATAGAAAGAGTAAAAAAGCAAAGCGATAGGGGTCCCAATAGCTAATTATTAAAGGAGTAATAGCAATAATTATAGAAGTGTACATTGGATGCCTTATTAGGGCATAAGGTCCTGCTTTTATTAATATCGCTTGACTTCGGGGCTGTGGTGCTATATTTATTTTCCCTTGTTGCATTACTGCAATGGCCCAAACTGCCAACGCAATTCCCAGCAATTCTACTCCTTGCCAAAATATTCCTTTGGCTTTCCATGGCGACCAATATAAAAATACGGCAAAGCCTATATATTGAATTAAAGTAACAATAAGATTTATTATTTTCTCTCTTTGGTTAAGTTCCATTTATTCTTTGTTCTTTGTGTCTATCCATATACTCACCGGCCCATCATTTACTAAGCTGATTTCCATATAGGCACCAAACTCGCCTGTTATTATGGTGCTATTTATCTCATGGGAGAGATATTCAATGAATTGCAAATACAGCGGCTTGGAATATTCAGGAGGAGCGGCATGAATATACGAAGGTCTATTTCCTTTTTTTGTTTTAGCAAAAAGTGTAAATTGACTAATGACCAGCGCTTGCCCTTTAATATTCACAAGACTGTTATTCATAATCCCTTTCTGATCGTCAAAAATACGTAATTTGGCAACCTTTGCCGCTAGCCATTGGGCATCGTCTTTGGTGTCGGTAGATTCAATGCCTAAAAATAGCACTAGGCCTACGCCAATATTTCTGCTGACTTTTTTGTTAATGATAACTTCAGCCTGTTGTACTCTTTGTAATAATATCCGCATTGTTTATTCAAAATTTTTAAAAACTCGAGCAAGAGATATTCCCGGCGCATCAACTTGTAAATCTAAGAAGTATCCGAAAGGTGTTTGAGCTACATCATAACCTACATTTCGCAATCGTATTTCTACTCTATCGAAAAGCGATTTTGTGAATTCTGCCGACGCCTTGCTTTCACTTAAATGAGCAAAAGAATGTAATACTATTTTTTTCGTTTCATTTTTACGGGCAATCCATTTGGTGAAATTAAGGAGTTTCTTTTCGATACTTTTTTCCCTTCCTGATATTTCGTCCGATTCTTCTACCTGTATAAATGCCACTTGCGCTTTCTCAAAAGTAGCTCCTTCATTGATTTCTTCTACTTCTTCCAGATTCTTTATCGCTGGATTATAACTAAATGTATTGCAATAAATCATTAATAATTTCATGGGTTTTCTTTTTGTAATTGCTAATAATTTGTTTTCCCTAATACTATTATTGCTGAGAATATAGGGCAAAGGTAAATATATTTGCTTTATCATTGGGATTCAATAGAAACCTTTATAAACTTAATACTTTTACTACTATTTATAGCCATATAAGGGTGAAAACAAATGTATTTTTATGCGTATAAATTCTGTAATTTTGTCTTCGATGTTAAAAATTCAATTACACCATATAGTTTTTGTGCTGAGTCTGCTATTGGCTTCCTGTGCTACCATGGTAAATCCCAATGGTGGGCCGAGAGATACCACCCCTCCTGTTCCATTGCTTTATCAGCCTGCTGACGGAAGTATGAATCTACAGCAAAATAAAATTGTTATTCATTTTGATGAGTATATTGTTCTTGATAAATTACCCCAGCAATTAGTTGTTTCACCTCCAATGAATAAGGATCCCCAAGTGTCGGTATTGGGAAAGAAACTAATTATAGAGCTCCCTGACTCACTACGAACGAATACAACGTATACTATTTTCTTTGGCGATGCGGTTAGGAGTTTTAGAGAGCAATTAGCAGTTCATAATTTCTCTTATGTTTTTTCCACAGGGAGTGTAGTTGATTCGCTCTCGTTGCAAGGTGTTGCGATAAATGCTTTTGATCATAGCAATTATAAAGATTTATTAGTGATGCTGTATCATGCCAATGTGGATAGTGCTATTTATAAACAGAGGCCTTATTATTTGTGTAAAGTGGAAAAAGATGGGCGTTACTATTTGAATAATCTAGCTGCCGGAAAATATCAAATCTTCGCCTTGAAAGATGAAAATCGAAATTATATTTATGATCAGCCTAAAGAACAGATTGCTTTTGTTGATTCGTTGGTAGTGCCTTATTATCCCGAAATATATACAAATGATACCATAGACTCTATCCCTGATACAGATGCTATTATTTCACAAGACATTAATTTATTTGTATTTACACCCATTCCTAAAACTACCAAACTATTAAAAGACAAAGTTTTTCCTCCCCATCGGATACTGCTGACTTTCAATCGTCCCGTAAATAATTTTACCCTTGAGGCCTTAGATTTTAAAAAGGATAAGAATTGGCATCAAGAGGTTTATGGACTTCAAAGAGACAGTATTACTGTGTTTTTAAAAGGAGTTAAGCAAGATACCATCCATGTTGCCCTATTTGATGGCGATCAAGCGCTCGATACATTGCAATGGGTTATGGTAAAGAAAAAGAGAAAAGTCTATACTTCCAATAATTGGTTTGGAAAAAGAAAAAATAAACCACTGGCTGCTAAATCCAAAGTTGCTCCCATTCCAAAAATTGCTTATCGTACCAATATAGGTTCCTTGTTTCCTTTTTTTGGCACTATAAAAATTAATTTTAAAGTACCCTTAAAAGCATATAAATTGAATAGATTGGAGCTTTATAAAGCTAAAGATACACTCTGGATTCCCCAAAAGTTTACAGCGATAATGGACGATACCCTCAATAAAGAACAAATACAACTATTTTCAAATTATGAGGAGAGACATAAGTATAAATTATTAATTCGCGATAGCAGCTTTTTTGATATTTACAACGCCAGCAATGATAGCTTGGAGAAGACTTTTATTACCTCTGAGATGCGACAATACGGAAGCCTTAAAGTGGAAGTTAATTATGATAATAAGAATCCAATGATTATTCAACTGCTTAATGAAAAAGGAGCTGTTTTATTTCAAGATATTATTGATTCATCGCAAAGCATTTATTATCCATACCTTACCGATGGAAAATACCAACTGAAAGCCATTCGTGATAGTAATAATAATGGAAAATGGGATACCGGAAATCTCGACAAACATATCCAACCGGAACGGACTTATTTTGTTCCTCAAACCATTGATATTAGAGCTAATTGGGATAGTGAGCAGAAATGGCTTATCGAGTAAATAATTTAAATGCTATTCGGAAGTTAGGCCATTTTGATTATCAAAAACGCATTCAATTTATATTTTCGAAGAAGCTAAAGTGCACACTGCCATAATTTCGCGTATTTATATATTGTGGAAATTTAGTTAATGAAGTATGTTTGGAATGTTCGATAATCAATATGCCATTTTCGTTTAAAAGTTCCCTATCGAAAACGAGGCTTACAATCTTTTCAAAATCAGGCATTGCATAAGGAGGATCAGCAAAAATAATATCGTACTTTCTTATTGTTCTCTCAAGGAAGTTGAAGCAATTGGCCTGAATTATTTCTAAACTTTCCATCTGAAGTTTTTCTTTTGTTTCGCGGATAAACTTAATGCACTTGCTGTTTTGATCAACAGCGGAAATGCTTTTGCATCCGCGCGAATAGAATTCATACGATAAACTACCGGTGCCGGCAAATAAATCGAGAATATCTTTATTACTTAAATCGTATTGGTTGTGAATAATATTGAATAGGGCCTCCTTTGCCATATCAGTAGTTGGCCTTACCGGCAAATTTTTGGGAGGATTAATCCTTCTTGATTTTAATGTGCCGCTAATTATTCGCAAAATCACTGTGTTTTAGCAATTCAACAAAGGCTGCTTCTTCCCCCTTGTTTATTGATTGGTTTACTATTGAAGGAAAAAATCGTTGCAATTGTAGGCCTATGGGTGATGACATCAATAGCTGACCACTTAGATTGAGGTTTAAGTGCTCGATATCAAATTTGTTATGCTTAACAAAACTTAGCAATAGAAACATAAACTCGTCAACAGTACTAAAATCAAAATAGTTATGTGCCACAAGTTTTTTATTGATAATGCCGATTACTTCAAAATAAGAGTTGTCGATACGTAGGGAAATTTCGGCTTTGTCGGTGGCGTTTTTCAAGGCTATTTCTATGGCTATGGCCGTTTGATGGTATAATTGTAAATTTTTAAAAGTAGTTTGTAAATACTTCACCATTGACTTGGGTATAGCATACAATAAATGAGCATCAGTATTAACAAGCTTCTGCGATTTACCTATAAAATCATTTTCCCCCAAATACATTTCCAGCACTGCTTGTACTTGATTCTCTTGAAAAAAATCAGAGGGTAATAGGGTGCTTCGCTTATCGTTAAAAAACAGTAGTGTTTTTGAGTAGTTCAGTAATAAATAGTCCTCCTGACTTATTAGCGTTTTTATTTGTTTTAGCGAATACTCCCAGTTTTGTTTTTGCCATTCGTAAGCTTGCGCTTTTACAATGGTATTATCAGAGGTGATAATAAAAGAAAGCCCACCAATGTGTACATTGATGGACAGTATATATTTACCATTATTGCTGGTTTCGAAAGAATTTTCAGATATTTGCTGTATAGGATTCAAGGCAGAATAGATTACCAGTTGCCATCAGTAGAAGGCTCTGTTAATGATCCTAAAATTAATCCGGGAAACTTATCATCTTCCTTCATTATCTTCAAATCATTTTGGAGTAAATCTTGCTCTTTTATTCCTGCTAAATAATCTTTTTTATAACATTTCACCTCAAAAACAGGAACCTTAAAATTAGCTCTAGTAACTGCAGAGGCTTGCATTTCAAATTTTACTTTTCCTTTGGTAAAAGGTACTATAGCTAAGTTCTTTATATTCAAGTTTTCTACGTTTTTAAGAAGGGTGTCCTTAATGGGAATATAAGTAGTATCACGAGTAATGATACCCATTTGTAAAGCTTTTTCCTCGGTCAAAGTATCGGGAACAACACCATTTTTCAACACTAATGGCATGCGACCATCTTCGTAAAAATTGATTAAAGTATCAAAACTGGAAGTGTATCTTCCATTAAGTTTTCTAAACTCTATCTGAAGTGTTTTTATTTCGTCAAGTTTATTTATGATTATTTTTTCACGGGCTATGGTATCTTTTCTGTACTTGACGGGCTCCATAATACTCTCATAAACTTTATAAGCTAAAAATATTACTATTAATGCTAAAACTATATTTACTATAAACTTCTTCATACTGATACTGTTATATTATTTCTAATAAAATATTAAATCGAATAGGCAAATTTACAAAACTAAATTATACCTTTTACCAAAACCTTAAAATTATATAATTAATTAGAAATAGTAATTCCATATTGTAAAACAAAAGTACTTTACTCAAATTCTTTTTTCATTTCAGCGATGGCCATTTCAAGACCTTCTTTCAACTGGTGAAATTGTTTTTCGAGTTCTGTAGTTTCATCTTGAAGTCGCCCGTGTGTTTCGATAAAGACAGCTAAGGGTACCAATGAGTTCATTTGCCAAAGGCGGAGAGTACTTTTTAGTTTATGTGCGATATCTCCGGCCTCAACTAATTCATTATTAGAAATAGCATCTTCAATTTCAGCAATCATTTTGGGACCTAAGTCAAAAAGCATATAAGCAAGTTCTTTAACCTCTTTTTTGTCATCATCCATCATAATAAGGAGATTCTTTGAGCTGTATAAAAGGGTTTTCATAATTGATATTGTTAATAATCGTTTAGAATAGTATATTTAATAGCCAAAAACTTCATTGGTTGAGTTATTTGTTGAATCCTTGGAGTCTGCTTTCTCACAATCAAGATCTACCCCTTTTAGTGAAGCAGGCATTTCAAAATCACCTTGCGATATATTCAAGGTAGAATCTGCATATACTTTTTTCATAAACAGGGCCCATATAGGGAGAGCCATATTTGCTCCTTGGCCCAGATGTGTACTTCTAAAGTGTACAGATCTATCTTCAGCTCCAACCCATATTCCTGTTACTAAATCAGGGGTTAATCCCATAAACCAACCATCGGAATTGTTGTCTGTTGTTCCTGTTTTTCCTGCAATAGGATTTTTAAATTTGTATTTGTATTTAAGCCTAATTCCGGTACCTGAGGTAACAACCCCTTTCATCAAACTCAACATTAGATAGGCTGTTCTTGCGTCCAAAGCGTCGGTGGCTTTGCTTTTGAAGGTCTCAATGGTATTGCCATTCTTGTCTTCTATACGTGTTAGAAATATAGGTTTCTGATAAATTCCTTTGTTGGCATAAGTATCTGTTGCTCCTGTCATTTCGTAAACCGATAAACTAGGTGTTCCCAAACAGATTGCCGGCACCGGATCAATGGGAGAGGTTACACCCATTTTACGTGCCAATTCAATTACTTTGGCAGGTTTAACTCGTTTTATTAAGAATGCTGAGATATAATTTACAGAATTGGCCAAGGCCCACCTCAAGGTTACCATTTCCCCTTCTCTATCTTTATCGGCATTTTTAGGAGTATAATCGGGCTGCCCTTTGGGCATGGTAAATGTTACCGGTATATTGGGTACTTTAGTGCATGGTGTATATCCCAACTCTTGCATTGCAGAGGCATAAACAAAAGGTTTAAAAGTAGAACCTACCTGCCTTTTTCCTACCATTACATGGTCATACTGAAAGTAATGATAGTCGATACCACCCACATAAGCTCGCATATATCCGGTATTGGGTTCTACGGCTAATACTCCTGTTTGAAGGAAATATTTATAGTAGAGAATGCTATCCATGGGAGTCATTATTGTGTCTTTGTCTCCTTTCCAAGAAAAAACACGCATGCGTACTGGCTCGTTAAAAGTTTTTAATATAGAATCTTGGGGAATATGTCTTACATTCATCCAATAGTATCGTGGACTTCGTTTTATGGCAGAATTGATAATCCGCTGTCGTTCTTTTTTACTTACTCTGTAAAATGGAGCATTGGGATAGCGTTTTTTGTTTTTCCAATGTTTAAAAAAGGCTGGTTGTAAATCATTACCAAGATGTTCTTTAACTGCTTCTTCGGCATAGCGTTGCATTTTAGAATTTATGGTAGTATAGATTTTTAATCCATCCCGATAGAGATTGTAATTACTCCCGTCGGTTTTGGTATGTGTGCTGCACCATTTTTTCATATATAATCGCAGGTATTCTCTAAAATATGCGGCTAATCCATCTTTGTGGTCAATGCGACGATAGTGTGACATGTCAAGAGGTAATACCCGAATAGAATCGTACTCGTCTTTAGTGATAAATTTATACTTAAGTTGTTGGGCAAGTACTACTTCTCTTCTTTTTAAGGCGCGCTTGTGATTTCTAATGGGATTATAATAGGATGGTGCTCTAAGCATCCCTATAAGCATACTTGCTTCTTGACGATTGAGCGCTGAAGGCAGTTTGCCAAAATAGGTCTTGGCGGCAGTTTTTATCCCATAACTATTACTACCAAAAGTTACCGTATTTAAATACATTGCCAATATTTCGTCTTTGGTATAGTTATATTCCAGTTTTGTTGCAATAACCCATTCTTTAAGTTTTTGAAATACAACACCTAATTTGGAGACTTTACCACGAGGAAAGAGGTTTTTTGCCAGCTGCTGGGTGATTGTAGATCCTCCTCCTGCATGTTGTCGTAACAATACACCTTTGGCCACTCTTAGCAGGGCCCGAAGGTCTATTCCGCTATGTTCATAAAAGCGAGCGTCTTCTGTGGCTACCAATGCTTGCACTACGTTTGGCGAGAGCTCATCAAAATGTACATTGGAGCGATTTTCAATAAAATATTTTCCCAATAAGACCTGATCTGCGGAATAGATTTCTGAAGCAAGATTGCTTTTGGGATTTTCGAGTTCTTCAAAACTTGGCATAAATCCCAACCAGCCTGCTGAGATAGCATAAAATAAGAAAATAAGTAAAAAAATACCGCTAAAAAAACTAATCCAAGCAATGCGTAATATACGATTTACACTTTTGTTTTTATTAGGTTCCTTTTTCTTTGTTACTTGTTTGCTCATAATTATTTTGTTCTTTCTATTCGTATTCCCACTGATTTAATTCCCGGCAGTGCCTTTCGCCGCATTGCTTGTTCCAAACTGATGTGATAGTTGCCGCTCATAGGGAAACGACCTCTTTTGCGAAATAGTACCTGTAAATCCTTATTTTTACCCATGCCTTTGCCGAGCCAATTGCCTTGCAAATCGGCAAGGAAAATCTCTATTGTGTCAACAGCAAGCTGCCCATCGGGGAAATGAGTTTGCATAAAGAAGTATATATTAGAGTAAGGATAATCTGTGGTGTTGCGTAAGTTGATGTATAAATTAAAAGGATGAATAGTGTCGCTAACCATAAAATTAAAATGCATAGTGTCAGTACTTGGCCACGGGTCTTTAACATTATTGTTATGATCGTAGAAACTTGCTTTGCCACAGCTAGATAACACCATTAGCAATAAACCGAGCCCTGCCAATTGATATTTGATTAATGTAGTATTTAAACTGTTCATCTATAAATTAGGTACTTATTGGTTTTAAAAATTCGTAAATAAGTCCTCTTGGAACTATTGATATTTCAAGAGAGACTTAGTATGGTATGCTATTATCTTTATAGAATATTATTTCTTAAGCTGAGAATTCTCCCCCTTATCCTGTCCATTACCGCCGGGGCGTTTTCTCCTCCGTGTATTAGACCTCTTGTCACCATTGGGTTTAGGATTGTGTTTGTTTAAGTTTTTATTGCCTTTATTCGTTCTGCTTTTCGCAGTACTTTTTGTTTCAGAATTTGTATTCTTGTTTTTGTTTTCAGCACTAGCATTAGCTTTTCGAGGCTTATTATAATTGCCTTTTAATTTCTCTCCTCTATTATTGCCCTTGCGATTTTTATTTCTACCGGATCTGTTATTGGAATTGCGTTTGCCATAAGTTTTCTCTTTCTTGTCAAAACGAGTTAAATCGTCCTGACCAATTACATTGTCAAACTTTATTTCCTCAGTAACAATTTCGGTATATTCATCCAATACTTCAGGTAGCTCACCTTTCTCATTAAGTTGTTGTATCTTAATTACATCTTCACGTTTTACGGGTATAAAAAGAGAGGGGTTGTCCACATAAGAATACCACATCATACCACTTAAGATGTCCATCTTTTGGAAAAATGCTTCTCCTGACTTTGTTCGTAAACGTTTTTGTGTTGAGGGAAATTTCCTCAGTTCCTCTTTATAATTATCGTGTTCAAAATTAAGGCAGCATTTTAATTTGCCACATTGACCTGCAAGTTTCTGTGGGTTCATCGAGAGTTGCTGTGTTCGCGCTGTTGTGGTAGATACCGACTTAAAATCGGTGAGCCAACTGCTACAGCATAGCTCGCGTCCACACGAACCTATCCCTCCCAATCGACTCGACTCTTGACGTACGCCAATTTGTTTCATCTCAATACGAACACTGAATTTCTCGGCCAATAGTTTAATTAACTCTCGAAAATCAACGCGTCCATCAGCGGTATAATAAAATATAGCCTTGGTTTTATCTCCTTGAAATTCAACATCATTGATTTTCATTTCAAGGCCCAGCTCGTTAACAATGCGTCTGGTTTGTATCATTGATGGGATTTCTAATGCGGCGGCTTGTGTCCATTTTTCTATGTCCGAAGTTCTCGCCTTCCGGTACACCTTCTTTATATAGGGGTTTTTTGGATCGGCATGTTTCTTCTTCATCTGTAGGCGAACAATTTCACCACTTAAACTTACTATGCCTATATCATGTCCGGGACTTGATTCCACAGCTACTATGTCACCACGGCGATATATTTCACCCTCAGGAGAACGAAAAAAATCTTTTCGATTATTTTTAAAGCGTACTTCCACAATATCGAAATAGCGCTTATCTTCTACAAAGTTTATATCAGCAAGCCAGTCGTAAGCATCAAGTTTACAGCAGCTATGTTGATTTGTATGTTCGTCCTTCTGATAAGTAGTGGGTACATGACAGCATCCCCTTGATTGAAAAGCTTCTTGATCAGAATTCATTGGTTTTATATTAAATATATATATAATTCTCCCCAATACAGTATGGTATTAAGGATACGATTTCAAAGCACAAAGGTACGAAAATATGATGTAATACGAGGGAGTATTTGAAAATGCCCATATTAGACTTTTCTTTCTTTATTTTGCGAACCTTATTTTTTATTATTTTAACAAATTAACGAATAAATATGAGTTGGTTTATCCTTAATTTTGAGCTCAGGTAAAAGGGTGTGGAAATTTATTATTTAATGCATATTAAAACGATAAAGCTATGAAAAGTATTAATGATATTGCCAAACAAAATTGGTTGTTAATGAAAGAGGCTAGGGGAAATGGGGAAAAGAAATTATTTGAAGATATGCTCCTTCCTGTCGTGATGGAAATTAAAAGATATTTTTCCAGAAGGTTAAAAGCATTGGTGCTTAATGGACGACTGCCCAAGAGAAAATATAATGTGAATGACTTTTTAGATGCATTATATCTTAAAGCCTATAATCATTTTAATAATTTTAATGATTCCCATGAATTTGTAATTTGGTTGTTTAAAGAAGCGGATATCCTAATAGATGAAGCCATTGAAAGGGAATCATTTATAAAGAACAATTTTGACGATGTTGAAGCTATTGAACAGGCAGAAAATGCCGAAATGGAAGAAAACTATTCTGTTGGGGCTGATGGCGATTTGCGCATGATGGAAGATTTTGATGACCCTTCTTACCGGATTAATGAATTTGAACTCGATAGAACCCTTATCGATGATGAGGAAGAAAATAAGTTAGTGGAAAAACTTAATAATGAATTGTCTGAAAGTGAAATTAATAAGTATGTCGATGATAGTTTATTTCAGCTTAAAGAGGAAGAACAAATAACTATAGAATTGGCTTCGCTGCATGGTTTTAGCAGGGATGATATTTCGATAATTAGGAATATGGAAGCCAATAGGGTTAGTGAATTGATTAAAATGGCTCAGTCTAAGATAATTAAAAGCGTTGTTAATAAATTTAATAGTTAAGAGTCTGCTAATCATCGAAAGAAATTAATGAATTGCTACCCAAAGAGGGATTCTTTTTACCTAATCTCCCTTTGGGTTTATATTATGGATAATTAACCCTAATGTTTAGATAATCTTCAAATTGTTTACTCAAATATTTTTGGAAAATATCATATTAAAGCCTGTATTTTTATAGTTATTCAAAGCCAAATACTTAATATATTTTATATCTTTGATGCATTGAATAAGTAAAAGTTAGTTGGTTTGTAACTAGCAATATACCACCATATTACATATAATTAGTTAAATGTTATTATTATGATAAAAAATAATTTTACCAGTCGGCACAATGGAATAAGACCTGAGCAACTTGCGCAAATGTTAGAAGTTATAGGAACTCAATCTATGGAAAGTTTAATTGACGAAACTATCCCTGCTTCCATTCGTTTAGAGAATGAACTCGATTTAGATGAGGGTATTTCGGAATATGCTTTTAGTAAAAAGATAAAAGCAATTGCCGCAAAAAATAAAATTTTCAAATCGTATATTGGGTTAGGATATTACGACACCATTATGCCGGCAGTAATTCAACGAAATATATTGGAGAATCCCGGTTGGTACACTTCATACACTCCCTATCAGGCAGAGATATCGCAAGGCCGACTTGAGGCTTTACTGAATTTTCAAACCGTGGTGATGGAACTTACCGGCTTTAACTTGGCAAATTCTTCTCTATTGGATGAAGCCACTGCCGGAGCCGAAGCCATGCTATTATCATTTCATGCTCGTTCACGAAAGCAGGTGAAAGAGAATGTAAACATATATTACGTTGACAATAATGTGTTTCCACAGACCATAGATGTGCTTAAAACAAGAGCTTACCCTTTGGGTATTGATTTAAGGATAGTGGATTATAAGGATTTTGAATATACCGATAAAGTATTTGGTTATTTATTGCAGTATCCCAATGAATATGGGAATATTGAAGATTATAGTCAAGTTGCTGTAAAGGCTCATGAAGTAGGTGCCGTGGTCAGCGTAGCTACTGATTTGATGAGTCTTACCATGTTAACTCCACCGGCACAGTGGGGTGCTGATGTAGCCTTTGGCAGTAGTCAACGTTTTGGCGTTCCCATGGGTTTTGGTGGACCGCATGCTGCTTTTTTTGCCACTACCGAAAAGTATAAACGGAGCATCCCGGGTCGTATTATTGGTATTTCTGTTGATAAAGAAGGACATAGAGCCTTGAGAATGGCATTGCAAACACGCGAACAGCATATTAAGCGCGAAAAGGCTACTTCCAATATTTGTACAGCACAGGCTTTGTTGGCAACAATGGCGGGGATGTATGTTGTTTATCACGGTCCCAAAGGCTTGAAAAATATTGCTCACGACATACACGATATGGCCAATTTTGTTGCCAATCAACTTGTTCTATTGGGTTATAAGCAGCTCAATAATAACTTTTATGATACTTTATTAATTCAATTGGCAGAGAATGTAAAACTTGACACACTTCGAAAATTAGCATTAAAGAAAGAAATTAATATTCGTTATATTGATGATAACCATATTGGTATAAGTATTGATGAAACGAAATCCTTGGCTGATATAAATGACTTATTGAGTGTTTTTGCTCAGGCAGCTAATAAAACTTTTTCGGGGGTAAAGGCCTATCCTGAGAATAGCAATAGCCTCGAATCAAAATTTCAGCGACAAGGTGAATTTTTACAACAGAGTGTTTTTAATACGTATCATTCCGAAACGGAAATGATGAGATATATTAAACGATTGGAAATTAAAGACTTATCTTTAAATAGGGCAATGATTCCCTTGGGCTCATGTACCATGAAACTCAATGCTGCCACCGAGATGATTCCCATTTCGTGGCCCGAATTTGGAAATATTCATCCCTTTGCTCCTTTGGATCAAGCCGAAGGTTTTATGGAGTTAATCGAAGACTTAAAGAAAGATTTAGCCATTATTACCGGTTTTGATGCCATCTCATTACAGCCAAACTCCGGTGCCGCCGGGGAATATACAGGCTTAAGTGTAATTATGAATTATCACCGAAGCAGAGGAGAAGGGAATCGGAATATATGTTTAATTCCTAGTTCAGCTCATGGTACTAACCCTGCTTCTTCGGTTATGGCCGGGATGAAAGTAATAGTCGTTAAATCTACCAACCAAGGTGAAGTAGATTTAGATGATTTACGGACTAAAGTGGAGGAGAATTCTGCTAACTTAGGGGCTTTAATGATTACCTATCCTTCTACTCATGGGGTTTTTGAAGAAGCAATACGAGAGATCGTTGACTTAATTCATGCCCATGGTGGACAAGTGTATATGGATGGTGCTAATATGAATGCTCAGGTAGGATTGACAAATCCTGGTTTTATTGGGGCTGATGTTTGCCACCTTAATCTGCATAAAACTTTTGCTATTCCTCATGGTGGTGGTGGACCCGGTGTTGGTCCAATAGGAACGGCAAAGCATTTAAGTCCATTTTTGCCGGGCCATGTTATGGTGAAAACAGGGGGCGAAAAAGCGATGACTGCTGTTTCTGCAGCTCCTTTTGGTAGCGCTTTGGTATTACCTATCTCTTATGGATATATCAAAATGATGGGTAAAGAAGGATTGAAAGAGGCTACTAAAATGGCTATTTTGAATGCTAATTATATGAAATCGAGTCTGGAAAAAGAGTATAAAATACTTTATACAGGCAAAAATAATCGTGTAGCTCATGAACTTATTCTCGATTGTAACGAATTTGATAAATCAGCCGGAATACCGGTTATTGATATTGCAAAACGCCTGATGGATTATGGCTTTCATGCGCCAACAGTAGCTTTTCCCGTTCATGGTACTTTAATGGTTGAGCCCACAGAGAGTGAGCCTCTTTATGAAATTAATCGTTTTATTGAAGCCATGAATAGTATTCGTGAAGAGATAAGAGAAGTGGAAGAAGGGAAGGCTCCTCGACTTGCTAATGTGGTAAATCAAGCACCACATACCATGAGTGTACTGGCTGTTGAAAATTGGGATAGACCGTATAGCCGTGAGGTGGCTGCTTTCCCTTCATTTCATGTGAAAGCAGATAAATATTGGCCTAAAGTTTCAAAAATAGATGATGGCTACGGGGATAGGCATTTGACTTGCTCTTGTGAACCTATCGAGAACTATCTGTAATAATTAATTTTATGGAGAAAGACAATCGTGCAACCTATTGGAAACACTATTGTCTTTCTCTCAGTTTTTATCTATATTTGCACACAGTTTATATAAAGGAACATAATAACATTAAATCATTTAACATTAAACAATTAAAACTATGAACAAAATTTACTTAACTTTACTTTTAATGGTTACTTTCGTTTGGGCTTCTGCTCAATCAAGTACTCAAATTAACGCGAACGGAATGAAACAAATTCCGGTGAATAGCGCACAGCAGATGGCTGCTAAACAGTCGTTAAAAAGTATTAAATCAAATACTAAAACTGATCAATCACGTTGGTATAACTATGCCACTACGATGAATACTGCTTTGGGTAACGCTAGTTCTTTGGCATTAACTTATCTTTTTCCTGATACAAATATTGTGGCTAAATTTGGTTCTACCTATGGTTCACCTTGGATACATGCTGCCGGAGTTGTCTTAGATCCTAAATCAGCTTGGTTTCAGTCAAGCACCGAACTAAATATTGGTGCAGCTGATAATTATGCCATCGATTCAGTAGGTATTTTCTGCTCTTATACCAGAAATGATGCCGATCCTAATATTGTTGACACTTTGATTGTTGCTTTCTTAGCTGGTAATCATACTGATTTGCCTACTTACTATTTTACTGGCATGTCAGCAAGCTACTTGTCTGATACAGTTCGTTTTAGAGCAATGTTATGTAATCCTGACGGTTCTTTAAAAGCAGCTTCTAAAATTGTTGTTAAGTATCCATTAACTGCAGCTACTGCTGTTGATACCACTGCACAAGGTTGGAATTATATCGTTGTTGGAGCTCCTTCTCCAATTAATGTTGCTGCAGGTGAGGTTGTAGCCGTTTCTTATCGTTTTAAGCCTGGCTATTCTTATTCTTATTCCGATACTTTGAATTCACATAACTATTTTACCAT
The DNA here is from genome assembly GCA_015493685.1 of Bacteroidales bacterium. Lineage (GTDB taxonomy): Bacteria > Bacteroidota > Bacteroidia > Bacteroidales > UBA1556 > UBA6267. The sequence continues at coordinate 17,694 of WGCS01000124.1, forward strand.
GGCTTCATACGAGGAGCAAGGTGATAATACTTACCCCACTTATTCTCCAGGTGATTATAATTCATCTCAAATAGAAACTGATGCTTCTGTTTTTAACCCTAGTAGTTCATGGTATGGATTCTTTATTCCTGAGTGGGCCTTTACTCAACCTTATAGTTTCGAAAATCATATTGTTGATTTTAAATTAACTGTACATGTTGGTATTGATGCTTCTGAGAATAATTTGTTAAGTGTATCTCAAAATCGTCCAAATCCATTTAGCGGTACTACTGCTATTGATTACAACCTTAATAAAGCAGCAAATGTTAATGTTGCCATTTATAATGTTGCCGGTGCTCAAGTGATGAATTTAAGCCAAGGTTTGCAATCTGCAGGAAACCATAGCATTCAAATTAATGCTGCTGAACTTCCAGCCGGAATTTATTACTATACTTTTACTGCTGATAATAATACTATTACTAAAAAAATGATTGTTTATTAGTAATAACAATTGATTCTGAAATCTGCAATTGGTTTAATAAGATAGTAATAAACCATCTGAAGATAGCAGGATAATATAATCAAAAGGCCTAAATAAATTATTTAGGCCTTTTTTTATGAAAATAATTCACTATTGCCCGATATAGATATTTAATATAAACTTGAATCCATATTATTAAAGACTAAGAGAGATTTAAGTAGTATTGTACCTTCCTTTTGAATTAATTGCCAACAATATATATTTTCTCGTTCTTAAATCCTGCCTATTCGGTAGATAGGGAAAGCGATAAAGATGGACAGCAAAAAAGAGGCTGTCTCAATTTACTTTTGAGACAGCCTCTTTCAAGAATACTGTAGGAAAATATCGAAAATAGATTACAATCCTGTTCCTACAATTTTACTAAGTTCGTCAGCAGTGATAGGGATACGTTTGTCTCCCATTATCCGGCCACCATTTTGGGTGATAAGAATATCATCTTCGAGTCTAATACCTCCAAAATCACGGTATTCGTTAACCTTATCGAAATTAATAAAGTCAGCATTTATTCCATCTGCTTTCCATTTATCCATGAGCGCAGGGATAAAATAGATGCCGGGTTCATTGGTGATAACAAAACCGGGTTTAAGTTCACGTGCAAGACGTAAGTAGGCAGTTCCAAACTGAGTACTTCTTTTTATTTCGTCGCCATAGCCAACATAATCTTCGCCATAGCCTTCCATATCGTGTACGTCGAGTCCCATCATGTGGCCCAAGCCATGAGGCATAAATAAAGCATGTGCTCCCGAAGCTACTGCAGCTTTAATGTCTCCTTTCATTAGTCCCAAATTCTTCATGCCTTCAGCAATAGTACGGGCAGCTAACAAGTGAACGTCTTTGTACATTATGCCTGGTTTCACGGCGTCTTTCACCGCATTATTAGCAGCTAAAACTATTTCGTAAACATCTTTTTGCTTTTGAGAAAACTGACCTCCAACAGGGAAAGTACGCGTATTGTCAGTGGCATAGCCCATTGGGGAGTCAAAGCCACAATCAACTAGAAGTAAATCGCCATTATGCAGTGTGTTGTTGTGATAATGATTGTGTAAAGTCTCTCCTCTTTTTGAAAGGATTACAGGAAAAGACAAATGGCCACCATGTTTATAGGCCACTGCTTCTACTGAGCCGGTGATAAATTGTTCGTGAGCTCCCTCTGTGGCCAAACGCATCGCTGTGGTGTGCATTTCGTAACCAACAGCCATAATTTCATCAAGATGGGCAATCTCATATTTGTCTTTAATGTTTCGTAAAGCTATTATTGCTTTTATGAGCTCGACAGAGGCCTTGGCTTTGGTAGTTTGGGCTTTAATTCCGGTAAGATCTTCCAGCAGTAGCATTGTAGCACCCCTATATGGTGGGGTGAAATGAACTTTCCTGCCTTGAGCCATTGCCTTTTTTACATAGTCAAAAAGAGCATTAAAGTTATTGCTTAATTCTACACCTACCTCCTTAGCTTGCTCAGCAAGTGAGGGTTGTGGGCCCATCCAAATTATATCATCAATATCTACATCGTTACCAAAAAGAATATCTTTTCCCTCGTCAATATCGATAACGGCTGCATAATTTGGGTGGTTAAGACCAAAGAAATATAGAAATGTTGAATCTTGACGAAAATGATAAGTATTATCAGGATAGTTCATGGGAGCTTCGCTGTTCCCTAATATTAATATAATCCCTTCTTGCATTGAAGCACGTAAACGCTTCCTGCGATCTATATATACTTCTTTTTTAAACATAATAGTGTATTTTGTGTAAGTTAATTTTAAAGCTACAAACATAATATTATTTTGGCACAACAAAAAGTCTAATCTTCTTTGATTTCCTGTTTCTTATACCTATTTACGGGTAAATCTACTAACATAGAATTGTTAAGTAAATCAATTCTTATTTTATACTATATATGTCTTTAAACATTATTTTTACGCAGAATTATTGATAATCACATAGTATAAAATTGAAATTTATGGCTGAGATTAGTATTGCCCAATTACATAAGCTTTTCATTTCTTGCTCCGGAATATGTATTGATACCCGAAAGGTGCAATACGGGGAAATGTTTTTTTGTTTAAAAGGTGAAAATTTTAACGCTAACGTATTTGCACAAAAAGCCTTGGATAACGGGGCTTTATATGCCATTATAGATGAGGAAGAATACTATATTGACAAACGAACAATAGTGGTATCAAATGTTTTGGAGAGCATGCAAATGTTAGCTGCTTTTCATCGTCGTCAATTTAATATTCCTTTTATTGGAATAACCGGTACCAATGGTAAAACTACCACCAAAGAACTTGTTAACGCAGTATTGTCTAAATATTTTAAAACACATGCTACCAAAGGAAATTTTAATAATCATATAGGCGTACCTCTTACGCTGCTTTCTATTCCCGTTAATACCGAAATTGCCATTATTGAGATGGGAGCTAATCATCCTGGAGAGATAGCTGAATTATGTAAAATGGCTGAGCCTACTTATGGCATTATTACTTCTATTGGAAAGGCACATTTAGAAGGTTTTGGAAATATTGAGGGAGTGATAAAGACAAAAACAGAATTATATACTTCTGTGGAACAATCGGCAGGTTGTGTTTTCGTAAATGCAGATAATGCATTGCTTATGCAGTTATCGACTAACTTAGAACGCTATACCTATGGTCGGAATGTTAACGCTGATGTAAAAGTAAAAGCTGTTTCTGATGGTCCTTTTGCCAGTGTTGATTGGATGGGGCAGCATATTAGTACTAAGCTGGTAGGGGCATATAATGTGGATAATATTGCGGCAGCTATTGCTATTGGTAATTATTTTCAGGTGGAGGCTTCGCTAATAGGTGAAGCATTGCGCGAGTATAATCCGGAAAATAAACGTTCGCAATGGATAAAAACAGATCATAACGATATCATATTAGATGCCTATAATGCTAATCCCAGTAGTATGAAAGTAGCCATTGATAGTTTTAATCAATTGGAAGGAAAAAATAAATGGCTTATTTTGGGTGATATGTTAGAACTTGGTACCGATAGTGATATGGAGCATCAGGCTGTTATTAAGCAATTACAGCAGTTTACTGCCGAAGCTATTTTGCTGGTCGGCCCAATATTTTCTCGCTTGGCTGCAAAAAGTGGAATAAGCGCGTTTGAGACCAGTAAGGAGGCCGCAGAATGGATTCAGGAAAATCCCATTGATTCAGCCCTTATTCTCATTAAAGGCTCTCGGGGAATTGCGCTGGAAAATGTTTTAGATAGTTTATAAGTGTATCCTGTGAGTTTATATTATAATGTATTAGGAATAATGTCAGGAACTTCTTTGGATGGAGTAGATATGGCTTATTGCATTTTCGAAAAAACACAAGGGAAATGGAAATTTGATATTGTAGAATCGACGACAGTAGAATATGGTAGCAGCTGGCAAGCGAAACTTCGAGGGGCTCCCTTTATTAGCGGGGAAGCCTTAACAAACTTAAGTATGGAGTATGGGCATTATTTAGGAGAATTATGTGCTTCTTTTATTGAAGAACAGCATTTAAAACCAGCTATTATTTCCTCACACGGGCATACTGTTTTCCATAATCCAATACAAGGCTATACCTTGCAAATTGGTGAAGGTGCTGCCATATATGCCCATACGAAGACCCCTGTTATTTACGATTTCCGGACGCAGGATCTGGCTTTTGGTGGGCAAGGGGCTCCTCTTGTTCCCATTGGTGATAAATTACTGTTTTCCAACTACTCAGCTTGTGTTAACTTAGGCGGTGTGGCTAATATTAGTAGAACTATAGATGGAGAACTAAAGGCTTGGGATATAGGCTTCTGTAATATTGTACTCAATGTCCTATCCATGGAAAAAGGCTATGCTTATGATAATAATGGCGCATTGGCAGCAAGTGGAAAAATAAATCATCAGTTAATGGCAGAATTGGAACAACTGGCCTATTATTCTTATCCTTATCCCAAATCATTGGGCCGTGAGGATTACGAAAAGACCATTAAGCCTCTTATGACAAAAAGTAAGATTGCCACTGAAGATAAAATGCGTACTTGGGTTGAGCATATTAGTGCGCATATAGTTTCTGATATTGGCAAGGCGAAAGAGAATGTTCTTTTTACCGGTGGAGGAGCTCATAATGATTTTTTGATGCAATGTATCAAAGATAAATTGAAAATGGAGTTGATAATTCCTTCTAGGGAGATTATTGATTTTAAAGAAGCACTAATATTTGCTTTTATGGGAGTGCTACGAATGGAAAATGAAAATAATATCTTGGCTTCCGTAACTGGAGCTGTATGCGATCATTGTTCGGGTAAGATAATAGGAGTAATATAAAATAGACTATAAATTATGAAAAATAATCAAGATAAAGAAATTATTCTAGCTACTGAAAAGTATTTGAAAGAGAACTTTGCAGGAGAGGCTACAGGACATGATTGGTATCATATACGAAGAGTATGGAACTTATCAAAGTCCATTGCTGATGAAGAAGGGGATGTGGATATGTTTATTGTAGAAATGGGCGCTTTATTGCATGATATTGCCGATCATAAATTTCATGGTGGTGATGAAACTGTAGGGCCGCAACGAGCGGCGGAATACCTTAATCAATATGATATTGATGAGCAGAGCAAGCAAAAGATAGTACAAATAGTAGAAGAAATAAGTTTTAAGGGCTTGGGTGTTGCTACAATTATGAGTACTAAAGAAGGAGAAATAGTACAAGATGCCGATCGTCTTGATGCCATGGGTGCCATAGGTGTGGCAAGAGCTTTTGCTTATGGAGGCTCAAAAGGTCGTCCTATTTATGACCCGCTGATTAAGCCGGTTTGCCACACTTCTTTTGCTGCCTACAAAACAAGTACGGCACCAACCTTAAATCACTTTTATGAAAAACTCCTGGGATTGAAAGATAGATTGAATACGGATACAGGAAGGAAAGAAGGAGAACGACGACATGCTTTTATGGAAGATTTCTTACAGAATTTTTATCGCGATTGGGATGCGCGTATTCAGTGATAATTGTCGGTAAAGTAATAGAGAACATAAGAAGTTTTAATATAAATCAAGCCGGAGCTAGAGGAAAGGTAGTGAGGGATATTGGAACGCGAAGGGATTGACTGCGTCGAATCTTCGATTTCGCGCACCAGCGGGGGAGGTAGCTTTATTCTTTGAAGTTTAATAAAGATTTTCGTAGATTAAATTTTGTAAAACTTATCATATCTGCTATTGTTGCAAATAAAAGTAAAAATTAACATTATAGGAATGGCATTATAAGGAATGAAGTTTGGAGCGAAGCTTAAGTCTTAGAAAGAGCGGGAAGTTAATCGGTGGATACCGATTAAATCACCCGCTCGTCTTAGGCTTAAGCAAGTGGAAGACTTTAATCCTTATCAAGCCTTGAACTTTTTGCTTCCTTTTTGTTTCAAGACAAAAAGGAAGAGCCCTCCCGGCTTGAGGGTAAATTAAGCATAAGTTAATACTCTGAATGTAAGTCGGCAGCTTAATACTCCTTTTTCAGAAAATAAAGAACCCGATGAGGGGGAGCAGGCAAGAACTAAACCTTTAGTTTATACTACGAACCTCAAAAGAGAATAATAAGCAGAGTTTGCCTAAGAACAAAATAAATTCCTCAAATGCTACCCCGACCCTAAAGGGAGGCATTAGAGGAATTTGTTTTTAGGAGAACCGACTTATTTACCTTATAAGCTAAACTTCTCTATTGAATACCTAAGTTGTTAAAATGCCTCAACAACAACAATTTATATCTTACCAATTAATACTATTAGCTTATTTTCCTTAAATTAAAAAAACCTCAATGGACAATACTAATTTTCATTATCTTTACCCTAATAATAAATTTAACATCCGAAGCTCACTTATTATCTCAATACGGATCAGCTAAATTCAATTTTGCATACTATTTATAGTTCTAAATTTACAATAAAGTGATTATATTACTAATTATTATAGAATCCATATTTATAGGATTCATTATACTAGGCTTATTTAGGCTCCGTTTTACCTTTGGGAAAGCCCCTTTCTATGCTGCTTTAGGCTTATTGATATATTTTTATTTTTTGATAAATAAAAGTTTTTCTCTGGAATTTGATTCCGGATTACATATTTCTTTGGGCTCTTCAGTACTTATGACTGGCCTCCTTTTTACAATATTACTAGTCTATATTATTGAAAACGCCTTGGAAGCACGTAAAGTGGTAATGACATTAATTGCCGCCACAGTAGTATTTTTCCTTTTACAATCCTCGTTAGAATGGCTTATTAAGCTCAGCTATATCCAAAATAGATATGATCTGCCAAGTTCTTTTTATCAATTTAATTTACGAATTCTAATTTCAAATTTAGTGGTATTATTTTTAGATGGAGTAATCATAATATATTTCTACGAAAAATTTCATCGGCTAAGGAATATCCTTCTTCTACGGATATTTTTTACTATGACAATAGTTTTACTTGCCAATGTTATTGTATTTGCA
>WGCS01000125.1 GCA_015493685.1 Bacteroidales bacterium
TTCGGAACCATTTTAACTATTCTTTGCTCATCAATCCTATTGGCTGATACTTCAATATATATTTCTAATAATACGGCTCCGATAAATGGTAGTTTTTGGTCAATAAGAGATAAAATATTTAAAAATATTAGAATTAGATTTTTCCGATCAGGCAAAACAAATAAATTCAATTTATTAACTTTTGATAAAAATGATAAATATATAAATATTGGTCATGGTACTTATAATATAGAAAATGGAAGAATAAGTAATTTTCAAATTATTGATGGTAATAGTAAAATTTCCAAACTGTTTAAAAATAAAACAGGTTCCCTTTACGAAGCTTCAAATGATTTAAAAGATACTTACTATATATGGCTAAAACCTGGTAATATAAAATTATGGAACTATTCAAAAATTTTATTTGGGAAAGAAAGAACTGTTCAAGATATTCCAATAATAATGGTCGGCAAAAGCGGTACAACAACAGATAATGTTAAAATTAGATTGAAACCAACAATTCAAAGTAAGAGTGTAAAATATTATTCAAATGGCAAATGGTATAATTTTCTTCCTAAAGACACTTACGTTTATGTAGCGGCCAGGACGAAAAAAAAGTATAAAGTTAAAAATTGGGAAAATTATTGGTATTTACTACAAATTGGGAAATGTTCTGACTATGCAATTGATTTAGTAGATACCAAATTTATATGGGCTTATGGAGAATTTATTAAATATGGATTAATAGTTCCACAAGATGGCAAGCCTTATTATCCCAAGGGATTTCCTTATGATTAACAATTATTTAAAATATCTTCGCCATCCATGGCTTCGATTAACCTTTTGCAATCATGACGATGTGACTTCATATAACAACGCTTATCAGCTTCGTCGCTCCGCTCCTCGGCCTCCGGCACATTGCGCCAAAAGGCCGGCGCAACGTCTGATAAGCTGAACGTTAACGGTAATCCGAGACTTATGTTTTGTAGTGCCTTGCCATCCTTGGCAAGGCAGAAAGGAGTTCGGAATAATTTTCTACTTGTAATTTCTCCAAATATCGGTTAGTATCTAATATGGGGTATCCGATATATGATTAGTAAAAATCTTTTGGAAAGCATTATAGGAAAGAAAAAAGAACTAGATTTACATCGTCCTTTGAATAAATCAATTGTGAAAAAGTTAGAGGAAGAATTTTCGATTGCATGGACATATAATTCAAATGCAATCGAAGGGAACACCCTTTCTTTGCAAGAAACAGAAATGGTAATTAATTCTGGAATAACTATTGGCGGTAAAACTGTCAATGAACATCTTGAGGCTATAAACCATAAAAAAGGAATTGATTTCATAAAATCTATAGTTTTGAAAAAAGAACCTATTACTGACAAAACCATAAAGACATTACATAAGTATATTCTAAATTCAATAGATGATAATTCTGCGGGTCAATATCGAAGAGAAAATGTAAGAATAATAGGAGCTCATCACATTCCCCCACAAGCATTAAAAATTCAGCGTTTGATGGATGAGTTTATGGAATGGTTCTATAGAGATGAATATATAGAAACTATACCTCAATTTGTATCAGATATTCATTACAAATTAGTAATGATCCATCCTTTTATTGATGGAAATGGGAGGGTAGCAAGATTATTTATGAATTTAATATTAATGAAGCATGGATATCCTCCAGCAATAATTTTAAAAGTAGACAGGAAAAGATATTATCGAGTATTAAATGAAGCAAATTTGGGGAATAAAGATCCTTTTGATAATTTTATAGGAAGATCAATTGAGAGGTCATTAATAATTTATCTGAATACAATAGAGCCAAACCAGAAAGAAGAAAGAATGTTTATAGATCTTAAAGAAGCTACTAAACATTGTGACTACTCTCAGGAATATTTGTCTTTATTAGCCAGGAAAGGTAAAATAGCTGCAGTAAAAATAAACAGGAATTGGATGACAACAAAGGAAGCTATTGAAGAATATATAGATTCATTAAAATTAGGGACATGATAAACTGCTTATATAAGTATAAAGCAATTGACGAGAAGAATGAATTTTGTAAAGTTGATAGAGTTATAGTAAAGTGCTCCAAAATACGTCCATGTATTTTGAAGGAAATACTTTAAATTCTTCATCTCGGACAACCGTTAACAGCGGCGATACAATATTTTGCTGGATGTTTTTCAGGGGTATGGTATAATCCTATCAGGAAGATAAAGTTTTCCGGTTTACCGGCAGAAAGTCAGGCAACAAAGCAAAACGTCGCATAGCCGCAAACGTTATGGGCAAGTGCTTACATCGCCAAGAAGGAGTATGAAAATGAATAAAAAAATAGTTATATTAATTAGTCTTCTGGTTGTGGCATCAAATTTATTCTCAGAGGAAATAGTAACATTAAAAAATGGTACAAAAGCAGTTTTATATGATGATCATACTTGGTCTGTGATTACAGAATCAGGTTTATCTTCAGATGAAATAGTAAGTAAAAATAAAAAATTCTTGCGTTCAGGGATTTCCGCAACAGACCAAGAAATATTAAATGCATGCGAGATGTATGAACAAGGTTGGACTTATACTATGCCACGACCCAAAAGCTCTAAGGCTGCTTGGGGAGTAACTGACGGAAGAACAACTTGGTATAACGGATGGTGGTATAATTCTAAAACAAGACTATATTCTGATTCTACGCCTATAAAAGCATCAAGTGGATTGTATTTAGGTGATGGGCAAAATAGTTCAAATACTTGGAGAAATGGGGGAACCCCAAGGCGTCCAGATAAATATATGTTTTTACTTTCCAAAAGCGGTGGTCCACGTTGAAAATGGGAATACAGCACATAACAGCGGTTATGGGCAAGTTTTTTGCTCTCGAAATATTGCACTAAATTCAATAAGCCCTATAAGGAAGATAAATATTGTTATTAAACTAAAATAAGAATTCAGTAGGATTCTGACGAAATCAGTTAAATTTTCAGAATATAAAAAAGAACTACTTAAAAATCCGGAAGTTAATGCAGAATATGATAAACTTGAGGAAGAATTTGTTCTTGCAAGTAAAATAATTCAACTCCGAAAGGATAAGAACATCACAAAGAAAGAACTATCAGAAAAGATTGGAACTTCTCAGCCGGCGATAGCCTCTTTAGAATCAGGAAGTTAGAATAAAGTTCCTCTGTCATTTTGGCAAATAGGCGCTTAAGCTTTTGCTGCGAATCATGAAGTACATTTATAAAGTTTTAGGAAAAGGAAACATGATTTGTTCTTAAATTTTTTGAGTTTTAATCATTGACAAGAGTTTGCATGTATGCTAACATATGGCCGTGGATCGAGACATAATATTCTATGAGTCAGAAACTGGTAAAATACCAGTCAAAGAATTTCTTGATACTCAGAATCTTTCTGTTTATAAGAAAATTGTTTGGACTCTAAAATTAATTAAGGATAATGATTTTGTACCGAAGAGTTATTTTAAGAAACTTGAATCAACTGATGGTATTTGGGAAATCAGGATCAGATATAATACTAATGCGTATAGGATATTCTCCTTTTGGGATAAAGGCAATCTAATTGTACTAACGCATGGAATAATCAAGAAATCCCAAAAAACACCAGTTAAAGAGATAAAATTAGCAGAAAAGTATAAGAAAGATTATTTCAGGAGGAAGAAATGAATCTTGACAGTTATGTGGATGAAAGACTCGCTAAAGATGGAATAACAAAAGAAGAATTTTGGGATGGTTATGAAGATTTTAAGATCGGTGTTTACTTAAAAGAAATAAGACTAAATAGTGGGTTAACCCAGGAAGAATTAGCAAAACGAATAAAAACTACAAAGAGTGTGATTTCCAGAATGGAAAATCACTCGGAAGATGTAAAACTTTCTACACTGGAGAAGGTTGCAAAAGCTCTGGGGAAAAGAGTGAAAATTGCTATTGTGTAATGGTGATATAAAAAAATCAAAAGAGAAACCTGCCCATAACAGCGGCGATACAACATTTTGCTGGAAGTTTTTTAGGGGTATGATATAATCCTTTCAGAAAGAATTTATTCACATGGTTACCAATAGAAAGTCAGGCAACAAAGCAAAACGTCGCATAGCCGCAAACGTTAAATGAAATGCTTGGCGGTGTTTTAGATTACCTTGCCATCCATGGCAAGGTAGGATATAATTTAGGGAATAAGATGTTAAACATATTGGGACTTGACTTTTTAAGAATTAAATATATATTTAATTATATTCCCTAAGGGGGAAAGCGGGTGCCCTTATACTCCAGCATTACTGTTGGAGAGGTGGAAGGCAATAATATAGAACTTATTTATTGCCGAATGTAGTGACTTACTTTTACGTGGTTGCACCCGTGGTAGCTCAGCATCTTTTGCTGGGCTATTTTTTTGGAGGAGATGTGTCTTTAGAAAAACGTCTTGTTAAAATTATTGAATATGAATCAAAAAAATTGTTACAGAGATACCATGCCTATCATAATGCGCTCGAACTTGAATACTCTAGAAAGAAAAAAAGAATATCCAATCCGGCTAAGAAAGAAATCAGAACCCCAGACTACTGGTCAATAGAAAAAAAATTCAACCCTTTTTATGTTTACAGTAAAAGGCGTCAGATAGCACATTCTATCGCCAACAAAATTGAGAATGGTACATATGCTCCTAATACTCCGCAGACAATGGAAATACCGAAGATATCTGGAGGTTCTAGAACAGTAACCATATACCAAATACCAGATGCTGCTGTATCTAAACTATTTTATTCACAACTATTAAGAAAAAATAGACATCGTTTTAGCAGTTTTTCTTACGCATACAGAAATGATAGAAATGTTCATTTTGCCATACAAGATATTGCTATTGAATTAAGTCAAGTCTCAAGAGTATTTGTTGCTGAATTTGATTTCTCAAAATTTTTTGATTCAATTGACCATAATTATCTTTTTGAGCAGTTTGATCAAAATGGCTTTTTGATAAATTCACGTGAAAAGAAAGTTATACAATCATTTCTTCATGACAGAACAGTAGGCATACCACAAGGAACCTCCATTTCTTTATTTTTAGCAAATATTGTCTGTTGGAAACTCGATAAAGAATTTGAACGGTCTGGATTAAAATTTGCGCGTTATGCAGATGATACTGTAATTTGGTCAAATAATTACCAGCAAATCAGTTTAGCTTATGATATTATAACCTAAAATCCCGAAAAAGTTAGTAACGATGAAATCGTTATATAAGTAAATATCTTATATATAAGGAAATAATCATTAAATTGTCCTTGACATATGTGCAAGGTATGGTATAATTATAACCATGTCGTATGTGATTGAACAGAGGGTAAA
>WGCS01000126.1 GCA_015493685.1 Bacteroidales bacterium
TTCATTGCCATAATAAAGACTCTCTTTTTAATATACTATCACAGTATTGATATTGTATTAATCCTATTCTAAAACATAAAGAAGCAGGCAATTGCCTGCTTCTTTTATAAAATTATTACTGTTCGATAAAAATACAGGATACAATCAACTGAAACCCATATTGAACTTCAAAGAATAAAGCTATCTCCCCTTATTTAAAGGGAGAACCAAAAGAGGGATTTTTTTCTTAGCTAAATCTCCTTTTCTGAAAAAAGGGGATTCAGCTTCCGATTGATAGACAGAGTTTGCCTATGCTTGTTTTATCCTTTGGCAAACCTCTTTTTCTTTTTTCCTTCGCTCTAGTTCTCCAATGCTGGTGCACAAAATTTTAGTTCGATGCAGTCAATCCTTTCACAAGACCTAATTTCTTTTTATTCTTGCCCTTGGAAATAGATCATACTTTTTCCAGCAGCTGAAAAAGCATGCAAAAAAGCCGTCGTAAGTGCCACGTCAGGCCTATTATTGGCGCAGCAAGTCTTGTTCTTTTTGCCACCAGCCAAAGCTCGTGCCTGAGTTTATTTCTAAGTTTTACACAGCAGCTTATAAGTTAAATAAGTCGGTTCTCCTAAAAACAATTTCCTCTAATGCCTCCCTTTAGGGCCGGGGCAGCATTTGAGGTAGTTGTTTTGTCCTTTGGATTCCCCCTTTTAGCAAAAAGTGGGATTAGTCTACTGACTTACATTCAGAGGATTAGCTTATATTTCTTTTTCCCTCAAGCCGGGGGGCTCTTCCTTTGTGTCTTGAAACAAAAAGGAAGTAAAAAGTTCAAGGCTTGATAAGGATTAAAGTCTTCCACTTGATTAAGACTAAGACGAGCGGGTGATTTAATCGGTATCCACCGATTAACTTCCCACTTTTTCTAAGTCTTAATCTTCGCTCCAAACTTCATTCCTTATAATGCCATTCCTAGAATGTTAATTTTTACTTTTATTTGAACCAGTTGTAGGTTTGGTAAATTATGAAAGATACAATCAGCTGAAACCCATATTGAACTTCAAAGAATAAAGCTATCTCCCTTTTTTAAAAGGGAGAACCAAAAGAGGGATTTTTTTTTCTGAGCTCATCACCACTACCACGAAAGGAAGGGATTTCTCAAAAGAAATATAAAATTTCAAAATATAAATCAATGTTAACATTCAAAAGCCTTTAAAATACAAGATATTTGCCTCTTTTATACGATTTTTATCGGATAACGACGAGATAAAATTTATTTTTGTCATCATTATATTATAATAAAGTAGCATCTTTGCACTTTTATTATAAAAATCAAAAGTGTATTATGATAACTCCCATTGTATTAGGAATGGATATTGGCGGAACGAACGCTGATTTTGCTTTTATTGATTTAGAAGGTAATATTTTATACAAATCTAATGTACCTACCAGCGATTTTGATACTCCCAATAGTTTGGTACAAGTAATTCGTAAGCGAACTAATGAGGCATTGTTGGCTATGAAGGGAGAGTTTGTCATTCGTGCCATCGGGATTGGTGCTCCCAATGGTAATTATTATCGAGGGACCATCGAATTTGCCCCTAATATGAGTTGGAAAGGAATTATCCCTCTTGCCGAGTATTTTAAAATGGCTTTTGGTGTGCCTTGTTTTCTTACCAACGATGCCAACGCAGCAGCTATTGGTGAAATGATGTATGGGAATGCAAAAAATGTAAACGACTTTATTATTATCACTTTAGGTACTGGTTTGGGAAGTGGTATTGTTGCTAATGGAAGATTAGTATACGGGCATGATGGTTTTGCCGGTGAACTGGGCCATGTTATTGTAAAGGAGGGGGGCCGGCAATGTGGTTGTGGGCGAAAAGGATGTTTGGAGACCTACGCTTCTGTTACCGGAATTAAACGTACGGTAGTTCGATTACTAGAAGGAGGCCAATATAAAAGTGAACTTGAAGACATTACTTTTAATCAACTTTCAGGGAGGCAGATATCCAAAGCAGCACTCAATGGTGATCAGCTTGCAATGGATGCTTTTACTATTACCGGTGATATTCTGGGAAAAGCTTTGGCTAATTTTGTGGCGTTTAGCAGTCCTCAACTTATTGTGCTTTTTGGTGGTCTGGCCCAGGCCAAAGATCTTATTATTAAACCGACAAAAGAGTCGATGGAGCGAAATATTCTTAAAATCTATAAAAGTAAAGTACCCATAGTTTTATCAGGTTTAAAAGGAAATGAAGTAGCACTGCTTGGCGCTGCTGCCTTGGCATGGAAAGAGATGGGCATAGAGGCAGAATAGTTGTTTTTGTCCCAATTTATAGGCTGCTTTTCTCTTAGGTTGAAAGGCTTTTTCCCTTCAAGTAAGGCCCACTATTTGCCATAATAATATTCAAAGTACCCCATATTATCACTAACTTTGCGCATTATGGAAAAACGGTGGGCACTAAAGGATACAGTTGATGAGGAAGAGGTAAAAGAGCTTTCAAAGTCATTGAATATTAATAAGATTTTGGCCAAATTACTTATTCAAAGAGGAATTGACAGCTACGATTCTGCTTATAAATTCTTCCGTCCAAGCCTTGATGATTTATACAATCCTTTCTTAATGTTGAATATGGATAAAGCAGTTGACAGATTGCTTAAAGCCATTAATTCAAAAGAAAATATTCTTATTTATGGTGATTATGATGTGGATGGTACCACTTCTGTTACTCTGGTATATTCTTTCCTGAAAGAGTTTTATCCAAATATTGATTATTATATCCCCGATCGCTATAAAGAGGGCTATGGAATTTCTTATGCCGGCATTGATTATGCCTTTGAAAACAAGCAGACTTTAGTTATTGCTCTTGATTGTGGTATTAAAGCAGTCGATAAAGTTGACTATGCCAATACAAAAGGTGTTGATTTTATTATTTGTGACCATCATCTGCCCGGTGATATTATTCCTGATGCTGTTGCCGTACTGGATCCAAAGCAACATGAGTGCGAATACCCTTTTAAGGAATTGTCGGGTTGTGGTGTTGGCTTCAAATTTATGCAAGCCTTTGCCCAAAAAAATAATATTCCCTTTGATAGGCTTATGCCTTATCTCGATTTATTGGCAATAAGTATTGCTGCTGATATTGTTAAAATTACCGATGAAAATCGTATTTTAGCCTATTATGGTTTAAAAACAATCAATGAAAATCCACGGCCCGGTATTGAATGTATTTTGGAATACAGCAATATTAAACGCCGAAAAGATAATGATCCATCGCCATTAGTTTTTGAGAAACAATTGGGAATTAGTGATTTGGTATTTACCATCGCCCCACGGATAAATGCCGCAGGAAGAATGGATAGCGGTAGTAAATCGGTGGAACTACTCAACTGTAGTCAGTTTGATAAGGCCAAGGAGATGGCGAGCAATATTGATGGACATAATACCGAAAGAAGAACTTTAGATACAGATACTACCGAAGAAGCTTTAAAAATGATTGAGGCAGATCCCATTCTTAAAAACTCAATGAGTACGGTAGTTTATAGTGATAATTGGCATAAAGGAATACTGGGAATAGTAGCTTCTCGTATTTCAGAGGTTTACTACCGCCCTACCATTGTACTCACTTTGGTTGATGGAATATATACCGGTTCAGCACGTTCTGTTAAGGGTTTTGATCTTTACGAAGCCATTGACCACTGTAATCATTTGCTGGAGAGTTTTGGCGGTCATAAATATGCCGCCGGCCTTTCATTGAAAAAAGAAAATATTGAAGCTTTTGTTCACTGTTTTGAGAATTTTGTTAAAGAAAATATCACCTCTGGTTCTCTTATGCCTGAAATTAGCATCGACTCTTACCTCAATATTGAAGATATTACTGATAAGTTTTATACTATTTTAAAACAGTTTGCACCCTTTGGCCCCGGTAATTTGTCTCCTGTTTTTGCTTCCGATGGACTTATGGATACCGGATATGCTCGCATTGTGGGCTCAAATCATTTAAAATTACAGGTTTGTTATCCTGAAAATAGGAACATCTCTTTTAATGCTATTGCCTTTGGCTTAGCCGAAAAATTTAGTATTATTAAAAGTAAACTACCCTTTGAAATTTGCTATAGTATTAACGAGAATGTATGGAGAGAACATACGAGTTTGCAACTTATGGTAAAGGATATTCGTACAAATCAACATTAAGAACAAACATTAAGACTTTGAAAGGTAGAATTATACAATCGACAGGAAGTTGGTATAAAGTGGAAGCTGAAGACCGGAAATTGTATTTGTGCAAGCTGAGAGGGAAGTTCAAGATAAAAGGGATAAAATCAACAAATCCTATTGCTGTGGGTGATTTAGTTGAATTTCAATGGAACGAAAATCAACAAATAGGTCAAATCACAGAAATTAAAGAACGGCATAATTACATTATTCGTAAGTCTGTAAATTTATCCAAGCGTTCCCACATTATTGCAGCCAATATTGATCGTGCGTTATTGGTTGTTACCATTAGCAATCCCAGAACAAGCACCGGCTTTATTGATCGGTTTTTGGTGAGCTGCGAAGCCTACCATATTCCTGTTACTTTGGTTTTTAATAAAATTGATATTTATTCAAATGCAGAAAAAGATCAACTGCAGCAGCTTATTGAGTTGTATCAGCGCATTGGATACTCGTATTTGGAGGTCTCGGCTAAAGAGAAGACTAATTTAATGGCTCTAAAAGCTATAATGAAAGCTAATATTAGCCTACTTGCCGGGCATTCGGGTGTGGGGAAGTCGGCTTTGATTAATGCCTTGGATCCTGAAAAAGACATCCGTATTGGTGAGCTTTCGGAAGTTCATAGTAAGGGAAAACATACCACTACCTTTGCCCAAATGCATCACTTAAGTTTTGATGCGTATATTATTGATAGTCCCGGAATAAAAGAGTTTGGACTTTTTGATTTTCAGAAAATGGATCTAGCTCATTATTTTCCTGAGATAAGAGATTATATGAAAGGATGCAAGTTCAATAATTGTACTCATACTCACGAACCCTATTGTGCTGTTAAAGAAGCTGTTGACAAGGGTGAAATTGCCTTATCACGCTATCAAAATTATCTTAATATGTATAATGGTAAAGAGATTGATGAAGAGGAATATGATAATTAAAAACATAAAATAGTTAGGAGCTGGTGATTTATAATTTAAGAAATTAAAAAAACTGGTAAATTTTATTTAACTAATATTATAGAGATGAAAAGAGCTGTTTTTCCGGGAAGTTTTGACCCAATTACCATTGGTCATCAGAGTGTTATAAAAAGGGCCTTGCCGCTTTTTGATGAGATTATTATTGCCATTGGGGTGAATGCCACCAAGCAATCAATGTATAGCATAGAGCAGAGGATAAAATGGATAAAAGACAGCTTTGCAGGAGAGGCTAAAATTAAAGTGGAGTCTTTTGCCGGCCTCACTGTCGATTTTTGTCATCAAAAGGATGCTAAATATATCTTAAGGGGCTTACGTACCGGAGCCGATTTTGAGTTTGAAAGAGGAATAGGACAGGTAAATAAAATTTTGGATAGTGATATAGAAACTATTTTTATGCTTACTTCCACAGCGCATACGCCCATTAGCTCTTCCATAGTTCGTGATGTCATTAAACATCACGGTGATATTACTCAATTGGTACCCATAGAAATAGCTCAGGAAATAATAAGTACTAATCTACGTTAATGTGCTATGTTGTATATGAATAGATTAATTATTAGTGTTGTAATACTCTTGGGTAATCTAACGATATTGGCTTCTACAAGTCATATTGAAGTACATTTTCCCGGTGCCGAAAATCAAGAGGTTACTGTGTGGACATATCGCGATTTAATTTCTCTGGAACGTAAAGTGATAGCTACCACTACCGTTGATAACAAAGGTGATTTTAGTTTTACCACACACAACTCTAGTGTTCAGATTTATTATTTTCAGCTACGCTATTTTAGAATAGGTTTTTATATCAAACCAAATACAGATTATAAACTAGAGGTTAATAAAACAGATTTTACCAATCGTGCATTTTATCCTAAAAATGTTGTGGGTTTTCTTACTCCGCAATTTACTATTGTTAAACCTTCTACCAATGAATTGAATAATGAATTGGATAGTGTTAATCTTATTTTAGATGATTTTGTAAATAAAAATCATCTTGCCCTTCGTTTGGGAGAGAGAAGCTGGAAACTGGTGGATGGTCTAAGTGCCCAATTGAAGCAATATACTCAACGACATTCTTCCCCTTTTATTAAAGAGTATGTGGATATTCAGTTGGCTCAGTTTCGCATGATGGCCAATCAGTATGGTAATGATTATATTGTTAGCACCTATTTTATGCCGGCTAATATTGCGTATAATAATCCTGCTTTTATGAGTTTCTTTAACTCGTTTTGGACAAAATATATCCCTAGCAGACTAAGTTATAAAATACGTAAACGGTTGGACTCCGTTATTAATAAAACTCAGAGTTATCAGGCACTGTCAGCTTTATTGGCAGAGGATAGTTTACTTAAGAATCCTGCTCTGCGCGAATTGGTAGTACTACGAAATATTCCACAGATGTATAAGAGTAAGGAGTTTGATAGTAAAGCTTTAATTAATATTCTTTACGATATTAGTAATAGTAAATACAGTAAGGAACATCAGCGTATTGCAGTTAATTTGAGAAGACAACTGCAGAAACTGGAGGCAGGAAATAAAGCACCCGGTTTTGAACTTATTGATATTAATTCGGATACGCTAAATTTGCCTAATCTTGCCGGAAAATATATTTATATCCAATTTTGGGATGACGATTGTATCGAGTGTTTGTCGCAGATGAAATATACCAAAGAGTTGTATGAGCAATTTGATGATATTATTACTTTTATTCATATTTCTTTGGACAAAAGTCCTAAAGATATGATGGCTACCATCGCAAATAAAGAGTATAAATGGCATTTCGTTTATCTTGGTGATAATTACAATTTTATTCAAAATTATAATGTTGATGTCTTACCACGAAGCATACTAATTGATAAAGAAGGGAATTTTATTGCTTGGGATGCCCGTTTGCCTACTCAGTATTTTAAAGATTATTTCCTAAAAATGATTAATGAGAAAAAAGGAAATTTAAAAGTAAAAAGGAGTACCATGCTTAATGGTAGAAGAAATTAACTTATGGAGCGATGGTAAGGGGATAAGTAAACAAGCAATAAATCATAAGACATAGCCTAAAAGGCTTTACAAAACACAAAAATCCCCAACATCTTAAACCATATTGGGGATTTTTGCTTGTTATACACACCATCCCGATTTTTAATCGGGACGGTAGCGGCTTAGTTCTTCGTTCGGTAGCGAGAGATTTTTTTTGGGTTCTTAATTAGATGGAACGCGCCGCTGGTGCGCGATTGTATCGCGTACCTTACTGTATACAAGTATAACCCACAAAAATAACGGTGAGTATATGAGGCGTTGGGCGTTTTGAAACACCTAACTTTCATTTTACTATGCCGTTTATTTATATTTATAAATTCCAAATTAACTATCACTCGCCCAATGACTTGTATACATTGTTACCGCCAGTTATTACATCTTGAACAGTTTTTCTTTTTGAGAAAGTGATAAAATCATATATTC
>WGCS01000127.1 GCA_015493685.1 Bacteroidales bacterium
GTATTTGTCGAATTTGCAAGGGTATTTTCTTTGCTTTGATTGTTGGCAATGGCAGCGGTTTCCGTTTGGGCCAAAGTAGTGCTATCCTTGACAGATTGCGTATTTGCCGAACTTGCAAGGGTATTTTCTTTGCTTTGCTTATTAGTAATGGCAGCGGTTTCCGTTTGGGACAAAGTAGTGCTATCCTTGGCAGACTGCGTATTTTCCGGACTTGCAAGGGTGTTTTCTTTACTTTGATTGTTGGCAATGGCAGCGGTTTCCGTTTGGGCCAAAGTAGTGCTATCCTTGGCAGACTGCGTATTTGCGACAATTGCTTTAGCATTTGATTTTACAAATAAATCTTCTTTCTTTTTTATAGCTACAATAGTTTCCTCCGACTTTAATTTAAGAGAATCAGCTTGAGGAGAATTCGCAAAATTCTTTCCAACAGCATGATATGAGCTAAGCACCTCATCAACTTTAGATAAAGATACAGCTGTTTTGTTAACTATCCCATTAAGTTCTGTATATTCCTTCAATGATTTATCATGAGCAGCAGTTTTCTTCGCCACTTCAGTTTTCATAGCAGCAATCATATCCACATAATCTTGCTTTTCATCGGCATCAGTTACGGAGCTAAGCGCATCTTCATATTCTTTTAATTCTGCTTTATCACTATTCAATGCAGCTAAAGCATCCTGTTCTTCTTTATATTTCTTAGCAGCTAATTTTCGTTTAGCAATAAGGATAGACTCTTGTTGATTGACAATTTCGTCAGCAACATCAGGCATACTATCATTCTGATCTTTAAGTTTAATAATTTTAGCATAGACTATCTGGAGAGAATCCTTATTATGCATTCCTGCATATCGTTGTAAATATCCCGACAATCGTAAAATTTCTTTAGCTGCTTTATCTGTTTCATTAATTTGTTCGCTAAGTCCTTTTGCAATATCACGAGATATTTTAGCCATTTTAATGTATTGATGTGACTGCAAAAGAGACTCCGAATCCCCTTTTACTCTTAATTGAGCTGCTAATTTATCATTATCGGCTGCTATCTTTCCAATTTTGTTCTTTTGCATACGCAACCTACGCGATTTATATTGAAACTTCTTATAGGTATTGTAGCTGCTATTAACAATGCGATCCATTTGCTTATAATCATCTACTTCTAATTTAGTTATAGGATTATTATTTTTACGTACTTTCTTTTTGGCAATGGCATTGGTATCAACAAGCGTTTTATTTACCTCTTTATGAATCTTAGTTTTGTAATCATTAACATTAATATTTGTCTTTAGATCAGCAATGTCTTTAAGGAGCTTAGATAAACTTACTGCATCCTTATCTTCTCTAAAGGCTTTTGCCAAATCCTGCTCTTCGGCCTTTTTATTCAGTCCAATATGATATACATAAACTTTACCTGCCAAGCTTTGTCTATCGGAGGAAAAGTAAGCCATGGTAGAACTCGTATCCGGCACAAAAAAGATATCATCGAAAGGAGTATTAATGGGAAAATTGAGATTCTCAACTTTTCCCCAGCTAAAAGTATTTAGACTAAATTCGGATTTAAAGATATCATAGCCTCCCATACAATTGTGTCCTTTGGAGCTAAAATACAATATCCTTCCATCGGGAGAGATGTAAGGATAAGCATCATCGTATTTGGTATTAATAGGTGGACCAAGATTCTCCGGTTTTTCCCATCCCTCACCGGGGATTTTATGGGCACGAAAAATATCCAAGCCCATTTCCCCATTAGATCCATAGCTGGCATAATAAATCATTCTGCCTTCAGGAACGTACAACCCAAAAGGAGGAGCCTTATGTTTACGGTCATACCTGGTAAGTAAATCGGGAGGCACAGCAATTATCTTGGCTGTAGTAGTTTTGTCAAGGTTATAACTCTTATAGAAAGTAGCATCTTTTACAAGCTGTTTATCAATAACATACAATAATTTAATATGCGATAACAACGCTATTCCATTATTGCATTCTTCAATTCTTCTATTAATATCAAAACTTTTTACACTCCGTTCTTTTGCTTTTTCCTTATAAAGTGAATAGGCTTTTTTGGCATCAAGAAAGCGATAATTATTATGATAAGCCCTTCCCAAATAATAATAGATACGGTTATCAGTAATATTACGTTTTAAGGCTATTTGAAAATAATATATGGGTCTGGTTTTATTCTCAGGTTCCGAATACATCATACATACACCTAAACGGAAGTTATAATCCGGATTCCCGACATCATTACTTCTCAGCGTTTGGTAGTAAGGATATGCTTTTATAAATTCTTCCTTCTCAAATAATTTATTGGCTTCTTTTGCATACTCTTGAGGATTTTTAAAATCCTTTTGTCCATAGAGTATCGTCGTCCAAAAGAGAAGACTAAAAAATAATATATATAGTGATATCTTATTCAATACAATATGGATTCGTTAACAAATTATAGCTATTTCTTTTTATTGGTTAACTAGTAGTGATTTTATACTAATGAAACAACTAACACTGAAC
>WGCS01000128.1 GCA_015493685.1 Bacteroidales bacterium
ATATATGAATATCTCGAAGCATTATACAATACAATTATCGAGAAAGATATTACGCAGAGACATAAAATTTATGATAAACGGGCATTTGTTAATCTTGTTAAATTCTTGGCAAACAATATAGGAAATCAAGTTTCGCCAAGTAGTATTTCAAAAGCATTGAAAGCAGATAATCAAAATATTCATCATAACACAATTGAAAAATACATAGAATATCTTGTCGAAAGTTTTGTATTTTATAGAGTTAATCGCTTTGATATAAAAGGGAAGAAACAACTTGCTACTTTGGAAAAATATTATATAGTTGATGTTGGTTTACTAAATGTATTAGTTGGTAGAGAAAGAACATCAGACAGAGGTCATATTCTTGAAAACATTGTATATCTTGAATTATTAAGAAGAGGGTATAAAGTATGGACAGGTCGTTTACATAATAAGGAGGTGGATTTTACTGTAAAAAACAGGAATGGTGAAATTGAATATTATCAAGTTTCTTGGGAAATATCTAATGAAGAAACCGCAAAAAGAGAATTTGCCCCATTAGAAGCCATAAAAGATAATTATCCTAAATTCTTATTAACAAAGGATGCTTTTACTCAAAACAGATATGGAATAATCCACAAAAATGTATTTGAATGGATATTAGAAAAATGAATAGGAATAAAAAAGAGCGACCGCACAATAATGTATATAAGGCGTTGGGCGAATGATAGTTAAATCAAATATTATGAACATAAATAAACGACATAGTATGTTGAAAGTTAGGTGTTTCAAAACGCCCAACGCCTCATATACTAACCGTTATTTCTTTTCACTATTGTCCGATAAAAATAGGAGGATGTAAATTATCATCAAACAATCTTGCTTCAGTCAGTCATAGACTTATGGATTGGTTGCCAATAATTTACATCCCTGTCTGCCGAATAGGCAAGCTTTAGGAAAGAGGAAAAATAAATTGTTGGCAATTAATCTAAAAGAAAGGCCCAATGCTACTTAAGCCTCTACTAGCCTTTGATCATAAGGATTCAAGCTTAGATTAGATATCTTTACCGGACAACAATGATTTCTATTAATAATAAAGCTGATAGCTTATTCATTCACAGCGAGAAGCGCGGCTCCCAATGCGCCACCATATTGGGCCAGAGGACTTGTTTTAATTTCTGTTTTAAGTAATTTCTCCAGAGCATCAATTACGCCAATATTTAAAGCCACACCTCCACTCATAGCCACCGGTTCTACCATTCCTACACGTCTTACCATTGAGTATATTCGACGCCCAATTGAGAGGTGAATGCCGGAGGTAATATCTTCTCTGTTTTCTCCCTTGGCAACTAGGGATACAATCTCTGATTCGGCAAAAACGGTGCAAACACTGCTTATCTCAGCCGGATTTTTACTTTGCAACGACAATTCTCCGAAATATTGAATCTCTGTCTCCATAGCTCTTGCCATAACATCTAGAAACCGTCCTGTTCCTGCTGCACATTTGTCATTCATTACAAAATTCACCACAGTGCCTTTTGCATTGAGAATGATTACTTTACTGTCCTGTCCTCCGATGTCAATAATGGTTCTGGTGTCAGGCAATAAAAAATGAATACCCTTTCCATGGCAAATAATTTCAGAGACTGCCTTATCAGCAAAATCAATACTGTTTCTACCATAACCTGTCGCTACTATTCTTGCAATTTCAGTTCTGTCTATCGAAGCTTTCTCCAAGAGTTCAGCGAGTAATTTATCTCCTGCTTTTTTAGAATTATAGCCCACTTGTATTAGATGCTTCTCTAAAATACTATTGTCTTTTAATAATACTCCTTTGGCCGTTAAAGAGCCTATATCTATTCCTAAAGTAATCATTTTGTTCTCTTTTTTTCTTTTATAACTTCCATAAAAGCATCAATGCGAGCTTCCACCTGGCTCTCTGAAAATTTTCTATCATCGGTCATATCTGCTTCAATCATTAATACAGGAATATCCATATCTTTAATTAAATTCTGGATATCATATTGACCAAAGGAATAAGGTTTGCAGCTTCTGTTTGAGTGCATTACAAGTCCATCGACATCGAATTTACGAATAAAATCTTTTATGGTATCGGCCATCTGATCTACACCCACATTAAGGTGAATACGTGTATAGGCTTCTCCCATGGTTCCTAAAAAATCATTCTCATCGATATAATCTATTACTCCACACCAAGCCTGGGTATAAGTATCGGCCACTAAAGCGGCTTGGTGATTGGCAAATTTATCTGATAACCACCGCATTCTAAACCAGATAGGAAGATTATCCCACAGCAAGCGATATTTCTCATTATCAACAGCTCCAATATTTTTTGTATTGCGTTCTTGCAGTTCTTTAAGAAGTGTTTTATAGTATCTGAGAACTATCTTTTTACCTCGCAAAGTAACTATTAAAGCTAAATGAAAAAAAGCATCAAAAGCGGTCATTGGGCTTGGCTTATGCGCGGCTGTATCCAATATTTCTTTCCACAGTTTCATCGATTGCAACGAATATCGCCCCACCTTATCCATCTTTTTGTAATTAAATTTGCGCCCCATAACCTTTTCTAAGAATAGAATATATTCTTTCGTTTGCTCCTTAATATATTCCTTGGCTTCTTCAGTAAATTCGGTATGGACAAAAGGAGTGTCATAAATAAATAGGGGCACATTGAAATTCCTAGCCTGTATTTCGTACCATTTTAATACCGTCCCACATATATTGTTGGAACAAATCAACATATCGGGTTGGGGAAGTCCTCCTTTTATGGGACTTTCTTTGGTAATGGTAGAAGCAATATCATCTTTCACATAAGAGCATACATCTGGTGAATAGCCCAGCCCTTCAGCAAATTCGGATAATTGTCCTCCTTTTTTTGAAGCCCCCAGCATGGCACCGTGATTCTCAGGATATACAGGGATAATATTCATTGCTATTAATGGTTCTACGGGTCCTCCGCTGGTAATCCACGCTACTTTTTTCCCCATATAATGTGCATACTTTGCTTGTGCATAATAGCGACGCATTATGCGTTTCATTTCTTTTGTTGCCTTTAGTCTCTCTGCCATCTTTCTCTAGTTCTTAAAATTGCATTATTTCCAATAAGGTGTCAATACGTGTACGTAATTGCTCATCAATACGGTTGTGCTGATCCATCTCTACCATTAAATAAGGCATATTCATTTTTTCCAATTCATTTTTTATATCAGGATAATCGAAGGAGAAAGGCTCACAGAATTTAACAAAAATAAATAATACTGCTTCAATCCGGTGGTCTGCAATGAGCCTTTTCATATTATCCAACTGAAAATCAGCTCTTATATGTTTGGCAGGACAAACAAAACGATTGGTAAATCGTTCTGAAATAGCTATATATGGATTCTCGGTTTCTGATATAAGACCTTCGAAATATCGTGAACCGCTGCATAAGTCATCCCAAACTACCACAGCATCTTTATTCTCAATAATTTGATATATATCGGGATGACTACAAATGCTTCCTGATATTAATATTCGTTTCCTAGCATCATTTTTCTTTTCTATCTTTGATAATAAGGTAATTAGCTTATTTAGTTCGACTAATAATTCTTCTTTATCCATTACCATTGAGGCTTTCACAATAGCTGCCATATCTGCCCCTTTTATTAGAGCAGGATTAGCTGCCCTTAAGGTATATAGCTGTCCTAGAGCTGTTCGTATTTGATTCATTAAATGAATGGCCTCAGATATATCTTTATCGCTGATGCTTGTATCCAATGCTTCTTCGATATCTGATTTAAAGCGCTTGATGACTTTAGCAAAATAATTTTGCGATAGTTGAGAATCCAATTTCACAGGGAGAAGTATATCAAAATGTAGGCTGGGAATATTAAGCCTCCATATATCTGATAGGCGTTGTATAGAATCGCAGGAATGAGGGAAAACAACGCCATCGAGAAAGTTAAGATCTCCCGATAAGCCATCTTCTAACATACATCTAACCATTGAGCAGCCATAAGCTTGAATATGAGCGTCTGCTGCTGATAAATTTTGCGCTTGTCCGGAGATGCGAAATGGATGAGCTCCGGCGGCAAGAACTATCTCTTCAGGTGTATAAGTGCAAGTTGACCCAATTATTTTTTTGTTTGTTTTTTCTTTTAGTGTCTTTATATAGTCGTAAGGATCTGATGCTATTTTGTTGAAAAGAGCTAAACTATTTTCTATTTTCATGTTCATATTCTTCTAATTCTCTAAAGTTTACTTTTCCTATTTTTGTCAATGGGAGTTTTTCCATAAACTCCACTTCTCTGGGGCAACTCCATTTAATAAGTTTTGATTTGGCAAAAGCAATAATTTCTGCTTCTTTCTCTGATGAGGCATATTCCTTATTATGAAGTTCTACAAAGGCTTTTATTCGCGATATCTGATGCTCATCGGGAATGCCTATTACACAAGCAAATTTAACATCAGGATGCTTGCAGAGAATATTCTCCACTTCCGAAGGATAAACATTCATGCCGGAAGATTTAATTAAGCGTTTTAACCGCTGTTTAAAATAAAAGAAACCGTCGCTATCGCGTGAGCCCAGGTCACCGGTATGCAGCCATATCTTACCATCGTCATGTACTCTTAGTGTATTGGCTGTTTCTTCCGGATTATTTAGGTAGCCTTTCATTACTGCCGGTCCTTGAATACATATTTCACCTATATCTCCATTGGGTAATGAGTTGAAGGTCTGTGGATCAATTATTTTCACATCCATATCTGGAAAAGGAACGCCAATGGAATTTTCACGATAGAAATCCATGGGCATAGCCATAATCGCTGTTACGGCCTCTGTAAGTCCATAGCCTTCGAGTAAAGTGGCTTTGCCGTGGTTTTTCTTAACCAAATTATCAAATTGTTCCTTTAAGCTATGTGGTAAGGTGTCTGCTCCTGAAAAAGCTGCTTTTAAAAAACTTAAATCCGATTCGGTAAATTTCTTCTCTTCCAATAAGGCTTTAAATAGAGTGGGGACGCCAATAATGAAAGTAGGCTTTTTGGTTTTTATCAATCCGGCAACTTCGTGTACTGTGAATTTCGGAATCAGTATTGATTTTCCCCCAGCCACAAGTATGGCATTTATACAAACACTAAGACCAAAGCCATGAAAGATAGGTAGAATGGCCAAAATAGTATCCGTATGATCTAATTTCCCCCAGGTAGCTACCTGCATTCCTTCGGCAACAATATTTCCGTTGGTGAGCATCACTCCCTTGGGAGAACCTGTCGTTCCTCCGCTATATAAAATCACAGCCAATGAATCTTTGTTAAAGTCAGAAGCGGCTTCCACGGTATTGCATTGGTAAGCAACTTTTTCCAGCCAAAGGCTCCACGAACTATCGATATGCTTTCTCTTATGAATATTAATAAGTTTATATGCGGCCTTCTTGATGCTTGGCATATAGGTGGAAATGCTTGTTACTATTAATTTTTCTAACGATACAGCCTCTTTTATTTCAGCAATCTTATCATAAAAAAGATCCAGTGTAAGAGCATATTTTGATTTACTCAAAGAGAGATAATGTTTTAACTCATCAGGGGTAGAAAGAGGATGAATAAAACTGGCAACACCTCCCAATTTGTTCACTGCATAAAATGCAATAATACCCTGTGGAGAAGTGGGCATAATAATGCTCATACTATCGCCGGCAACAAAGCCCATTTTTTTAAATCCACAGGCATAAGAGTCTATTTGTTGCCCAAATTGAGAATAGGATACTTCTTTTCCAAGAAAATCATAAGCTATATCATTGGGATACTTCTTAATGCTATTTTTAATGAGTAAATACATGCTTTCGTCAGGGTAGGAAATAGATCTTGGTATCTCCCCATAAAATTTATGCCATGCTTTTTCTTCCATAATGGATTTGAATTAGTTTGGATTTAGAAAAATAGATTGATGTTTACCGATAGCAAATGTAATAAATTTTCAGACTTTATTAACGCTTATGATTAAATATGTCTATAATTTAAAATGATTGTGAATTTATTAAGGATGGAGTGTATTAAAAGCATTGTTGTCCGATATAAACATTGATAAATTCTAGTTTATTTTTTTTGGTATAGATTGGAAAATGTATTTAGTAACAAAAAATTCAAACGAGCATATTGGATAATGGCGTATCTTTGAAACCGGCAGTAGAAAGTACCGAAAATTATAGAAACTGCAGATTTAAGGTCTTAATACTGTATTAAGAACCTCCATTATAATAATTTATTTTATGCGTACCTATAGCTACATATTAATTTTACTGAGTTTATATCTTTTTTCATGTAATAGTAATAAGACTGATACAAACACGAAAAGAAGTTGGGTATCAACTGATACTGTATTATTGCCAATTATTAATCCTGTTAGAGTAAACTCTTATTACAACAAAAATAATGGCAATGAATATGTGTCATTTATTGATGTAAATAATATGAAAATCTATCTTATTATTAATGATAGTAACAATAACAGAAAAGAGCATGTTTTTAGTTATAAAGAAGCGTTTAGGAATTTCAAAAAAGATAATTTTAACTTGTTCTACTTTTTTAAAGATACTAATTCAGTGTATATTATACTAAAAAACACTATATATCCTGGTAGTATTAAGCAATCATTAGTGCAAATTTTTAGTAATGGTAAATACAGAACACTAAAAATGCAGAATCGCAGCAATCAAATATATTATATTCAACCGCCAAATAGTCCTTTTAGTTTTATACAGAAAGATGTTTTCTTCGCCACATGTTTTCACAAGGCTAAACAAGGTAATCACCATTTAAATGATTACCAAATTAATTCTGATTCACGCAAAAAGGAATTTTCTCAACCCCCAGCACTATTGTTTGAAATCAAAGATTCGATAGGCAGAATTATTAAAGAATATGGTACTTATCCTAAAAGCTTACTTGATACAACAAAAATTTATTATAGTTATTTTCCAAAGTATACTTTATATAATAATGAAGCAGTTGTATTTACATACTCTAATTTTGATACCCTGTATCTTACAAAAAACGGTAAAACTACCAAGTATGCTTTTAAATCAAGAAATAAGCATAATAATCCAGTATTTGATATGAAACAGTTGTATAATTACAATTATATCATGAAATATGGATGCGAAACATCAGATGTCATGTATATAAAGTATAACTCTAGATGTAAATTGCTTTATCTAACTTATAAAAGTATCAAAAGTTTGAAAACAAAGACGGCACAATGAATAGAGCAGTTAATAATCCTTTTTCAATTATAGTTTTTGACAGCTTATTTCACAATATTGGTGAATTTGACATATCAAAAGAATATAGTAAATTCAACAGTTTTACAACATCAAAAGGTTTAGCATTGAAAAACAATAAACTTAGTAAAATAAATCATAAAGCTACTTATGTAATTTTTACTATTACCGAATAATAAAGGATATCGTATGCAAAAAATAAGACTCTTCATAATTACTTTGGTATTAATAAATAGTATTTCTTGTAATAATACTACTGATAAAACTACTCGCTTGTTTAAATCGTTTTTATCTAATCAATTGGATACTAGTATTAAAGAAAATGCCAATTATTTAATAATAACATATATGGGTTGTACGGGAT
>WGCS01000129.1 GCA_015493685.1 Bacteroidales bacterium
AATAAAGCAAAGGCACTAAAGTCTGAACTTGACAAAACAGTAAAAGCGCTTGAGGATATTAAGGATTAATTCTCGCTGAGATAATTGTAAATAGTTAGATTACAATGTAGTTGTAAAATAGATTGTTTTGCAGCATCTTTGATGTAGAACTGATTCCTCTTGATGTGGCTTATGAACAATAGATTCAAAAGATGTATCGAGAATGTAATTAAGGTCTATTGAGTTAATTTTCTCTAATGGTATCAGGTAATTTGTTGCTATTAATAAAGAGACTGTCGGGATAAATATCTCGATGGTCTTTTTTTATTTTTATTACTTATAATGCAATATGAAGCGTATTTTTTTCATTTCTTATTTGAAACAAATTTGGTAAACAAATTATGAAAAATACAATCTACTAAAATCCTCATTAAACTTAAAGAATAAAACTATCTCCCTTTTTTGAAGGGAGAACCCAAAGAGGGGAAACAGCGATAGGTTATTTTTTGTGTCTTTTTTCACCTATAGCAAAAAAGATTACACCGGAATCAATCAATGGTTTTATCTGACAATAATGCTTAGCTAGGAGTATTAAAGAAAGACCTAATTATGCCTCAGCTGTTAATGGATAAATAAATTCTTTAGTGTTTCATCTATTCCAATTTGATATCCTTGACTGATAAAGATAACTTCATCAGTTGGATTTATTAAATACAAAACAGGGAATTCTTCACTCGATTCTTGATGGCAGGCTTGCTGACATTGATGTAAGAAATGGAGTTTACTATCCACCAAATAGTGTGTTGTGTGTGGTAATTTACCAAAATAGTTGGCATCCAACGAGATTGGTTTGTGTTTTTTTTCTGAAATCAAGTATAGATGGATATTCTGTTTTTTGAGAAAGCTACTGTTTTGTCCAATTGCCTCAATTATATGTTTGCTGGGTTCATTATTAGGTTTATACCAAAGCAATAGCAGATAGGCTTTATTGTTGGTAGTACAGGCATTTTTTGTGTTCGTTTTCTTAATGAATGGAAGGACATCGATTTTACCATAAACAGAAGTTTGGCTATGTTTTTTTAGTTGGTATACTTCTATGGTTTTATGTTCATCATTTATTAAATGAAAAAAGTTAAAATGCACTAATACGCTTCCATCAGCCAAGCGTTTACCTGTGCATAACCTATACTCTCCGGGCGATAGTTTAAGGGCTTTGTCAAAACTACTTAAGGTCTTATCCCAAGGATATTCTAAAGTGTAATACTGGCCATTTCTACGCTTGGCAAGGGTAAAATGTTTGTAATATAATAGCTTGTCCTTTATATTTCTTGCCTTTAACGTAAGGATGGCATTTCCGATATCTGTTTTGGATTGCTTTTTATTAAAATAAACATCGTGCCATTGACCTTGGTCGTAATATTGTGGCAATAAAGTGCCTTCTTCCAATCTGCCTGCAATACCGTTGCTTCTCCATAGCGCAATAAGAAGATTGCTTTGAGAAATCTTGTCAGCAATGTGATATCTGAACACTTGAACCGGATCAATGGGTACTCCCGATTGATTAATGTTGTTGTCGACTCGGATTGTATTTTTTACCCAATAAAAGTAATCTTCAGCAGACATACTATCTCCAAGTGCATTTTTTAGTTTTGAACGCCATGGATATAACTCTTCTGTCCTAATTCGCGGATTAAGTATATATTTCGAGTAAATTTCTGATGAAATAGCCATTGATTTAGAAAAAGAATCAGTGTTTAAAACATGATCGAGTAGTATTTCGGCCTTGGTGTCCTGTAAGTCTTTAGTGGAAATTTGTTTCAGAATATCTAAAGCCATAGCTTTTTTATTTATTGGCGTTTGCTCAATAAATAGGAATAGCTCATTGGCATTTGCTCTACTTGTTTTTATCAATGGCCACAACTGCTTAGCATCGATGGAATTGTTAATGGCAAATTGCTTGCATTTGATAGAATCAACAAAACTAAGTTCATACGCTTTGCGAAGGCTGTCTTCGTAAGCCAACTTAAGCTTGTTCTCAGTTTCTTTTATAGTGTTGTGTTTAGTAACAGGTGGTTTAATGGGAGGAACATATTTCAGCTTGATACTGTAATTGGTGTCGGCAATTGCCTTGAGTGTCAGGATAAGTGTGTCATTTGTATTGTTTCTATGCATTTGGTATGCATTACTACTATCGGTATGTGCCCATATTAATAAATCACCTAATCCTGTTTTGAAATGAGCTAGCCCATTTGAATCGGTTTCGTCACGAAATAAAGTATAGAATTCACCATAATTATAAAGTTGAAAATCTACTTTGGCACCGGAAACTATTTCGTTGTTTCGGTTAATAGTTTTTACCCACACTATTTTTGTGGGTGCATATACATATAAGCTGTTTGTCCGGCTACTATTACTATTGCTTGAGAGTATATTTAGACTGGAAGGGTATGGGCCGTAAACAGTAGAAGTAACAAGCATTGCCCTTTTTGCCGGCTCGGTAAACCATGCCGTATTGGCTTGGGCAACAGGTTCGCATGCCCCATAAAAGTACCATTTTCCATTGGCCCAGAATTCTACCCAGGCATGGTTATCATCAGTATGTGCCCAACGTGGAGTATAGGTCTGGCGAGCTGGTATTTGAACTGCTCGTAATGCGGCCACGGTAAAAACAGATTCTTCACCACAGCGCCCGTATCCTTTGTAATAAGTAGCCATGGGAGATAGCGTACGACTATCGCTTGATTGGTAGGCTACATGTTCGTGGCACCAATGATTTACTTCCAGTGCTGCTTCCAGCATAGTAAGATTTTTTACTCGATCTTTTAACTGATGGTAAAAGAATGCCCTTGAAGTATCAAGGGTTTCATTATTAGTGCGATGCGGAAGAATGAAGTGTAAGTAAATTTGTTTTGGAATTTTGCTGCCCCATGGTAGTTCTTTCTGTGCTTCCCTCGTAATACTTACCAACTGACGATAATAATTGTATGTTTCGTCAAGTTTATCGTTGAGGGACATGTATTTATAGAGAAAAGTCAGGTCATTGGCTATGGGCGCCTCTTCTTTGTTGATATTATTCCGGAGAATAGTATTTAAGCTATCGATGGAAGGAGAGGTTGTTGTTACGGTATGAGGAATATTCTGTAATGTCTTATTTTCTGTCGATTTGCATGAATTTAATATTATCAGGATAGAAAATAGAATGCTTGGGATGACTTTTGACATCAATATTTTTATTTGAGGTTTAAAAAATGAAGTAAATCTTGAATTATCAGAGCGTGGTCAAAGGCAAGAGTGGGTAAATAATCCATGGAAAACCATTGGGCTTCTTCGGCATCATCTCCTGCTTGAGGTTCAAATTCTTGCTTTTGGGAATAATAATAATAAACAGTAGAAATAGTTCTATGACGTGGGTCACGGTCGATGGCGCCATAGGTTTTAAACTGCTTCAATTGATGATTATCTATATTTGTTTCTTCTTTTAGTTCCCTTTGCGCTGCTGCTTCAGGGGTTTCATCCATATCAACAAACCCACCCGGCAAGGCCCATTTTCCACGGTAGGGATTGTTCGCTCGGCGAATCAATAATATCTTATTTTTTATTATAATAGCTGCATCAACAGTATAGGCCGGCCGTGGATATTTATAACAGTATTCTTTCGCTTTTTCCATTTCCCAAAATTAATAATTATTGTGTAATAAAATTGATATCCTTCACTTAAATTCTTTTGGCAGGTTGTAATTGGTTTCTTGTTAGCAATAGTCCAGACTTCTTATTTTTATTGCGATAACTTATGCTATTTGATTGCTCCTTTGATATTGGGAATAAACTGCCCCACCAATGGAAAACGATTAGTGTATTTGGTGTAATTCGATGATAGTTTTCTTTAATTAAATTATCTGTTGACTTATTTAGAATATAGCCTTCAAGATTAAAATAGTATTATGTGACGCCATATAAAGGTATAAAAAAAGGCTCTCAAATTAATGAGAACCTTTTTTGTATTTTATTGTATCGAATATTTCTATTGGATGCCATATTATTTAGCATAGGCAACGGCACGAGTTTCTCTAATAACAGTAATTTTAATTTGGCCTGGATAGGTCATTTCTTCCTGTATTTTTTTTGAAAGTTCGTAGCTGATTTTATTGGCTTGTTCATCACTAACCTGCTCGGCACCAACAATAACTCTAAGCTCGCGGCCGGCTTGGATAGCATAGGTTTTAACAACGCCGGGGAAATTTAAGGCATGGCCTTCAAGTTCTTTCAGTCTATTGATATAGGATTCAGCAACTTCGCGTCGTGCTCCGGGGCGTGCACCTGAAATGGCATCACAAACTTGTACTATTGGAGCAAATAAACTAGTCATCTCTATCTCATCGTGGTGTGAGCCAATGGCATTACATACTTCAGGTTTCTCTTTAAACTTTTCAGCAAGTTTCATCCCCAGCAATGCGTGTGGCAATTCGGGCTCATTATCGGGAACTTTCCCAATATCGTGTAGAAGTCCAGCTCGTTTTGCCAGTTTTGGATTTAAACCTAATTCCGATGCCATAGTAGCGCATAAATTAGCTACCTCTCGTGAGTGTTGTAGCAGATTTTGACCATAAGAAGAACGGTATTTCATTCGTCCTACCATCCGAATTAGTTCTTGGTGCATTCCATGGATACCCAAATCAATGGCGGTACGTTTACCGATATCCATAATTTCCTGCTCAATTTGTTTTTTTGTTTTGGCAACAACTTCTTCAATTCGGGCAGGATGAATTCTGCCATCAGTAACTAATTTGTGCAGTGCCAAACGGGTAATTTCTCTTCGTACAGGATCAAAACCTGATAAGATAATGGCCTCAGGAGTGTCATCAACAATAATTTCAATACCGGTGGCAGCTTCTAAAGCACGTATATTTCTTCCTTCACGGCCAATGATTCGCCCTTTTATTTCATCACTTTCTATGTGAAATACTGAAACTGCATTCTCGATGGCATATTCTGTTGCTGTACGTTGTATTGTCTCTACTACAATTTTCTTGGCCTCAATATTAGCATTGGTTTTAGCCTCTTCCATCATATCGTTAACATAGGCAATGGCATCTGATTTGGCTTCTGCCTTAATGGCTTCCATCAGTTGTTCTTTGGCTTCGTTGGCAGATAAATTAGAGATAACTTCCAGTTGCTCTACTTGTTGGCGATGAGCTTTGTCAAGCTCATTACTTCGCTTCTCAAGGCGAATACTCTGTTCATTAAGCTGCTCCTTTAAGGTATTTAGCTCACGATGCCGTTTTTTGTTCTCTTCAAATTTTAAATTTAAAGAGCCTTCCTTTTGGTTGATTCTGTTTTCTCTACGTTGCAGGTCTTTTGACTTATCATTGGCCCACTTTTCGTGTTTTGATTTAAGTTGAAGAATCTCTTCTTTAGCTTGAAGAATCTTGTCTTTTTTTATAACTTCAGCTTCGGTCTTTGCCTCAGCAATAATGCTGTTTGCATTCTTTTTGGCTTGGCTTTTGGCTAACGCCAAGGCAATGCCAAATCCAATAGCAGCAAATAGGATTGCAATAACTGCATAAATAATATACTGACTCATAGG
>WGCS01000130.1 GCA_015493685.1 Bacteroidales bacterium
GCTATAAATGAGTTCATTACTGTCCGATAAAAATACAAAATACAACTATCAATTTATTAAACTCTTGGAATACGGTATATTAACTTTAATAGATTATTGATATCCAAAATTAATTCCCATAATCCCTTTATTAAAAAAAAGGAAGCAAAAAAAGTAAACTAGAATTAATCACTGTTTTTATCAGACAACAATGAAATGAATTTACGAAAAAAATAAATGATAAAATAAGACTTAAAAGCTATAATTTTGTCTTCGCAATATTTAACCCAATTATTATGTCTCAATTTACCAATCATAACGATCAGAAAATCCAAAAGCTCCTTGAGCTTTCAGAAGTCATTATCAATAAAATAAAGCCTGCAGAATATGTTAAATCCAATATGGAGCATATAGAAGCTATAATGCCATTGGATGTAATTACCTTGGTGCACTTATTGGTTGAGAAGGGCTATTCCATGGAAGAATTAAAGAAGCATGTAGCTAAATTACTAAACCTTTTTTACAAAGCATTAAATAATTTTCCCGTTCCCAGTCCCAAAAAAGACGACATACTCTACTGGCTTCAAGAGAACAATAAAGTAATAACGCAAAAACTTGATGCGCTTAAGATACCCATTAGAAAAATCAATAAAGAAGGGGTAAGTCAAGAGTTATTACAACAAATAAAAGAAGGCATTGAAGATATTCAGGAATACACAAACTATTTTACCCTTAAAGAGAATCTGTTATTTCCGCTAATTGAGAAATATTGGGACGATTATAAATGCGTACAAGTAATGTGGTCTATTCATGACGATATCCGATCCTATTTTAAAGAGTTACCTCTCTTACTATCGGCAAAAGAATTTGATTTAAAACGATTTAATGTAGTTTCCAGCAAGATATATTTCGACATTAAAGCCATTAAATTCAGGGATGAGAGAATACTATTTCCTCAAATACTACTGAGCATACCCAAAGAAGATATGCAAAAGATACTATGGGACAGCAAAGAGCTTAAATTTCCATTTATCAAGCCCGATTACAACAAGATAAAAAGCTTGCAGGCAGAAACCTCCTTTGTTGATGGCGAAGTGAATTTAGGTACCGGCAGCGTAACGCCGGAACAAATTGTATTGATGTTTAACCATTTACCTGTGGACATAACTTATGTGGACGAAAACAATACGGTAAAATTTTATTCCACACCCAAACATAGAATATTTCCGCGAACCAACGCCATTATAGGACGGAAAGT
Source organism: Bacteroidales bacterium (assembly GCA_015493685.1). Classification (GTDB taxonomy): domain Bacteria; phylum Bacteroidota; class Bacteroidia; order Bacteroidales; family UBA1556; genus UBA6267. The sequence continues at coordinate 1,238 of WGCS01000130.1, forward strand.
TCAAAACTGTCATCCACCGGAAAGTGTGCATGTGGTAGAAAAGATAGTCGAGGCATTTCGCAACAAGGAGAAAGATATGGCTTCGTTCTGGCTACAAATGGGAAAACATTTTATCTTAATAAAATACTTTGCTGTTAGAGATTCCAAAGGCATTTTCAGAGGAACATTGGAGGTATCGCAAGAAGTAAGTGATATTCGAGAGTTGAAGGGAGAAAAAAGACTATTGGACTGGGAATAAACGCCTCTAGTTGGACTATAATAAAAAGAAATGCATCCTTTAAAAATAGCGACATTTCCCTATTCTCTTATAATTTGCTATTACTATTATAATTCACTTACAACTCATAAAGGTATTCCGATTAATACTGATTGGTAAACAGAATGGAATAAGAAGCATTGATAATCTGAACAATTATCAAAGGGACGAATTCGCACATAAAGCTAATTAGAAAGAAATGATTCCCAATAGAACGGAAAGGGTAAATTATTCAGTTGATAAAAAACAATCTGAAAAGCTCTTTCTTTTGGATAAATAAAGGTAAAATTTCTCCTTTGAATACCTACTTTTGCCACGAATTATAAGAAGAAAGAAGTGCAACAACTGATATTAGCCATAAACCCCGGATCAACCTCGACAAAGATAGCCATCTATCGAAGTACAGAGCGTGTATTTATTAAGTCCATCAGTCATAGCGCCGAGGAATTAAGCCCGTTTCCTGATATTACAAGTCAGTTTGAGTTTCGAATGCAAATAATATTAGATGAATTACGTGCCAGTCATATTGAGTTAGAGCACATCACTATTATTATGGGTCGTGGCGGTTTGGTAAAGCCAATTCCATCAGGAGTTTATGCCATTAACGAAGCTCTTATTCACGACCTTAGGGTAGGAGTATTAGGGCAACATGCCAGTAATCTTGGTGGACTAATTGCCAATGAAATATCAAAACAACTTCCAGCAGCTCACGCCTATATAGTTGACCCTGTTGTAGTTGACGAGTTCGATGATATAGCCCGCATTTCCGGGCATCCTGCCTTTGAGAGGAAATCAATTTTTCACGCATTAAATCAAAAAGCCATAGCACGCAACCATGCAAAAACACATCATCTCAACTATAATGAGCTAAATTTAATTGTAGCTCATCTGGGTGGAGGAATCAGCGTAGGAGCCCATAGAAAGGGAAGAGTTGTAGATGTAAATCAAGCATTGGATGGCGACGGTCCATTCTCACCGGAAAGAACAGGGAGCCTTCCTGTAGGAGCTCTTATTGAAGCTTCTTTCAGCGGCAAATACAGCAAAAAAGAATTGCAAAAAATGATTGTTGGCAAAGGAGGCTATATGGCCTATCTCGGTACTAATGATGCCTATACGGTAGAGAAAGCCGCCAAAGATGGAGATGCAAAAGCAACATTAATACAAGAGGCTATGGCCTATCAGGTGGCCAAAGAGATTGGTGCAATGTCCACCGTATTGCAAGGAGATGTAAACGCAATTATACTCACCGGAGGAATTGCTTATGGTAAACCATTTATCAATATGCTTTCACAAAGAATACAACATATCGCAAGAATTTTTGTTTATCCAGGCGAAGATGAAATGAAAGCATTGGCGATGAATGGTTTAAGCATTATGATGGGAGAATCAATTGTTCGTGAATATAAGTAATCATTGATATTTAAAATTAAGTTCCCTAAAATAAAAAGGCGAAGAATTTATAGGGATTTCTTTCTACCTAATCCCCCTTTGAGTTCCCCCTTTTCTGAAAAAGGGGGATTAAACTCTCAACTGATATTCAGAGTATTCGCTTATATATTTTACCCTAAAGTTGTAGGGATCTTCCTTCTTGTCTTGAAACAAAAAGGAAGCAAAAAGCGCCCAGTGGGGAGGTCCTACCAAAAAGCAGGTAAATTATCATAAACTATCTGGTAATCATCAGATACAAAACTTCAGTAAACAAAGTATATTTCTATAAAAAACACTATTATTCATAATAATATATTGTACTTTTGTAGTCAATAGTTTAAAACGAATATTAACCTTTAAAATATAAAGTTATGTCAGAAAAGATTTTTGATAAAGTAAATCCAGGATTTGTATATGGAGAAGATTTACAAGAGATTTTTAGAATAGCCAAAGCCAATAATTTTGCACTTCCGGCAGTAAATGTAGTAAGCACAGACTCTATTAATGCGGCACTTGAAGCTGCTGCAAAAGTAAATAGCCCCATCATTATTCAATTTTCGAACGGAGGAGGACAATTTTATGCCGGCAAGGGTATAAGTAACGAAAATGAGCAAGCCGCTATTGCAGGTTCTATAGCAGGAGCAATGCATATTCATCAAATGGCCGAATATTATGGCGTAGCTGTTATCATCCATACCGACCATGCGGCCAAGAAATTACTTCCTTGGATTGACGGTCTTTTGGAAGCAGGTGAAGAATTTTACGAAACCTATGGCAAACCATTATTTAGTTCCCATATGTTGGACCTTTCCATTGAGCCTATTAAAGAAAATATTGCCATTAGCAAAACCTATTTTGAGCGTATGAGCAAAATCGGAATGACCTTGGAAATAGAATTAGGAGTTACCGGTGGTGAAGAAGATGGCGTTGATAATACCAGTGTAGATAACGCCTCCTTATATACTCAACCCGAAGACGTAGCCTATGCCTATAATGAATTGATGAAAATAAGCAATCAATTTACCATAGCCGCCTCATTTGGTAACGTACACGGTGTTTATAAGCCAGGTAACGTACATCTTACCCCTAAAATTCTTGATAATTCACAGAAATATATTATGGAGAAATACAATACCGAAGAAAAACCGGTGAATTTTGTTTTCCATGGTGGTTCAGGATCAGATGCTAAGGACATCAAAGAAGCGGTAAGTTATGGAGTAGTAAAAATGAATATCGATACCGATACCCAATGGGCCACATGGAATGGAGTACGCAAATATGTGGAAAAATACCATGATTATTTACAAGCACAAATAGGGAACCCTGAAGGAGAAGACTTACCTAATAAGAAATATTACGACCCCCGTAAATGGCTTAGAGCAGGTGAAGAAAGCATGAGAGAACGTCTCCATTTAGCCTTTGAAGAACTTAACGCTATTGATAGAAACTAATTCAAATTAGCTATTAGCAGTACGCAATTTACACATCAAATAAGGTATAAATTCTTTATACTTGAATATGTATGTTTTATTTGAAAATAATAATAATAGCATAAAGCCATAAGAAAATAGTTGTTTTCTTATGGCTTTATTATTTCAAAAAGTTATCTTTAATGAATACTGGAGAATATAAATTATTTTATTGAATTCATAGAATGCTTACTTTTGGCTTGAAATTTGTAAAACCTAAATCCAATTACCAAAGGCAACAGTAGAAAAACAGGATTTTCCTCTTCAGCCCGGGTAAAAAAGACTAGATAAAATAACAACTAACAATTAGAAGAAATTTAAAAACATCCATTTATGAAAGCACTTTACACCTCTATGATAATGGTATTTGTGTTAGCAAGTTGCGTTAGCAGCACAAAACTTCTCCAAAAGGGAGACTATGATAGTGCCATTGCCAAATCGGCAAAAAGACTTATGCGAAAGCCCACGAACTATAAACAAATAAAGGTACTCTCCAAAGCGTATGAACTAGCTAACGAACAAGACAACAGCCAAATAGAACAACTCAGGATATCAGGTCAGCCCGATATATGGGAAGCTGTTTTTAAGCATTATTCTCAAATGCAATCGCGCCAGAACCTAGTAAGTAGATTGCCCAATAGTGTACTCAAAAAGATTCATTTTGAAGCCATAGATTATAATAGAAAGATTGCGGAAGCAAAAAACAAGGCCGCCGCCTTTTATTATGCCAATGGATTAAAACTACTCCAATCGAACGATAAAATGGCTGCACGAAAAGCCTATACCCAATTTGAATTTATACGAAAATATTATCCTAATTATAAAGATGTCGATAGCCGAATTCAAGAAGCCCTTGCCAAGGGAAAAAATTATGTAATCTTCAAATTACAAAACCAAGCCAGAGTAGCATTACCCAAGGACTTTGAGAATGAAATTCTAAAGATATCACTACGATCTATAGAAGAAAGGTGGCTTGTCTTTGATACTCATTACGATAAAAGCATAGATTACGACTATAGCATTTCTCTCAATTTGAAACGAATAACAGTATCCCCCGAATCCATTGAGAAAGAGAAATACAAAGAGACTAAAAGAGTAAAAGATGGATGGGAATATGTATTGGATAATAATGGAAACGTACTTAAAGATTCGTTGGGTAATGATGTTAAAAGAACAAAATACAAAACAATAACAGCTTATATTTCAGTTATAAAAATGAATAAAAAAGCTATGGTAAGCGGCAGCTTAGACTATTATAACAATCGGAGTCAACAATTAATGAAGACAACACCCATAACAAGTGAGTTTGTCTTTAATTATCAGTATGCTACTTTTGAAGGTGAGCGAGAAGCCCTAAGCAATAATTCCATTAAACTTATCTCTAATCGTCCTTTAGCATTCCCTACCAATCTAAAAATGATATTTGACACCAGCAATCAACTAAAGAAAATTGCTTACGACAGAATAAAACGTGATAGGTATATGTTTTTAAACTAGCTTCTTAAATTTTAAACCCAGACATTCTTATCTAAGTAAAAGACAAATAGGCAGCTATAAAAGACTTTTGTAGCTGCCTTTTAGTTCGATAAATTTCGATGAACACTCTCATCGATTTTATCCAGGATACTCACATTTGACTCTTTAATAATAGGAAAAACGATGGGAGCAATACTCTTTACCGGATTATAGAAAAGAGATTTCTCTTGCTGAGCCGGACTAACAATCTTATTCTCTACCTCAAAAGTTCCCAAAATATAAATAAGAATACTGATAACAAAAGCAGCTTTAATAAGGCCAAATAGTGCTCCGGTAATTTTATTTACAAAGCTCAACAATAATACATTCACTACTTTCTCCAGACTTTTTCCAAATAACATCACCAACAAAACCACACCGATAAAAGTAATACTAAAAGAAATAACACTCATATATTGACTATGAAAATCCATTTTCTGTCGTAAAAAATCAGCAGTATAGTCTGAAAAATGCCCTGCAATATAAATTCCCAAAAGAAGGGCAATAAGCGTTGCCAATTCAATAATTAAGCCCTTACTAAAACCTTTATAAGCAAACCATATCAGGGGAACAATAATAATAACATCAATAAAATTCATCGTGATGGTTTAAGACGTTTAAGTATTTCGGTAGAATATATAAAATCTTGTAATTCAGGATTATCTGTGGCAAGAAAATTCGTTTTATCCCCTTTCCACCAGAGCTTACCTTTGTAAATATAGTTGATATAATCACCATGTTCTAAAACAGAATTCATATCATGGGTATTAATAATGGTTGTAATCTGAAATTCTTGAGTAATTTCTTCGATAAGTTTATCGATAACAACACCTGTTTTGGGATCAAGGCCGGAATTGGGTTCATCACAGAACAAATATTTTGGATTTAAAGCGATAGCACGAGCAATGGCGGCGCGTTTCTGCATCCCACCACTAATTTCAGCCGGCAACTTAGAATGAGCATCCTCAAGACCAACACGATCGATACAAAAATTAGCCCGTGTAATTTGCTCGGCTTTTGACATATCAGAGAACATTTGCAATGGGAACATTACATTCTGCATCACACTCATACTATCAAATAACGCCCCTCCTTGAAATAACATTCCAATTTCTTTTCTTACATTCTTCTTCTGCTTTTCATTCATAGCAGTAAAGTCCCTGTCATTAAAAAGCACCTGGCCTTCTTCCGGTTGGAACAAACCCACAAGGCATTTTAGCAGAACGGTTTTTCCTGAGCCACTTTGCCCTATTATTAAATTTTGTTTTCCTTTTTCAAAAACAGCATTAATATCGAATAGCACTTGCTTATCATCAAAGGATTTGCATAAATGTTTTACCTCTATCATCCCAAAATAAGTTTAGTAAGAATTAAATTGGAAAGAAGAATAGCTACACTGGCATACACCACCGCTTTGGTACTTGCTCTTCCCACATCAACGGCTCCCCCCTTGGCATAATAGCCATAGTATGAAGAAATACTTACAATTAGAAAAGAATAAAAAGTAGCCTTAATAATAGCATATACTATTTCAAAAGGTACGAACCAATATTCGAGGCCGGCGATAAAATTAGCTGACGAACTTATTCCCCAAAGTACCGCAGCCAAATATCCCCCTGTAATTCCTATCATCATACTAATAAGAACAAGAAAAGGAAAAGATAATAATCCTGCAATAATTTTAGGGAAGATAAGAAAGCTTGCTGAATTGACACCCATAATATCCAAGGCATCAATCTGTTCAGTAATACGCATTGTTCCAATCTGCGAAGCTATACTGGAACCAATTTTCCCGGCAAGAATAAGACTTACAATTGTTGGTGCAAATTCTAATATTATTGATTCTCTAACACCATAGCCGAGGGTATAGGCAGGAATCAATGGATTTTGCATCTGGTATCCGGCCTGAATAACCAGTACGGCACCGATGAAAACAGAGATGATAGCAACAATTCCCAACGAATTTAAACCAATAGCATCAATTTCAGCCACCAATTGTCTTAAGAAATACCTAAAGTTCAAAGGTCTGCCAAAAGCTTTCTTCATAAGAACAAGGTATCGACCGAAATTGAAAAAAAATTGCATATTATCTATTTATTTACCATTCAAGGATTTTTCTAAAATCATAATATTCCGGATGGCTAACATATTCTCTAGCCTCAGCATAATCTCCCGGAGTAATATATTGTAAACCATCTTCAAATATCATACTAGCTTTATCAGAATCTATTTTCACCAATCGAGGTTGAATTTTCCCCTCTTCATTTTGCACGTCTTTGAGAAATAATGGAGCAATATCACCTGCATTATTTACCGTGACCATGCAACCGGTATATCCTGAATCAAATAATCGTTTGGCACCAATACCCAACAGAGTACAATAAGCCAAATCGAAAGCAGAAGGTTGGATACATCGCAACTCATAACCCAACTCTACAGGCCTGCTTTTAACTTCTATACCCAACTCTTTAAGCTCTTTAGCCAACAGGATATTAAAAATATGGGCTTTACTCACCGTCCCCAACTCAGGATGACCATGCGCATCATAGGTGAAATTGATATTGGTATTTTCAATCTCCTGATCAGTCATAAAATGGAATACTCCTTCACTAATAATAACAGCACCATGCCCAATACCCAATATTTTACGTTTCACTATGGATGATATTATTAAACGTAGTATTTTATTAATGGTAATATTAGTTTTATTAAATATCTCGGGAATAATAATCATGGGAAAACGTACTGCCGCACCTATGCCAAAGGCCAAATGGCCGGCCTCACGACCCATGGCACTTACTACAAACCAATTTCCACTGGTACGTGCATCTTCATAAATGGTATTTGCAATTTTCACGCCCTCCTCCTTGGCCGATTGAAAGCCAAATGTGGAAACCCCTTCCGGCAAAGGCAAATCATTATCAATGGTTTTAGGAACATGAATATTTTGAATCTTTACATCATTATCACTTAAATAAGTATAAATTCTATTGGCAGTGGAAGCTGTATCATCACCTCCAATGGTTACCAACAACTTGACATTATTTTCGATAAAAAATTTAGTACTAAATTCTGAATCTTTAGGTTTGTAACGGCTCATTCTAAGTGCCGAACCTCCCACATTATGGATCCTATCGGCAAAATAAAAATCAATCTCCTCAACTTTCCTGTCCTCTGAAAACAATCCCTCATATCCACCATGTATTCCTAGAACCCTATAATTGGACTTTAAGAACACTCTTGATATTGAACTTATTACCGCATTGATTCCCGGAGCAGGACCTCCACCACAAATAATTACTACTGTATCTTGCATAAATTTAATATTTTCCTAATTTAAGTCCACAAAAATACAAATACCCTTTGGAATAAAAAAGATGTGCTTCCTTAAAAATAAGATATAATTACTATTTCTGAGTATAAACATTTTAATATATTCAGTATATCCATAACAACCACCTCATTACCATTACTTTATATAAATAATAACGTAACTGAAGAAAGCAATAAAAAGAATAAAAAGAATACTATTTAGCGCTACTAAAGATAATTTAATTAAAGAGACAACCAAAAGTTAAGACCCTAGTCTTGGGAGTAACAATTATAAAAATATAATTGTTAAAACCTTTACTTCCCAAACATTTATAACCACCTTTGGAAGGCTTTCATCCCCAAATGAAAGCTTTTCCTTTTTTTATATCTTTGCATTAATAAATTAGTATCGATGAGAAGAATTATTTTTAGTCATAAGGAAAAACAGCAAGAGGAAAGTAACACCCTATTGCTCGACAGTCAAAATTTTGATTTAGTGCTATTTAACGATGATGTTAATACTTTTGACTGGGTGATTGAATGCTTAATAAACATTTGTAATCATGATGAAATACAGGCAGAACAGAGTGCTTTTATTGTGCATTATAAAGGAAAATGCACTGTTAAATCAGGAGACTGGGAGACATTGGAGCCGATGCACCGCGAGCTTTCTAATTGTGATTTGAGTGTAGAAATAATCTAAGTGTGTACTAAAAGCTCTAAGTTTGGGTAAAGAAATTAGTCCATTCAATATCCGGTTGACACATCATTTCAATTGGAAGAATCTAATATAAACTCCTTAAATCACCGAAATTATATTTCCATGGTCCTAACTTGGTATCGTAGGACATCGCTTTTTTCACCATTCCATCAAAAGCAGTACGGCTTACTTCTTTAGCTCCCATTCTAAAACTATGAGGATTGCTCACCTGCGAGTCGATAAAATGAAAATTCCAATCATTAAGCATTTCAGAAAGGGCCAATAGGGCCACTTTGGAAGTATTGGGAATACTATGAAACATACTCTCTCCAAAAAAAGCTTTTCCCAAGGAAACACCGTAAAGACCGCCAACCATACGACCATTTAGATAAACTTCCACAGTATGCAGATATCCAAGTTCAAAAAGAATACCATAGGATTCAATAATCTCCTCTGATATCCATGTTCCCAAATCGTTATTCCGTTTCGCTGTGGCACAATTCAGAATCACTTCCCTAAAATTGGTGTCAATTTTTACTTCAAAATCAAATTTACGAAGAGTATTTCTCAAACTTTTACTCTTCTTTATTTGTCCGGGAAAATACAAAGGACGGTATGGACTTACCCACCACATAATTTCGTCCTCAGGATTAAACCATGGAAATATTCCCATAGAATAAGCCAGAAGTAAACGATCGACATTTAAGTCACCTCCAATGGCAAGGAGGCCATTCTCTTCGGCTAATAAGGGATTAGGAAAAACAATATCTTCATTGAGCAGAAAAACCATACCATTGCTGTATTATGCTTTAAACGCAAGCTTATAAATAAAATAAATATTAAGACTTGGGAACCATCCATATTTACGAAAGAGAGATTGTAATTGCGAATTGGTCTGTTGAGCTATGGGAGTAATAATACGATAATCAGATTGTAAGTTATGATGAGAATATACCGTTTTACTCAACGCTATCTCTAATCGTAATTCAGTATTTTTTTCCCGTAGAGGGATAATTTTTCCAAGGACAATACCAACATTAATATAATTAGTATTTATAGTCAAAGGCTTTCTACTCTGCCATTTAGCTATGGGACCTATGGGTATATCTGCTGAGTTCAAATCAGTATTGAAAGCCTTATTGATTACTTTATCTTTTATGTCACGCTTAAGTAAATTCATCCATTGCGTGTTCAAAGCAAAATAATATCTTCTACTATCAGTACCAAAATAATAATGCATTCCTAAATCAATACCCGCCCCTATGGAAAAAGGCTCTTTCAAAATGGCAGTAATATCAGCATTAGCACCCAACATATTCATCATATTTATGGGAACCGCTGAAAAAGGAATTGTAATAAACTGAGTGCTGACATACCCTGCCAGGCGAGTATTAAAACGAAAGAAATAACCAATATCATAAGTATAAGGCAACTTTATCCCTACTCTATACCCTTGTTCCTCCAATTGAGCATTGACACATTGAGTACTAATAAACAGTAAATCCAATAAAAACAGTACCCTTAGAAAAAATGTTTTATATGACATCACAACAATTGTTTGGTAAATATAAACTCAATCTTTTACATAAAAATGCTCATTGATAGCTTATGATTCTCGTACTTTTATCTCCACACAAGCAATAGAAACTATGGATATAGAAAAAACTGTCGCTTATGATAAGCTCGCATCATAAAGGATTCGAATTTAAGCAAAATAATAATTTAAGCAACGACATTTACATTGGGCCTGCTGAAAAAAATACATAAAATATTAAACTATACATATTTATGAATACATTCCACATACTAAGAGCAAGATTTTTTGAGCATAATAGTGTAAAATCCGTGCAATTATTTTAACAATCTACTTTTCCACAAGCACATTCCCAGTCATTTGTTTTGGAATATCCAAACCCATGAGAAACAACAAAGTAGGCGCAATATCTGCCAATCGACCATCTTTCATTTTATTATAGCTTGGATCGATAATAAATACGGGAACTCTATTAAGGCTATGTGCCGTATTAGGGCTACCATCTTCATTCATCACAAAATCTGAATTGCCATGATCAGCAGTAAGTAATACTGAATAGTTATGTTCTTCTGCTGCTGCCACAACTTCCCCAACATAATGATCCACAGTCTCTACCGCTTTAATAATAGCGGGATAAATGCCGGTATGGCCAACCATATCACTATTGGCAAAATTAAGACAAATAAAATCATATTTTTCTGTGGTAATAGCTTGCACCACTTTCTCACTTACTTCTTTGGCCGACATTTCCGGCTGCAAATCATAGGTAGCCACTTTAGGCGAATTAACCATAATACGATCTTCCCCTTTAAACTTCTGGTCCCTTCCTCCCGAGAAGAAAAAACTAACATGGGGATATTTCTCTGTCTCTGCTATTCTAAGTTGGGTATTCCCATTTACAGAAAGCCATTCTCCCATTGTCATCTGAATTTCATCCTTATCGAAAATTACCGTAACTCCTTTAAAGTTTTCATCATAGCGTGTCATAGTATAATAATGCAAATCAAGTTTATGCATTCCCTCCTCAGGCATATCTTCTTGACTAAGTACAGTTGTTATCTCACGCAATCTGTCGGTACGGAAATTAAAACAAATAACCACATCACCCTCTTTAATGGTAGAGAGAGGTTTACCACTGATAGGATCCACAATAATGGAAGCTTCTATAAACTCATCGGTAATATCTCTATTATACGAAGTTTTGATAGCAGTAACAGGATTAACAAAAGTATGGCCCTCACCTTTTACCATAAGGTCGTAACCTCTTTTAATTCTCTGCCAGCGTTTATCTCTATCCATCGTATAGTAACGACCAATAACGGAGGCTACAGAAGCCGTTTTATCTTTTAAATAGTTCTGAATATCTTCCATAAAACCCAAACCACTTTTAGGATCAGTATCGCGCCCATCCATAAGGGCATGAATAAATACTTTTTCCAATTTGCGTTCATTGGTCATTGCAATTAATTTTTTTAAATGAACCAAACTAGAATGCACGCCACCATCAGAGAGCAATCCAAGAAAATGAATTTGTTTATTGGTCTTCTTGGCATAATCAAAGGCCTCGTTAAGGGCTCTATTCTGTTCTATACTATCGTCTTCAATGGCTTTGTTAATTCTGACCAAATCCTGATAGACAACTCTTCCCGCACCAATATTCATGTGGCCAACTTCGGAATTACCCATTTGTCCTTTTGGCAACCCCACTTCATTTCCACTGGCGTCAAGATGCGCCTTTGCTACTTTTGGATCGGCATACAATTTATCAATAGTAGGAGTATTGGCATTATAAATGGCATCTGCCTTATTATGGGCACCTTCGCCCCAGCCATCCATTATAATAAGTATTGATTTTTTGTTATTATTCATAATTATAAATTTTTTAAGTTGATTTTTCCAATGTCTAAAAAACATATCTCATTACCAACAAATAATTGGAATTAGTATCATTTAAGGACGAATATCAGAAAAATAGTTTTATCTTTGTCTCTTATTAATCATGCCTGATGGTGTAATGGCAACACATTCGATGCTGAATCGAAAGAGTCTTGGTTCGAGTCCTTGTCAGGCAACAGTTTTAAAAGAGATTGGCATTTTCCAGTCTCTTTTTTTTATTTCAATGGGCTGGCGCTAACGTTCGGTATAAATAACTTCCATTAGTGTTTGTCCGACTATTTTCAGCGTATTGGTGTCAATTTTACTCATATTATCTTCCACTGTATGCCAATAGGGGAAAAATCCTGATTTACTATTCGGGTCATGCTGAATAATATCGATGGTGGGGATATAGGCAAATTTATTGATAAAAACATGATCATCCAGAACTCCACCACCATCTTGAAATTTAAAATAATTGCCATAACCAATCTTAGCGGCAGCATTCCATACTTTATCGAGCACTCCGGAGGCATAATGCATTGAATAATATTCCTCATAAAAATTAGCATCTTTAGCACCTACCATATCCAATAATATTCCAAAACGGGCATCATAACCCGGAATATGAGGATTCTTAGCCCAGTATTGGGCTCCCAGTCCCCACGTATCCTCTGAATTTGGTATGGGTTTCTCATCAGCCTGCTGGCCATAATCTTCTAAGTCGAGGAGCAATATATCAACGCCAATTTTAGGATTATCTTTGGCCATTTGGCGAGCCATTTCCATAAGTACCCCTACTCCACTAGCGCCATCATTGGCTCCATCAATGGGAGTATGATGTTTTTTAGGATCCGGATCCTGATCAGCAAAAGGACGAGAGTCCCAATGTGCTGCCAACAATATTCTACCCTCTTCTTTCGGATTTATCGAAGCGATAATATTATCTCCATTAAGGATTTTATGGTCGAAACTTCGTGCTTTGAATTTTTGTTGATATACTTTTATGCCCAGTCTATTAAAAAAACGTACATAGTAGGCGGCACATTCGGCATGCGCTTTACTTCCCGGTACTCGTGGTCCAAAAGCCACTTGTGTCTTAATATAGTAGTATGCCGAATCAGCATTAAAAGATGGAACACTAATTTTAGAACTTACAACGGCATGTTTCACCCTTGTCGGCTGTTCATTATTACACGCCTGTAAGACCATTATGCCTAGTGATAATGCAAATAATAGGATTCGATAATTCATAGTTATTTTTCCTTTAGTTATGCTTAATGTATTATGCTAATTCCCATTCAGAGCCTTCTTTCGTATCTTTAATAAGAATACCTAAGTTACTAAGTTGATTCCGTATTTCATCTGCTGTTGCCCAGTTCTTATCAAGTTTGGCTTGATGCCGAACAGAAAGCATTAAATCGATTAATTTAGCACTAAGCTGGCTACCATCTCCGGCAGATTTATCTTTTCTAAGTCCAAGTATTTCAAAAACAAAAGTGCGAAAGCTCGTTGTCAGCAGAGCTAAATCGGCAGCACTAATTTTCATTTTTCCACCTTTAATGGAATTAATATACTTCACCGCATCAAACAAATGAGCTATTAGAATAGGGCTATTGAAATCATCATCCATTGCCGCATAGCACTTTTCTTGCCATTGGGCCACATCGAAATCTGAGGTAGTTGCGGTTTTAAGCTGTTCCAGACTATCGTCTGCTTTCATTAGCTTCTCAAAACCTTTATGCGCGGCCTGTAAGGCTTCATTGGAGAAATCTACCGTAGAACGATAATGTGCCTGAAGCATAAAAAACCGTATTGTCATAGGCTCATAAGCCCTATCTAAAATATTATGTGTACCAGTAAAAAACTCGTCAAGGGTAATAAAATTGCCCAATGATTTACCCATTTTTTGCCCATTAATGGTGACCATATTATTATGAATCCAATATTTAACCGGTTCTTTTCCATTGGCAGCAACACTTTGAGCTATCTCCGATTCATGATGAGGAAAACGCAAGTCCATGCCTCCTCCGTGAATATCGAATGTCTCACCCAAATATTTTGTACTCATAGCCGAGCATTCCATGTGCCAACCTGGGAAACCACTACCCCAAGGAGAATTCCATCGCATAATATGTTCCGCCGAGGCTTTTTTCCAAATGGCAAAATCCACATTAGAATGTTTCTCCTGCTGTCCTTCCAGTTCTCTTGTATTTTCCAGTGCTTCCTCTATATTTCGGCCTGATAGCTCACCATAATTATGTGTTTCATTATACTTTACCACATCAAAATAAACGGAGCCATTAACTTTATAGGCAAAACCTGCATCAAGGATTTTATCCACCATTTCCATTTGCTCAATAATATGTCCTGAGGCACGAGGCTGAATACTGGGCCGAAGAATATTCAGAGAATCCATATTATCCATATAACGATCAGAGTAATACTGAGCTATTTCCATAGGTTCAAGCTGTTCCAAGCGCGCTTTTTTCTCTATTTTATCTTCGCCAAAGTCAGCATCATTTTCCAAATGGCCCACATCGGTAATATTACGAACATAGCGCACTTTATACCCTAAATGCTTAAGATATCTAAATATCAAATCAAAGGCTACACCCGGCCGGGCATGGCCTAAATGAGCATCTCCATAAACGGTAGGGCCGCAGACATACATTCCCACATGAGGACTGTTAATGGGAATAAAATCTTCTTTCTTTCTTCCCAGCGAATTGTATATTTTTAGTTGATTTTCCTTGATACTCATAATGATAAAAAATTAAAGCGAGGCTTAAAAAGCGCCACTAAATTGGTCTAAAAAGCGTTTGTCATTTTCAAAAAACAAGCGCAAATCTTTTACTTGGTATTTTAGCATAGCAATACGTTCTACCCCCATACCAAAGGCAAAACCGGTATATTCTTCAGCGTTAATACCGCAATTACGAAGCACATTAGGATCCACCATTCCGCAACCTAATATCTCAAGCCAGCCGGTATATTTACAGACATTACATCCTTTTCCACCGCAAATATTACAGCTAACATCCATCTCGGCAGAAGGCTCGGTAAAAGGGAAATAGGAAGGGCGCAATCGTATTTTTGTTTCCTCTCCAAACATTTCTTTGGCAAAATAAAGTAGCGTTTGTTTTAAATCGGCAAAGGAGACATCCTTATCCACATAAAGACCTTCTACCTGGTGAAAGATACAATGAGCTCTTGCCGAGATAGCCTCATTACGAAACACTCTTCCCGGAGAAATGGTACGAATAGGCGGCGGAGTATTCTCCATTACCCTTGCCTGTACCGATGATGTATGAGTACGTAAAGCCACATCAGGATCTTTTTCAATAAAGAAAGTATCTTGCATATCCCGCGCCGGATGTTCTTGGGGAAAATTCAATGCAGTGAAGATATGAAAATCGTCTTCTATTTCCGGTCCTTCGGAAATCACAAAACCTATACGATTAAAAATATCAACAATCTCGTTGCGCACCAATGATATGGGATGTCGGGCCCCAAAATGTGAAAATTCAACGGGACGAGTTAAATCCAACTCGTCTTTATCCTCTTCCTTGTCGCTACGAATATTTTCTTTAAAAGTATTATAAGACTCTTGAGCCTGATTTTTCAAAGAATTAATCATCTGCCCAACCAATGGCTTTTCTTCCTTTGAAACATTTTTAAAATCAGAAAACAGACTTTGTATTTTACCTTTCTTGCTTAAAAATTGCAATCTGTATTCTTCTAATTGCTCCGCTGTTTCAATACTTAAATCATTCAATTGCTGTTTAAGTGTTTCTATTTTATTCTTCATGCCTTTAATGCTATTCGTTATCGTCGTATTACCCCTATTTATGCCATAGGGAACTCTTTAAATATTTATTATTATGCTTATTTTACCAGACTATTAATCATCAATTAAGCTTACTGTCATTTTAATATCTTTTACCGGTCTATCACCGCGAAGTGTTTTTACTGCCGCAATTTTATCAATAACATCCATCCCCATAATCACTTCACCGAAAACAGTATAGTTCATATCAAGGAAAGGCGTTCCGCCCAAAGTTTCATAAACTTCTTTCTGATCGGCAGGAATTATTCGTCCCATCTGTCGGCCCAATGTAGTAAGTTCCATATTGGTAAATGTACGCCCCTGTACAATATAAAACTGGCTCCCCGAGGAGGCCTTTGTTGGGTTAATGGCATCCCCTTCGCGGGCAGCAGCAAGCGCACCCTTTTTATGAAATAATTTTTTATTAAACTCGGCAGGGATTGTATAACCTGGGCCCCCATTACCATACATCACTCCGGGCTTGGGGTTTCTAGATTGCGGATCACCACCTTGAATCATAAAGCCTTTAATAACACGATGGAAGATTGTTCCATTATAAAATCCTTCCTTTGCCAACTTAATAAAATTATCGCGATGTTTGGGTGTTTCATTATACAATTTAATAATCATATCACCATAATCGGTACTTATTTTTACCAGTTGTTCTCTTTGATGTTTAGTGCTATCCTGTTGATTATCAGTAGTGCTGTTAGTATCAACTCTGTTGGCTATCGCCTTATCAACGGAAGTATTTCTCTTTTGGGCTTCGGTATGTGCACAGGAGCTTGTTAGAAAACCTATATTGACCAACAAAATAAAAGCAAGAGTTATTTTACTCATATCTAGATAATTATAAATTATAAACTATTTTAGAAATAGGCAACAAAGGTATAAAAATATGTTTGTGGCAACTAGGCTTATTTATTAATTATTTAAGCGCATTAATTATCTCAATCATTAAGTCTGATAAAAAAGATATACCATCAAAAAGAGTAAAGAAAACACCTTACTCCCAGCGACAAAAAGCAAGCAGATATTATAGCAAATCATCATTCTGTGAAAATTTTATTTTCTCAATACCTTTTTTTCTCAAAAGCAGCCAAGGCAAGGATACCCCTATGGCCAAAGAAGCCAGAATAAAGAACATATTTACGGCATTTTGCGTTATTGAGAGTATCGTATTAACCTCATTTGTGGAATCCTTGGACATTGCAATTTGCATTATACCCAATAAGGTTTTGTACCCAAAATAACCAGGAATCATCCCAATAACCGAAGGAATTGAAACAACAAAAGGGCTGGTAAATTTATATCGTGAGATAGGAATACTAATAAAACCAACCACTGAGGCTGCAGCTAAGGCAGCAAAAATCATATTGTAGCCTAAAATGAGTGTCCCAAATTTAGCGATACCGGCCAAAAAAGAAGTCAAAAATATGGCCACTAATAAACGATAAGGAACATTAAAAAGTACGGCAAAACCAAAACCTACAACTCCTGCCCAAAAAGCTTTTTCTATCAAATCAACATACATAACTATAAAGATTGAATGTGAAACAAATACATAACAATAAACAGAGAGGCCGCAATTGAGACAACAAAAAGGAGCCCATGAACAAACCTAACCATGCCCGTAATAAAATACCCATCCATAAAGTCAATAAAGGAATTAATTAAAGGAACACCGGGTACTGAAAATAATACCGAAGTAGCAATGGCAATATCCGGATTAATACCTGGGAAGAAAAACTGCATAATAGCAGCTACTATTCCACTTGAAACCAAGGTGCCCATAAATGTTCCCAGATAAACATTAAATTCTTTTTTATGTAAAAACTGCTTGACAAATAGTCCAAAGAAAGTGCCTATACACACAGCCAAAAAACCATAATAATCACCGCCAAAAACAATGTCGAGGCCTCCGCCGGCCAAGGCAACTGAAGTTAGTACTATAAACTGTGAATGGCGCGATTCATTCTCTATTTTATCTATTTCTGCCTTAAGTCTTTTGAACTTCCAGTTTTCATTTTGTGCCTTAACACCTGCTTCACTCAAAGAAGATATTGTACTGAAATTAACCACATGAGGAGGTAAACGTTTTACAATGGTAGTTTTGTCTCCATTCCTTTTGTCGGTAAGGCTAATAATAAATGCCTTATGATTAATAAAAAGTTGGGCTTCTACATGCATTAAAACCGTAAATTTATTCATTATCAACAATATACGATTCGTATTAGCCCCTGATGTCATTAGCATCGAAGAAATCTTCAACAGCAATTCAGCCATCTCATCTGTCAACTTATTGGAACTTCTCATAGT
>WGCS01000131.1 GCA_015493685.1 Bacteroidales bacterium
AATTTAAACTATAATTATTTTTTTTAACTTTTGGTATTCGAATATTATTAATTAATGGAGTATTATTACTTGATGCACTATTTTTTTTTTGGCCATAACCAATACCCAATTCTACATCTAAAGCAATATGAAGAGGTATCTCTCTGTATTCATATCGCTCAAAAAAAGATTTTTTAAACCTATCCAAGCTAGTTTCATTTGCTTTATTAGTTAATTTATTTAACACTTCTAATCCTTTGGTCAATTCGTTTATCACATTTTTTGAGATAATATTTTCATCTGTATTTAATACTATGTCTGTTTGAATTATATTTCTTCTATCACTTGAATTATTAAAAGCTTCAAGTTTTTTAAATATTCCTAGTTGAGTCTCAATTCCTTTTCCAAGCGATTTAGCATCAAGGTTTTTAATGTCCATTTTAGCTTGTTTAAGGATGTTTAAAGGATTATTGATAGAGACTTTAAGTTTAGAAAGCTTGTTAATTAGAAATTGCTGTAGTTCAAGCCCTGTAACAATGGGATTAAGTTCGGAAATTAGGACTTGATTATCAATTAGTTGGTCAATATAATTCTTAGCATCGTTATAACAAATCTCATTGTCAATAATCGACTCTGCTATCTCAGACAAACTCTTTCCTTTTTTTGCTTTATCTAATATTTTTTTAAGATAGTCATTATACTCAATAGCTGATATCTTATATTGTCTTTTTTTTCTACCATATAAATATTCAATATACCTTAATCTTTTTCCAATAACATACAAACTATTATTTGGATAATATTTTACATGCTCTCTTATTTCTTTGACTTTATCTAGTTCATAAATGATATCGCAAAGATAATTCATGTCAATGCGAGAATGAGGTTTAAAAGGACTTTCTTTGCTTATTATAATACTACTTCCAGCACTACTTATTCTCCCTATACTTGAACCTGCAAAATATCCAAAAGGAGTACAGCGCATACAAGATCTCACATAGTACTTTAGCAATGACAGTAATAATCGTTCTTGATCTTTACTTTTTAAACTTTTATTCTCCATTCTTTTATTAAAATCAGCATATAATGAAGGAGAAGATAAGTTAATGGATTGCAAAAATCTTTTATCATTAATAAAAGTCTTAAGTTCTACCCTAATATTTAATTCCTCAAGGCTATTAATCGGTGTTCGTAAAACAAACTTATTAAAGTATTGATACTGTATCATTTTAGATATCGTTTATTATATTTAGTTGTTCTCCATTAACCATTTTTTTGCAGCCGAAATACAATTATCTGAATAATAATCCTTCACTTCTATATCTGGTGTGATTCCGCCAAAATACACCCTCCCATTTCTATCTGCCGCATTACCCGTTGCCAACAAAAGGAAAGAGTTATTTAATAATTTAAATGCTGTATTAGCAGTTGTATGTCCTGAAGTTGTATGTCCAAATGTTTTAATATTATTCTTACCTTTGAACGAAATTGCAGTCATTTCTCCAGAACTTGATGTTTTAGCGCCTATCAAAACAGCTATTTTAGAGTTTTTATTCTTAATGTAATAGTAATTCTTAACATATGCCCTCCCTTCTTCATTATTAAAAACAGAACTTTCAATCTGATTACTCTTTTTACTAGATTTTTTATTTGGAATATTTTCACGAGCTTCTCCATTAAAATATGTCCAAGGTGTTTTTATTCCATTTCTATCTATAAAATAACCCAAAACACCTTCTCCAATGAGAGGACCAAGTCCTGCAAGCATAGGATATAAACTGCCTCCACTATTTTCTCTCAAATCAACAATCCATCCAGTTATTGAATCAGAGTCCATTTCTCTAATCAGATTTTGTATCTTTGTCGCAAATACATTATTAACTGAGTCATTTATTGATGAAAATCGGGGTATTTTAATGTAAACAGTATTCTTATCAATATGTTTTGCTACAGGTTGATAGTTGCCCTTACTTTGTCTTGTTAGTCGATTCATTATCTTTTTCGATACATAAAAACTATGATTATCACCAAGGATTCTTAATTGACTAAGAATTAACATAACAGATGTTGAACACTGATCAGAATAAGAAACATTTTTACTTATTGTACCAATATGTGTTTTTATCAATGACCAGTCAATAGAATCAGAATAGAGAGAATTACTCTTTACTAATTGAATAATATCATCATTAAATTTCTCAATAGGTGTTTGCCTTTGGCAAGAAACTAAAACAAGAATTAATAGAAATACGTTTTTTACCATACTATATATATTTACAAAACTGCTTTTTATGACAGACGATTATTTACTATTGAATATTGCCTTAACTTAACAGCAAAAATTCATCCCAATCGGGCTCAATTTCATAGAAATAAGACATTAGGGCTAATCCAATCCCAGCAGTACCCTCAAGTACGTTAGACTCATTTATCCATTTATTACCATCCTTATCTGGATAATATGTTTTGAAACCTGCTAAGCCATTTTTGTGATAAGCCATTTTTAGAGTTTCATTAAACCAATAATCAGCAGTTTCTTTAAATTTAGCTTTTTTTGTATTCCAATACATTCTATAAAAAATTAAGCCTATCCCAGCAGTACCATGGCATAATCCTCCATCAATTACAGAATTTTCTTTCAAATTTCGTCTTTCTGTAGAATACATTAAAATCTCAATTGCTTTTTCAACCCATTCAGTATTATTAAAAGCTTTTCCTGCATTCCATAGAGATATTCCTATACCTAAATCACCATAACACCATGCCAACCGGCTTCCGACAGTTTTCGTATTGTTCTCTTTTGACATAGAAGGAAAATAAGAAGTATATTTTATATTGTTTATCCTCTGTTGCATAATGTAGTTTATTGCACCCGTTACAAGTCTCTTACATTTTTCCTTTTCAACATCAACATTATATATTTTTGTAAGTATTGAAATAATACTCGACATCCCGTGAGATAATGAGATATTAGTACCTTTTATTGCATTATCCTTATCAATTATTGAATACCATTTAATTATGTTATTACTACTTTTGTAACCCATTTTATCAATATGATTTACTAACGATTTTATATACTCTATTGATTTGGGCTTACGTAATCGTTTCAAAAAATACATACCATATCCTATTGCTCCATGTAAATAATCATAATGTTGATTATTAAAACTATGAATCATATTTTTATATAAAAACACATCAAAATTATCAAGTAATAATATTTCATCTTTAGAAATTATATTTTTACTAAATAAAAATTCCATGACCCATCCAAAACCTGATATTCCAGAACAAAAAGAACCTATTCTACAACCTTCATTTATTGAGTCAATGACATTTTCAAGTTTATTTCTGCACTTTTTCCCATGATTAATTAATAATGAACTATAATAATACATAATAGCAATTCCAGCATCACCATTAAATAATCCAATTTTCATATTATTATGTGATATATCAACAGAGTTAACTATTTGAAATATCTTTTTTTCAATTATATCATTATAAATAAACATTACAGTTTCTGTCTCTTATACACATCTCCG
>WGCS01000132.1 GCA_015493685.1 Bacteroidales bacterium
ATTAAAAAACTTACTAATGAAAAAAGGAGTACCGCAATATAATCACTATTTAGTTTATAACCGATAAACAAGGCTAAAATTCTACCAACAAATAATATGAAATGAAAAAATAAATTTTGTTTCTGCTTATTGATTACAAATATTATATTTGATAATGGTGAACCGATAAAAACTAAAAGCAACCAGGGAGTTAGTAATTTTACATATTCTCCGGCTTTCAACCATTTTTCTCCAAAAACAATAGAAAAAAGATCGGGAGCTATTAAATATAACAATACTAGAGGTATAAAGCCTGTAATGGTCAATTTTTTAAGCACAGAAAGTCCCAATTCGTGAATAGTTCCCTTTCTTAATTCATGAATAGCATTAGCATGAAATACTTTTGAAATAGATGTTCCAATAATATTCATAGGCGTGGTAACAATTTTCTGAGCCATCACATAAAATCCTGCAATGGCAGGTGTGAAAAGTATGGCAAATAATAGAGGGGGGGCTTGGGTACTTAATGTGTTAATTAGAGTGCTGAATGTGGTATATTTAGGGAAATCTTTGTACTTTTTAAAGTTTTGAATTAACCCCTTAAAATTTAGTTGTCTTACTGAAATTCTAGCTTTTTTTAAACTGGAAAGTAATGTAATTGTACCTGAAGATTGTCCAATGATTTGACCTATAATCAATCCATATACACTAAAATGTAAAATGCCTAAAATGATTTGAGAAAAAATGCTTGATATGCTTTGCGTAAGTTTGGTTTTGGATAGAATGAGAAATTGTTTTTTTCTAATTGCCCAAAATGAAAGAATATTATAACTTGAAATCATTAAAATGCCAATGGGTATTAACCACAGATATTTTTCGACATTAGAAATATTTAAAAGAGAAGTGATTTCTTTACTAAAAAAGTAAAATGTAATAGATAATATGAGACTTGTTATTATGGTAAGAGAAAATGCAATAATCAGGATATAGAAACTGTCTTGATCTTTTTTTGGTAAGGGTATCGCAATTTCAAATTTTAAAGTAGAAATAATTGAAAAAAAACTTAAAAGAGAGATATAAACTCCTAATACACCAAATTCTTCAGGAGTATATAACCTTGAAATAACTGGAGACATTAGCATCAATAAAAATTGAGCAATAGTTGTTCCTCCTGTTAAAACTAGTACTTCTTTATTAAAACTGTTTTTCTTTTTCAAGTATCTATAATTTCTTTAATATTTTAGCAGGATTACCTGCTATAACTTGGTTGCCTTCTTTAAAACTTTTGGTAACAACACTACCTGCTCCAACAATGGTATTATCACCAAGCTCAACACCAGGTAATATTACAGAATTCATACCTATCCAACACTTTTCACCTATTTTTATATCCGAACCAGAACTATGTTTGTTTAAATCATTTAGGTCGTGATTCGAAGTTATTAAGCCTACATTTGGGGCAATATACGTTCCTTTTCCTAAATATATTTTAGCATTGAAATTTTGAAAATAACATCCCGGAGAAGATAAATTGTTTAAATCGGAAATGTCAAATACTAAATTATTTAAATGAGATATACGCACAGTAGGTGCTACGGGAAGAGGAAAATGTTTATTAAAACCCAGTATTTTTTGAAACCACAAAGTTCTTAATGCCCAAATTATTTTGTCTGAACTATTAAAATAGGCAGAATTTATATATTTTTTATTATAAAATATGTATAAAATATACTTCCCAAAAAAGGCTACTATTTTTTTTACTATTTTTTTCATTTTAAAAAGTCTAAAATAGCCATACAAATATACGCCTGCTGTTCCAATTCCAATTCTGTATGTATAGGTAAGGAGATAACTTCTTGAACCAATTGATTGGTTACGGGATAGTTTTTATGGATAAAAGAATCCTGCTTGTAGGCTTTTTGCATGTGTAATGGTACCGGATAATAAATACCGAACGGAATACCTTTTTCTTTCAAATGCTCTGCCAAAGCATCGCGTTTACCATATTTGATACGCAGGGTGTATTGGTGAAATACGTGTTTGCTTTTAGCATCGCGGTAGGGGAGTATCACTTGTTTGCAATCGCTTAACAATCGGTCATACACATCCGCGGATTGTCGGCGTTTTTCGTTATAGTCGTCCAAATGGGGGAGTTTGGTACGTAAAACGGCAGCTTGAATACTATCCAAACGCGAATTAACGCCTATTTCATCGTGGTAATATCGCTTATACATACCATGGTTGACGATGCCACGTAATCGGTGTGCCAACCGGTCATCGTCGGTAAAGATGGCACCACCGTCACCGTAGCAGCCTAAATTTTTGGAGGGAAAAAACGAAGTCGTTCCCATAGTGTCCATGGTGCCTGTTTTCGCCACTCGACCGTTAGTAAACCGGTATTCACTGCCAATAGCTTGAGCGTTATCTTCTACTACGTAGAGCTTGTGTTCTTCAGCAATTTTTAACAGCGGTTCCATATCTGCTGCTTGTCCAAACAGGTGAACGGGAATAATGGCTTTGGTTTTGGGCGTAATGGCTTTTCTGATTTGTTCTATATCTATGTTAAAAGTGTCCGGGTGAACATCTACTAAGACAGGGATGAGGTTTAAAAGACCGATTACTTCCACGGTGGCGGCAAAGGTAAAATCGGCGGTAATGACTTCGTCACCGGGCTCCAATCCCAATGCCATCAAGCTGATTTGCAGGGCATCGGTACCGTTACCGCAGGTAATCACGTGTTTGACATTTAGATAGTCTGCCAATTCCTGTTGCAAGCTTTTGACATCCGGGCCGTTGATAAAGCGGGCAGAATCAATGACGTTTTGGATATGTTGGTCTATCTCCGGTCGAAGGGCTTGGTATTGCGTTTGCAAATCGACCATTTGAATCTTTTTCATACTTCGTAATTTTTTAATTCATGGACAATGATTTCAGCCGTATTTCCTTTTCCATAAAGTTCGTCATGATGGTTGACTTTAGTATGAGACACTTCTTTTATTTGGGTGTAAATATCTCTATCAAAATTAATTAAAGTGTTGAAGTGGTGATCGACCAATTCTATCCATTCAGTACTGTCTCGCAATGTAATACAATATTTACCGAAGAAATAGGCTTCTTTTTGCAGTCCGCCGCTATCGGTAATGACAAATTGTGCATGTTCTAACAAATATAACATTTCCAGATATCCTACCGGACTAACGGGTTCAAAGCTTAACGGGATATTTTCTTTTTTCAGGATATTCCTCGTACGCGGGTGTAAGGGTAAAATAATAGGTTGTCCTTCTTCATGCAACCGGTTTAAGGCTTGCATGATTTTTTTCAAACGGTTCAAATCATCGGTGTTTTCTTGCCGGTGCACCGTAGCCAAAACAAATTGATCCGGTAATGAAAATCCCGGGGCTTTCATTTTTTGTTTGAATAGCAATACGCTGTCAAACATAATATCACCGGATTTTATAATTTTAACCGGTTTGATAAGAAAACCTTCATTTTTCAGATTTTGAACGGCGGTTTCGGTCGGGCAAAAAAGAATATTACTGATTTGATCGGTCAATATGCGGTTGATTTCCTCCGGCATTTTCATATCAAAAGACCTTAAACCCGCTTCGATATGTGCCACTTTGACGTGCAATTTCTTAGCAGCCAGTGCGCCGGCTATGGTCGAATTGGTATCACCATAGACCACCACCCAATCCGGTTGTTCTTTGATGATTAATGCTTCAATTTTTTCCAGCATGCGACCGGTCATAGCGCCGTGTGACAAACTGTTAATATTCAAATTATAATCCGGTTTTGGAATACCCATTTGTTCAAAAAAAACTTCACTCATATTGGCATCAAAGTGTTGTCCGGTATGAATGATAATTTCTTCTACGTCTTGATGCTTGGCAATTTCGGCACTCAAAGCCGCCGCTTTGATAAATTGCGGTCTGGCGCCCAGTATAGTTAGTATTTTCATTATCGTTGAAATGGGTGTTTAGCCAAAGGTAATTTAACAAACGGGTGTTGTTCTCCTTTATTGGGTTCAATTTTTGCATTTCGTATTTGGTGCACAATTTCAATAGATTTACGGGCATCGTCCAATCCAAAACCTTTACCTGCAATGATATTCTCATAACTTTTAGTATGTAGATCAAAGAATCCTCCACTAAACTCTATTTCTTCGCCATCTACTGTTATAGACCGGTAAGTTCTTTGCTCTTTTGCTTTTATTTCTTCCGGAATTACATCATAATTAATAGATAAAAACCAGCGTACGCGGGCTTTTTCAAACTCTAAATACCCCGCAGCTCGGTCGTGCTCATGTAAATGCGTAATATTGGTCTTAACATCTCCAAAAATCCAAGACAACATATCATAAAAATGTATGCCTATATTGGTGGCAATTCCTCCGGATTTATGTTTATCTCCTTTCCATGAAGTATAGTACCAATGTCCTCTGGAGGTTAAGTAGGTTAAGTCAATATCATAAATTTTATCTTTCGGTCCTTTATCAATTTTTTCTTTTAATGCAATAATACTTGGATGCAAGCGCAATTGCAATATAGTATTGACTTTGTATCCGGTTTCCTTTTCAATTTCTTGTAAGGCATCGATATTCCATGGATTTAACACCAAAGGTTTTTCGCAAATAGCATCTGCCCCGCTACGTAAAGCCATTCTGATATGTGCATCATGTAAATAATTGGGGGTGCAAATACTTATATAATCTAAATTTGCACCTTTTCTTTTCAGTTTTTCGATGTGTCTGTCAAAACGTTCAAATTCCACAAAAAAATCCGCATCGGGAAAATAGCTATCTATGATTCCTACACTATCAAATTTGTCTAAGGCAGCCAATAGATTATTGCCCGTATCTTTTATGGCTCTTAAATGTCTAACGGCAATATATCCGCCTAAACCTATTAATCCAAAATTTCTCATCTATATATTTTTTACTTAAACACTAAAATCAGATA
>WGCS01000133.1 GCA_015493685.1 Bacteroidales bacterium
ATATTGTTTACTACTTTTATCATACGACAGTTTAATATTAATCAGCATGCTGGTAACATGGAAAATCTTGATATTAAAAGCTTCCTTACTTTTAATCTGTATTTTAATTATACGTCCTGATTTTTTATCAATGATAATAAATCCATTACAATGTGCCATAAAAGCAATTTTGGAATTGACTTTATCAGCAGGAATATTGAAACCAATTACAGCTTGATTTTCATCATTGGATTCTACAAAAAAATCATCATCACTAAGTTTCGATTTTTGGCTTTCGTCAACTTGATTTTTCTGTTTATTAAAACGTTTGATCTCTTTTTTTCGGGGATTATTTCCATCTACCGTAATTAAGGTAAAGCGTTCGCCCTGTTTTTTATTTGAGTCAAAGCGATATACTTGCTCCTTGATAGTGGGTTTGCCCGACTCGGTATTTGTCGTTGAGGTGGACTGTGCCTTAAAACTGTAATGCGCGCTTGATAAATCAATGATACTTAAAACCGACTCGCTAGTAAATCCATACTTTTTTAGCAAGTTGATTGCCGATTCGTCCTGCGCTTTTACAAAAGCTACAGCAAACACTAAAAGAAATAGAACTGTTGTTTTTTTCATAATTAATTTTAATAATCTTTAAATTGTAATTTCGGCACAAAAATACTTGATTAAAGAGTTCTTATCCTATACGAAGGGGGCGACAAAAAGGCGACAAGTGTATTCATCTGTTAATCTGCACTATAAACATATTCCTTATGGTGAGCATCGCATTAATTCACCATAAAAATCGAGTGTATCATTTAATTGCATAGCTTTGCTTAGTAAAAATTAATTCATTTATGGGCTCAAAAACAACAGCAATCAGTATTTTTATAATTACTATACTATTTTGGATGTTTATGCCATTAAGTTCAGTAATGGCGGCACGCAAGTATTCAAAAACAGATTCTCTTTTTCTTCAAGCGAATCGGCTCTATTTAGTAAATGCCGATAGTGCCATTCGATTATATAATGAAGCATATACTCAATATGAGAACAGGGGAAATAAAAGAGGTGAAATGAAGTGCCTGAGTCGTTTATCGATGCTTTATGATGATAAAGGAAATACAGATACAGCTTTGACATTATCGTATCGAGCAGTAAGTATTGGACTGGATAATGGATATGATACCATTTTAGCGGAGACCTATTTGAGGCTTGGAAACTTATATAAAGAGAAACAGGATTATGAACATGCAAAAAGTTTTTATGATAAAACAGTTACTATAGGATTACCTAATACAACCAACGGTGCATGGGCTTCCATAGGTATTCTATATTCCAATATTGAAGAATATGATAGTGCATTTATTTTCCTAACAAAATCGTATAAGTATTATTTAAGTCAAGATACTACTCTAATTCCTGTTCTTTATAATATTTCATCAGTTACAGGTTCGCTTGGGATAAATAGTTTTGATCGTAATCGACCAAAGGAGGGTTTAAAGTATATTGAAGAAAGTCTTCGAATAAGCCGAAAGATTGGCAATCAACAGAATATCATTTCCAATTTACTCAATCTTTCCATAGCATACGATATGCTTACTCTGTATTCAAATTCAGAAAAAGTGCTTAACGAAGCCCTTAGCATTGCCGATAGTATTCAAAATTCGAAACTAAAATCGCGGGTTTATTTATTGAAATCGGACCATTATTATGAGATAGCGGATTATAAGCAAGCATATAACTTTTTAAAAAGATATCACTCGCTGAAAGATAGTCTTAACAAAAAGGATTACCGTGATTTATTGCATAAAAAAGAAATGAAGTATGCTAACCGGATTAACAAGATCAAGCTAAAAAAACTGCAATTGGAGAAGGAGCATGCGAAATTGAAGTTCACGGTTATCATTGCGTTTACAGGAATATTATTTTTCTTAATTACCTTCTTTTTGTATCGGAAGGTAAAGATTCGTACTGCAGAGAAAAAGAAGTTGGAACACAACTCGAAAAAACTGAATTTACGGCTTAGAAATGCTCAACAAAGATTGCTCAACATGGAAGGCCATCTGGAGGCCCAAAATGCTGAAATAATGAAAAAACAAAAACAAGCCAAAGCACTAGACGAAGCTAAAATGAAAGAAGTTGTTTCTGAATTGGAGAACCGAAAGATCCTATTAACCGAAGATTGGGAGCAATACAAAGACATCTTTAATCTTTTGCATCCGGAATTTTTAAAGGGAATCATCACAGATTTCCCAAATTTAACCGAAGGTGATAAACGGCAGTTGATTATGTTGAAATTGGGATATAATCGAAAGAAGGCTTCGTCCATTTTAGGAATTTCGTCTGATAGTGTAAAGCGTGCCCAACAACGACTAGCCAATAAGTTAAAATTAAAAGACATTCGGGAATTGGCTGCTTTTGTGGCTCGTCATAAACCAGACTAAAAAATAGCTATTCTAACAAAAGCATTATGTATAAAAAATTGTGGAGGGACACGACTTTACAGTCATCATTTTAAACTCAGAAATATATCGAAACTTTAAATATTGATTGCCGATTACTCAAGCTTAATAAAATTACTTATTTTTGACATCAATTATTCCTACTGAAGGAATAAGCAAAGGTTTAATTATTTTTTATCTATTGAAAACTACAAACACCACCATTTCCGAGCGTACTATTTTAATTTTTCTATTGGGTTTATGGGGCATTGTACAGTATGGATTATTTCGATATTATGGTTTTGTTACTTCTTTTGAGGGGAAGAAATACCAACATGATGCTTTATCTTTTTTAGCCACCGGAAAACTGTCCGATTTACGCTTTTTTTATTCAGCCTACACCCTAATTATAGCCCTATTTATTAAATTACGGTTAAGTCTTAAACTTATAATTATCCTACAGCTTAGCATCAATTTATGGGCTACATTTCGATTCTATCGTTTGGCACAAACACTAGTTAAACAACCACTTATCGCTGCCCTATCTACCTCAATATTAATTCTCAGTTTTCCCATTCAGCAATGGAATTTCTATCTCTATACCGAATCCTTATTTACAAGTCTCACCATACTTTTCGCTTATCACATACTGCTTTTTAAATTTACAAAAATAGTTGATTACCTGATTATAAGTATCTTACTATTTCTATTAAGCTTTTTGCGCCCAACAGGAATCTTACTCGCTATTCCCCTAATAATCTATCTTTTCTTAAATAGGAATCAGCTAAAACTTCACAAACTACAAAGCGCTATTCCAGCCTTAACAATAGCAATACTTATCGCGTTGAATATAGTTTTTAATACCGGGCATTTAATTGAATACACCCATTTAGCCCTTCAAAAATCATGGATAGTTTGGGGAGAGAAATACTTTCAACACAATCACAACTCCTATTCATTTCTTGGGTTTATGGAAATCATTATATTAAGAAGTCTCTATTTTTTCTCGATGCTCCGAGTTCACTATTCAAATTTTCATAATCATCTCCTAATGAGTTTCTACCCAATATACCTATTCGCTTTAGCCGGCATATATCCTCTATGGAAAAGCTCTAAAACAGTATTTCTCTTTATCGTTACCATAATTATTGTGTTTAGCTCCTTTAGCATCCTTACTTTCATTAATTGGCAAGGACGCTTTATGGTTCCCATACTCCCTTTTATCATCCTTCTTGCCGGCTATGGTTTTCGCTCTATTCTTAGCATTAAAAAAAAGTAACTCTATTTCAATAATCCTCATTTCTTTATAAAAAAACTCAATGTGAGAGTAATCTACTTCCATTGATTTCCTTGTTTTTGACTGAGAATAAACATTCTTTCATTCAGTTTTCTCCTCTTGAGTATTCCCATTAAATTTCTAAAATTTAACATTCTAAATGATGTTTCTTATTTGCTATTTGTTAGAAGACTAGCCAGGACTTCGCTTGGGACTAAATTTGAATAGGGAGTGCAACAAAAAGGCTTACAAATGATTCAGCAGACTGCATAAGGGATAGAAGCGGCATCCTCTACCCTTGTGTATCAACAATTGGTGGGATAGAAGTAAGAATTGGAGTAAAAAAAGATGAATTTGGGTTAAAACATAAGACTTAGGGTAGAGATATAGCGTATAGCCCGACCCCAATTTTACTGTCGGTAATTGGAGTTAGCTAATAAATTACTTAATAAAGATACAATAAATAAGATATCAGCTAACTAAATGTAAGTAAAATTGGGGATATGCCCAAATAAAAAATGAATTATTAATAGTAAAGGAAAAACAATTATCTTTGTGGCAATTCAAACTCACCGATTTTTACGGCGTTTGATTTATACAGAAGAGTGGAGAGATTAGGCTCTGCGAAACTCTGACAACCTCCCCCACAAGGGAAAGGTGCCAATACCTAAATCTCGGGCTCGGGCTCGGGATGATTATAAATTGACAAAGTATTTGATTTTTATCTGATTTTTTGCCCATTTAAGTTTTCATCCTTTCCCCGGCTTATACAACTATAATTTATTTATTATGAATAAACTGGAGCAGATTAACAAACTATTGGAAGAGCGAGTACTTGTTCTCGACGGGGCCATGGGGACTATGATACAGCAGCACAAATTTGAGGAGGCTGATTTTAGGGGCGAACGATTTAACAACTGGGATACCCTTTTAAAGGGCAATAACGACCTGCTAAACTTAACTCAACCTGAGGCTATTGCAACTATTCACAGGGAGTATTTGGAGGCCGGAGCAGACATAATAGAAACCAATACTTTTAATGGCACCAGAATATCAATGTCGGATTATGGCATGGAAGATCTCGTCTATGAAATAAATTATGAGGGAGCTAGACTAGCCCGTCATGCCGCTGATGAATTCACTGCTCTCAATCCGGACAAGCCGCGTTTTGTTGCGGGCTCGATGGGTCCAACGAATAAAACGGCAAGTATGTCTCCTGATGTAAATCTTCCCGGATACAGGGCCGTAGATTTTGATGATTTAAAACGCAATTATCAAGAACAAGCCGGGGCATTATTGGACGGAGGCGCAGATATATTACTAATAGAAACTGTTTTTGACACCCTAAACGCCAAGGCTGCATTATATGCCATTAACGAGCTTATGCAGTCCAAAGGCGATAAAATACCCATTATGGTATCGGGGACAATCACCGATGGTAGTGGGCGCACATTATCAGGGCAAACCTTAGAAGCTTTTATGCTTTCACTGGAACATATCGAGTTGCTCAGCATTGGTCTAAATTGTGCTTTTGGAGCTCAGGAAATGAGGCCATACCTAAAAGAACTCTCTGAGAAATCACATTTCCATGTATCGGCTCATCCCAATGCAGGCCTACCCAACGAATTTGGCGACTATGATGAGACTCCGGCCATTATGGCCAATCATATTCACGACTTCTTGGACCACAGTTTCACCAATATCATTGGTGGTTGCTGTGGAACAACACCTGCCCACATCAAAGCCTTTGCAAAGCTGGCAGCAAATGCCAAGGTACGAAAGCTCCCCAATACGAAACACCAAACACAACTTAGTGGATTGGAAGCATTAACAATTGACACTGACAGTAACTTCATCAATATTGGAGAGCGAACAAATGTAAGTGGATCAAGGAAATTTGCCCGGCTTATACGGGAAAAAAATTATGAAGAAGCACTGAACATTGCCTTAAATCAAGTAGAAGGAGGCGCTCAAATTATTGATGTGTGCATGGATGATGGGATGCTCGATGCCAAAGAGGAGATGACTACTTTTCTAAACCTTTTGGCTTCTGAACCCGATATTGCACGCCTCCCCATAATGATTGACAGTTCCAAATGGGAAGTTATAGAGGCCGGACTTAAATGCCACCAAGGGAAAGCCATTGTTAATTCCATTAGTCTAAAAGAAGGCGAAGAACAATTTCTTAATCGCGCCAGACAAATAAAAGCTTATGGAGCTGCAGCAGTGGTAATGGCTTTCGACGAGAACGGACAAGCTGCTGATTATCAAAGCAAAATAGACCTATGCCAAAGAGCTTATACGCTTCTTTGTGACAAAGTTGATTTCCCTCCCGAGGATATTATCTTTGACCCAAATATTCTAAGTATTGGAACAGGGATAAAAGAACATGCCAATTACGCCGTGGATTTTATCGAGGCTACTCGATGGATAAAAGAGCACCTACCCTATTGTAAGGTGAGTGGAGGAGTAAGCAATCTCTCCTTTGCTTTTAGGGGAAATAATACCATACGAGAAGCCATTCACAGTGTGTTTTTATACCATGCCATCGAGGCCGGAATGGATATGGGAATAGTAAACCCATCAATGTTAGAAATTTACGATAGCATTCCCAAGGATCTATTGCAGTTAGCCGAAGATTTAGTCTTAAACAGAACCGACAATGCAACAGATAAACTACTGGAATACACCTCAAAAGCAACGCAGCAACATATAGAACACCAAAGGAAAGAAGTATGGCGCGAGGATAATATTCCCAAAAGATTAAGCTATGCCTTGGTTAAAGGAATAACGCAATATATTGATCAAGATATTGCTGAAGCACAGCAGTATTACGATTCTGCACTGGAAATAATTGAAGGACCTCTAATGGATGGAATGGCTGAAGTGGGACGGCTTTTTGGCAGCGGAAAAATGTTTCTTCCTCAAGTGGTAAAGAGTGCACGAGTAATGAAAAAAGCGGTAGCCATTCTGTTACCTTTTATAGAAGAAGAAAATAAAGGAGAACGGCAATCGGCAGGAAAAATATTATTGGCAACAGTCAAAGGCGATGTGCATGATATTGGTAAAAATATTGTTAGTGTGGTATTAGCCTGTAACAATTTCGAAATTATAGACATGGGAGTAATGGTTCCTACCGATAAAATTATTGCCAAAGCAAAGGAAGAGAATGTCGATATCATTGGTTTAAGCGGACTAATAACTCCCTCGTTGGAGGAAATGATTTATTTTGCTCAAGAAATGGAGCGTCAAGAACTACGTATACCATTAATGATTGGAGGAGCTACTACCTCTGAAATTCATACCGCAGTAAAAATAGCACCCCAGACAAATAATCCTGTTATCTACGTAAAAGATGCCAGTCAAAGTGTAGGTATTAGTGCCCAACTGATGTCCAAGATGAATGCCTTTGAATTTGGTAAAGAATATAAAGAACGCTATGCCGAGATAGCCATCAAACATAAAGAACGTCAACAAAAGAAACGCTATATTTCGTTTGAAGATGCTCGAAAAAACAGAATGGAATGGGAAAAAGAGAAAGCAAGTAGTATAGCCCCTAATTTCTTGGGTATTAAGTATTATACTAATTATAATGTTAAAGAAATCATTGATTTTATTGATTGGAATTTCTTTTTTCACTCCTGGCGAATTACAGGACGATATCCACAGATATTTGAGCATCCGGAGAAAGGCGCTGAAGCAAAAGAGCTTTTCAACAACGCACAGCTGATGCTGCAATCCATTGTGGATAACAATATGCTTGAAGCAAAAGCAGCAATTGGAATTTTTGAGGCACAAAGCTATAACGAAAGTGTGGAGCTTAAAAACAAAGGAGAACTAATTTTCGAGTTTCTACGCAATCAAGAAGCCGGCAAGGAAACGAACTATTGCTTAAGCGACTTTATTGCCCCTCGCACCCAATCTCAAAACGATTATATGGGCCTCTTTGTGGTGAGTACCGGTTTTGGCATTGAGAAATGGATTAAAAAATACGAACAACAGAATGATGATTATAACGTAATAATGCTCAAGATTTTAGCAGATAGATTGGCGGAAGCATTTGCCGAGCTAATGCATTATAAAGTAAGGACTAGCCTTTGGGGTTATTCCCCCGAAGAAACCATCAATCAGGAGTATTTTCGTAAAGAGAAATATAGAGGGATAAGGCCTGCCCCGGGATACTCCGCCTGCCCCGAACATAGCGAGAAGCGTAGAATCTTTGATCTATTGCAAGTAGAAGATAAACTTGGGATTTTACTTACCGAACAATATTCCATGTATCCCGCTGCCAGCGTCAGTGGATATTACTTTGCCCATCCCGAAGCCGTCTATTTTAATGTCGGCAAAATAGGAAAAGATCAGCTAAAAGACTATGCACAAAGAAAACAGATTAGTATTACGGAGGCAGAACGACTACTCAATGCCAATATCAATTATTAAACATTAAAGCAATGAAAATTACGGAACATATTCAACAAGCCAAAGGCAGTCTCTTTTCCTTTGAAGTGCTTCCTCCTTTAAAGGGAGAATATTTTCAACATCTCGAAGCTAATATCTCAAAATTATTGGAATATAAGCCGGCCTTTATCGATGTTACCTACCACCAACAAGAGGTGGAATTCAGAGAATTAGACAATGGAACCATCGAAAAGAAAACGGTAAGAAAGCGACCCGGAACGGTAGGTATGTCGGCAGCAATTCAATTTAAGACAGGTATTGATGTTGTACCCCATATTATCTGCGGTGGTTTCAATAAAGAAGACACAGAGAATGCCCTTATCGACCTGCACTTTCTAGGTATTGACAATTTGCTGCTGGTGCGAGGAGATCCCGTAAACAATCAAAAATATTTTATCCCGGAGAATACTGGGCATTCCCATGCTTTAGGCTTGGTAAAACAAGTGGCAGATTTAAAAAAAGCGCGCTATCTGGATCAAGAACTTGAAAACTCTCATCCTATGAACTTTTGCATTGGCATAGCAGGATATCCCGAAAAACATAGCGAAGCTGCCAATCATCAAATCGACTTAAAAAATCTAAAGGATAAAGTTGATGCCGGTGCCGACTATATTGTTACCCAGATGTTTTTCGACAATCAGAAGTATTTCGACTTTGTGAAAGACTGCCGCGATATGGGCATTAACATCCCAATAATTCCCGGTTTAAAAGCACTGGCTACTAAGCGACAACTAATGACCCTTCCCCAGACATTTCATATCGACTTACCGGAAGAATTGGTGAAGGAAACATTAAAATGTAAAAATAATGCAGCAGTTAGAGAGCTTGGGATAGAATGGGGAATTGCCCAATCCAGAGAACTAAAAGCCAAAGGAGCTCCGGTATTACACTATTACACCATGGGTAAATCAGATAACATTGAGCGAATTGTGGAAGCTGTATTTTAAAGAATATACTATTTCTTTAACATTCTTATCTCTATGTCCTTCCAATAAAAAAGCTTGAAACATTAATGTTTCAAGCTTTTTTTACTTCTAATATTCACAAACTACTCTGTTTATGATAAGAGAGTATACAGATTATTTTCTCTGTGCCATTGCCGTTGGCTCACCGGCAGGATTAACAGCATCCTTATTCATCTTAAGGCGGCTCTGTCCTTCAGTTTCAATGGTAACTGTGGTATCTGTAATTTCCAATACCTTACCATGAATACCTCCAATGGTAACAATTTTATCTCCTTTCTTCATAGCCTCACGAAACTTTTTAGTTTCTTTCGCTTTCTTCTGTTGTGGACGGATGAAGAAGAAGTAAAATACTCCTATCAACAACACCATCATAATAATTCCGGAATAAGGATTTCCTTGCTCACCCCCTTGTGACGGGGCCATCAGTAATACATTTAACATATTCATTATTCGTAATTTTTAAAATTAATATTCATTAAAATTTATCGGCCGGCATAACCATTGCCTTAATTTGTAAATTCACCACATTAGGCTGAGTATTAGCAACTACAGAAGCAGATTTATGATTAAAACCTATACGCCTGCTACTGTCAAAAGTAAGCTCAATAAACGCTGATTCCCCAGGCTTAATAGGGTTATGAGGAAAGCGTGTAGCAGTACACCCACATGTTGGCCTTACCTGACTTATTATCAAATCTGAACCACCAACATTGGTAAATTTAAATTTATATGCCACCTTAACCCCATCAATTATTTTTCCGAAATCATGCTCCCTTGTCTCAAACTTAAATTTAGGCAGCATACTCATATTTGCTTCCCCTTCTGCACTTACCGGATTGTTAATCAAATCAGTAGATAATTGACTATCCGTCTTATCATGATGACAGGAAGACAAGCCAAAAAGCAGGCTTACCACTCCCAAAAACAAAACTAATCTTCTCATAATTATCAAACGTTTATCGCCTGCAAATATAAAATAATAATCCATGATACTATTGATTTATTTTTTTCAAATATATCCTCTGCGAATTAGGGCGATCACACACCTAAAGCATTGTTTAATAAACCAAATTATCAGTATCACTACATATCCAAACACCTCTATAACAGATGTTTTCTACTCACGATGGCTATGCTCTTTTGCAGCAAAAATCATTATACTTCCCTGCATATCGGCAACTTCAACATTACTGCTTTGATGCTGAGAAGTAAATTCATCAACAGCTTTTTTCACCCCTTTCCAATTATTATTATAGTCATGCACTATAATTACTCCTCCCGAGGATAAACGCGGATAAAAATACTTTAAGCCTTCTAATGTTGGACGATACAAATCTACATCAATATGAACAAAAGCATATTCTTCTTCTGCCAGCCCGGTAGCACTATCAGGAAAATATCCTTTATGAAAAATACTATTTTTTGATGTCCCAATATATTCTTTTACCTTCTCGATATTCGTATCGGTAAATGGAATTGCATTCACATTATTCATCTCCCCTTTTAGGACATCCCTAGTATCAAAACCCTCGAAAGTATCGAATAAGTGTAGTCTTTTATCCGGAACCACCAACGATATTGTACGTGCGGTCATCCCTTGATAAACACCAAGCTCGGCCATGGAACCGGCAATATTTTCTCGTTTTATTCTCTCCAGCTGAAGCCAAAAAGTATAAAATCGAACTTTATCGGCATAGAGGAACTCCTCTTTACGCAAAACGGAAGGAATCAGCCCATCCTCTACAGCCTTATTCCATTGATATGGTTTGTTTATCTGATACGACGAGTTTGGCAATAAAATTCGTATTCCCACAAATAATGCAGCCAAAAAAAGCACTATACTTATCAGCTGTATTAAACTTAAAGTAAATTCTACATTCATCCTATAATAACTGTGATTATCTAAGCTAAGATAGCTAAAAAAATAGTATAGTTTGAATTTAATTTATGCCTTAAAAATACCTTTCTTTGCACTCTATTAATTTTGAATATTGTGGCTAAAATAGAATCTATCGACATACGGGGAGCACGCGTACATAACCTTAAGAATGTGAGTGTTAAAATCCCTAGAAATAAATTTATTGTTATAACAGGACTTTCCGGTTCGGGTAAATCATCACTTGCTTTTGACACTCTTTATGCTGATGGACAAAGAAGATATGTGGAGAGTTTGAGTTCCTATGCCCGGCAATTTATGGGCAAGATGAGTAAACCCGAGGTAGATAAAATTACCGGAATCTCTCCCGCTATTGCCATTGAACAAAAAGTAAACACTAGAAATCCACGTTCTACCGTAGGTACTTCTACCGAAATATATGAGTACCTAAAACTACTCTTTGCTCGTATTGGCGTAACCTATTCTCCTATTTCAGGGGATATAGTAAAACGGCACCAGGTGCAAGATATTATTGATTTTACCCATAAACTAAAAGAAAAAACGAAGTTTATCATCACCTTTGCGCTTAAAGAAAAAGAAGACCGGCCCCTCTCTGTTCAACTAAACTTATACTTACAACAAGGATATTCAAGAGTTTTCTCCAAAGGGAAGATGAAACTTATCCAAGATCTTTTGGAAGCTAATACTATTGACAAAACCAAGGCTGAAGATACCTATATAATTATTGACAGGTTAATAAGCAGCTCTGATAATACTATGGATACGAGAATAGCCGATTCTACTCAGACTGCTTTCTACGAGGGCCATGGAGAATGCTGTATATTTTATTATCTAAGCGACCGATGGAAGAAGAAAGTCTTCTCCAATAAATTTGAGCTCGATGGCCTCAGCTTTCATGAACCCAGCATAGATTTCTTTAGCTTCAACAATCCCTATGGCGCATGTCAACGATGCGAAGGACATGGCACTATTATCGGCATCGATGAAGACTTGGTGATACCGGACAAGAATCTATCGGTTTACCAAGGGGCTATTGCCTGTTGGAAAGGGGATAAAATGGGATTGTGGCTCGATAAATTAGTACTCTCAGCATCCCAATTTGACTTTCCTATTCATCGCCCCATAAATCTGCTCTCACCGGAAGAGTATAAACTCTTATGGACAGGCAATGAATATTTTGAAGGCCTTGATGAGTTCTTTAATGAGCTCGAAAGAAATAGCTATAAAATTCAGTATAGAGTAATGCTTTCCCGATACAGAGGTCGCACCTTATGCCCGGACTGTAGAGGAAGCAGACTACGAAAAGAGACTAACAATGTACTGGTTGACAAAAAATCAATCACCGATATCGTATTGATGCCCGTTGATAAAGCCTTAGACTTTTTTCAACATATCAAGCTCAGTAAAGCGGACAGAAAAATTAGTTCACGCTTACTCATCGAAATCATCAACCGCCTGCAAGTACTCTGTGATGTTGGCCTTCCTTACTTGAGCTTAAACCGCAAATCGGCTACTTTATCTGGTGGTGAATCGCAACGTATTAATTTGGCAACATCGTTGGGGAGTAGTCTTGTGGGCTCACTTTATATCCTCGACGAACCAAGTATAGGCCTACATCCACGTGACAACCAGCGACTAATACAAGTGCTTCTTAAACTTAGAGACCTAGGAAATACGGTTATCGTTGTGGAACATGACGAAGAGATAATGAAGGCGGCAGACTATATTATCGACATTGGCCCCGAAGCAGGAAGCCATGGTGGCGAGGTGGTTTACGCCGGTGATTTTCCAACACTAATAAGCCAATCAGATTCACTGACAGCCAAATACTTAAGAGGAGAATTAAAAATTCCCATACCTTCAATTCGACGCAAATGGAACGAATATATCGAGCTAATAGGAGCTTCCGAAAATAATCTTAAGAATATCTCCGTAAAATTTCCATTAAATACTATGACAGTGGTTACCGGAGTTAGCGGTTCCGGTAAAACAACTCTGGTAAAAGGGATTCTCTATCCGGCGCTGAAGAAACTTATTGGAGGCTATGCCGATAAAACAGGAAAATTTTCTTCCCTCGGAGGCGATACCAAACGGATAGATGATGTGGAATTAATAGATCAGAATCCTATTGGCCGCTCATCACGTTCCAATCCGGCAACATATATCAAAGCTTTCGATGAGATAAGAAGCCTTTTTGCCGCACAGAAGCTCGCTAAAATAAGAGCCTACAAACCCGGCTTTTTTTCCTTTAATGTCCCCGGCGGACGGTGCGAACATTGCCAAGGAGAAGGTAGAGTAAAAGTAGAAATGCAGTTTATGGCTGATATTTACCTTCCTTGTGAACATTGCGAAGGAAAGCGCTTTAAGAATGAAACCCTGGACATAAAATATCACGATAAAAGTATTGCAGAAGTATTGGATATGACCGTAGAAGAAGCTACATTATTCTTTAAACAGCATAGTGGGAGCCTCGAAAAACGTATTGCTAATAAACTACAAGTACTCTATGATGTGGGCATGGGATATGTAAAACTTGGCCAGGCGTCGAACACACTCAGCGGTGGAGAAGCCCAACGAATAAAACTCGCCAGCTATTTAGCCAAAGGGAACACCAGCCAAAAGATGCTGTTTATCTTCGACGAACCCACAACAGGCTTACACTTTCATGACATCCTTAAACTCTATAACGCCATGAATGAATTGATAAAGATTGGCCATAGCCTCATTATCATCGAACATAATCAAGAGTTTATTAAATGCGCTGATTGGATTATCGACTTAGGTCCCGAGGGCGGTGAAAAAGGAGGAAATATCCTTTTTGAAGGAGTACCTGAAGATTTGATAAAATCACCCAATTCTTTCACTGCCAAATACATCCATGATAAATTAATCTAGCAATAGCCGCAAGCTCTGCAAAGCCTAAAAAATAAGCCTGCTATTACAGCTTTCTTACTTGGAGAAGGAGATGCTGTTTTTTGTGCTATAATTTTATCACAGCATAATACAAAGTATGGTTAATCAGTCTTTTATACCAATTCAACCATCATATACCGCATAAATTTTTCAGGAGTTTTTTTATAAAAAAAGGCAGCCCTTTTGAGACAGCCTCTTATGGTTACGCCTTGTTCATTTATCGTAAACTAGCGCCCAATTCTTTCTCCAGAACATAAACCATTTTCTTAACTACCTTATCAATAATTTTATCCGTCAATGTTCTATTCTCATCTTGAAACACTAAACTTATGGCATAGGATTTTTTTCCACTGGCAATTCCTTTGCCCTCATAAATATCAAATAAATTCACTCCCTTAAGTAATTTCTTATCTACCTTACGAACAATGGTTTCAATATCGGAATAATTCACCTTTTTGTCCACCAATAAAGCCAAATCTCTTCGCACGGAAGGAAATTTAGGAAGTCCTTGATAAGAAGTACCAAAGTCATTGAGAATACTCAGGAAATTATCAAAATGAATATCTAAATAATAAACCTCTTGCTCTATTTCCATTCCTGTAGTCAATGAGTTAGCAAACTTGGACAACTTGGCAATTTGCTTTCCCTTATAGCTGTAATTTAAGCCATAGCTATAACTATCCTCCCTTACTTCCTCTACTTTCATCAACCTAATCTCAATACCAAAGCGAACAAACAATTTAGTAAGTGTCGATTTTAAATCGTAGAAATCAACATCCCTAATGGTATATTTCCAATTCTCATTACCTTCTTTACCACTGATAAAAATTCCAAGATGAACGCTCTCATGATATTTTTTATCCACAGATACTTCTTTGGCATTCTGAATTTTATAATGCTTTCCAAATTCAAAAAACTTAATATTAGCATTCTTATGATTAATATTACGGCGTACGCTCTCCAAGCCACCAAAGATAAGAGATTGCCTTAATACATTCAACTCAGAACTTAACGGATTTAGAATACGCACACTCGCATTGGCATCAAAATCCTCTTTTCCTTCATAATAAGAGGATTTCGTTAATGAATTATTCATTATCTCATTGAAGCCATTGGAAACCAACAACTCTGCAATAATATTCTGTACTCTATCACGGTCAGGCTTATAGCTGTAGTTGATAGACGAACGTATCTGATCATCAAACCTAATATGATTATATCCATATACACGCAACACCTCCTCAATTACATCAATCTCACGAGTAACATCCACTTTATATGT
Source organism: Bacteroidales bacterium (assembly GCA_015493685.1). Taxonomy (GTDB): domain Bacteria; phylum Bacteroidota; class Bacteroidia; order Bacteroidales; family UBA1556; genus UBA6267. Next base: position 15,209 of record WGCS01000133.1, read on the forward strand.
AGGCACTTCCAATTTTAAAATCCCCTCGTAATCCGAGAGTACAGAAATATTTAAATCTGTCAAGATAGATTTTACCATCTCCCGATCAATCTCTTGCCCCACAATCTTATTCAAACGAGAATAGCGCAAGTCAATCACCCAATCGTGAATAGGTCTGGGATAAACATCATGGATACTTGATGCTATTGTACCTCCGGCAATTTCCTTTATCAACAGGGCGGCTCTTTTAAGCGCATATACCGTGATATTAGGATCGGCACCCCGCTCAAAACGGAAAGAAGCATCAGTCTTCAAACCATGACGCTTCGAGGTTTTACGTACATAAACGGCATCGAAATAAGCACTCTCAATAAAAATATTTGTTGTTTCTTCTTTTACCCCACTATCCAAACCACCAAAAACACCGGCAATACACATTGGTTTTGCCTCATCACAAATCATCAAGTCTTGTTCATCGAGCGTTCTCTCTTCTTCGTCAAGGGTAACAAATTTAGTTCCTTTACTAACAGTTTGAATATTTACCTTATGACCTTCTATTTTATCATAATCGAAAATATGTATAGGATGCCCGGTCTCCATCATTATAAAATTGCTTACATCTACAATATTATTTATGGAACGTAAACCCACCGATTCAAGTCGATCTTTCAACCATTGAGGAGAATCTTTCACCTCAATATTTGCCATACATAATCCAGAATAACGCCCGCAAGCCTCTTCTTTACTTATATTAATCTCAATGGGTAAATCATGACTATCAAGTTTAAAGGCACTTACATTGGGCAATTTAAGCTTCAACTTTTTCTCCGGATAAAAACGATTAATCACAGCAACCAAATCACGGGCCGAGCCAATATGAGAAGTCGCATCCGCCCTATTGGGCGTCAATCCTATTTCATAAATATAGTCATTGGTCACCGGAAAATATTTACTCGCCTCGGCACCCACTTCCACCTCTTCCGGCAATACCAATATTCCATCATGCGATTTCCCCAATTGCAATTCATCCTCTGCACAAATCATCCCCTCTGAAACCTCACCTCTAATTTTCGATTTTTTAATTGTAAAACTCTCTTCACCAGCATATAATTGCGTCCCAACAGTTGCCACCAACACCTTTTGACCCGCTGCCACATTAGGTGCACCACAAACTATTGGCAATACCTTACCTTCTCCAATATCAACGGTGGTAACACTCAGTTTATCAGCATTTCCATGCTTCTCACAACTTAGCACTTCACCCACTTTTATTCCTTTTAACCCCCCTTTAATACTCTCATGAAATTCCATCCCCTCCACTTCTAAACCACAATCGGTAAGCAAAACAGACAACTCATTAGGATTGATATCTAAATCAATATAGTTCTTAAGCCAATTATATGATAAGGTCATAATATCTTATATTTTATAAAAAATTGAAGTGCAAAATTAAGCATAATAAACCTATTTTCATGCAGTATTATCGGGCAATTTTATTTTTTTATTTGGGCAGTTACGGGCTGTCCGCTTTATGCCCAATACCAGCGGCCGTGATTCTTTGATAAACTGAAGGAGCTCCTTCCTTGGAGCTCTACATTTTATCAATCATCATCGGCCGCTGCCATCCGGCGATACCGCTTTCATCACTACTGCTCCAATGACTTACATCAACTAATTATTCCCCAATTGGGCTGACTCTTTTTTTGCGCCAGAAAGAATTTTTTAATATCCTTATTTTCCTCTTTATCAAGTTGTGGATCATCACCAAGCACCTCTTTCGCATCATTTCGGGCATAACGCAAAATATTTTCATCTTTTACTATATCTGCTATTTTCAAAGCTAATATTCCGCTTTGCTGAGTCCCCTGCAAATCGCCCGGCCCTCTCAACTTTAAATCGGCTTCTGCAATTTCAAAACCATCACTGCTATTTACCATAGTCTCTAAACGCGTACTGGCCTCCGCACTAAGTTTATAACTACTCATTAATATACAAAACGACTGTTCTGCTCCTCGCCCTACTCTCCCTCTTAATTGATGCAGCTGCGACAAGCCAAAACGCTCCGCATTTTCAATAATCATTACCGATGCATTAGGCACATCAACGCCAACCTCTATAACTGTTGTCGCAATCATTATCTGTGTCTCGCCTCGCTTAAATCGTTGCATCTCATATTCTTTATCCTTTGCTTTCATTTGTCCATGAACAACACTAATCTGGTATTCTGGCTTTGGGAACTCCCTGCTGATACTATTATAGCCATCATTTAAATCTTTCAGATCCAAGGTCTCCGATTCCTTTATCAAAGGATATACAATATAAATCTGTCTTCCCGCATTGATTTGCTTTTTAATAAAGCCAAATAAGGCAATTCTCTTTGCATCGCTATAGTGATAAGTCTTAACTTCCTTACGCCCCGGTGGGAGTTCATCTATAACAGAATAATCCAAATCACCATATAGAGTCATGGCCATAGTTCTGGGAATAGGCGTGGCCGTCATAACGAGTACATGAGGAAGATGCTGCTTGCCTTTTGCCCATAATTTAGCCCGTTGCTGCACCCCAAAACGATGCTGTTCATCAATAACAACAAAGCCTAGATTATGAAAAACAACAGTAGGTTCTATTAAAGCATGTGTTCCCAAGAGGATATCCAATTTCCCTGTGCGTAAGTCTTCCAGTAACACACGTCGCCGGGCTACTTTTGTAGAACCCGTCAAAAGACCGATATTAATTTCTATACCTTGTAGAAAATTTACAATAGTATTATAATGCTGTTGGGCTAAAATTTCTGTTGGTGCCATTAGAGCTGCCTGAAAATTATTATCCACAGCTATAAGCATACACATCAAAGCAACCAAGGTCTTCCCCGAACCAACATCACCCTGTAACAATCGATTCATCTGTCTCCCACTATTGAAATCATGTCGAATCTCTTTAATAACACGTTTTTGAGCTTTCGTCAACTCAAAGGGCAGACCTTCCTTATAAAAGGTGTTAAATTTGGCACCAACATGAGGAAAGATATAACCGACAATTTTCTCCTTTCTAAAAATATTTTGTTGAATAAGCCTGAGTTGTATAAAAAAAAACTCTTCGTATTTGAGTCGCAACTGAGCCTTGTGAATTTCTTCTAAGGACGAAGGCTGATGAATTTTTATCAAGGCATCAACATGAGATAATAAGTGATATTTATTAATCAGAGTGGGCTTTAAATTCTCATATAATACCGATGAAACCTTAGGCAATAACAGCGCAATAACGCGATTAAAACTACGGCTATTCATCCCCACAGCATTTAACTTTTCGGAAGAATTGTAAACTGCTTGTAAACGAGCGCCCAACTCAAAACCGGAATCCACTTTTTCAAAATCAGGATGAGTAATGGTTAAAGTCCTGCCAAAAAAAGCAGGCTTACCATAGACTAAATATTCTTGTTGTAACAGGAGTTTCTGTTTAACCCACTTAATACCCTTAAACCATACCAATTGAATACTTCCGGTGTCATCCTTTAAAGTGGCTATCAAGCGCAACGCCCGCCCTTGCCCAAGGGTTTCCATCTTAACAACCTTCCCTCTAAGTTGTACCGATATATTGGCAGGAATAATTTCTGAAATCTTATGAAACTGCGTTCTGTCGATATAGCGAAAAGGAAAATGATAAAGCAAATCACCAAACTTACTTAATGCCAACTCTTTTTTTAAAAGCTCAGCCCTTAAAGGTCCCACCCCTTTAAGGTAGGTAATATCAGAATCTAGAATATTATTTTCAGTCATAGCTGGAGCTTTTAGCAAAAATAGAGAAAAAGAGCTTGCTCCCGAAATACAATAAAAAATATATCTTTACAAAAAAAGGCCCACCTATTGGTGAGCCTACTGTGTATTTCAGAATCTTTACAATTAATACTGCCAAAGATTCATTTCAAAATTTCTAATTTTTTCTTTAATACGCTTCGCTTCAAGTAGCGCTCTTAATCCTGAGGTATATTCGTTTATATAACGATCGTAAACATTCTCATTTCTAACAATATAACTAGCAAACATACGCTTTAAGAATATATCATCATAAGAAATCCTACCTCCGTCATTATGTCTTTCATAGCATTCATTAGCTGCCATCTCTTTCCTTAAATCGGGAAAAAAGAACCAAATATTTTGATTTCCACCAGCTTTCTTCCATCCTCCGAAAACGATTTCATCTTGTCCTGTGCCATCGCAATATGTTTGAGTTTCGTTGATAATAAATATAGGTATCTCTATTGCCAGGGCTAAAATTCTAACATCCATAACAGAACGTTGCTTATCAAAAAACCAATCTTCCATTAAATGGATCTTAACAATCTCCGGTTTAACCTTGGAGAAATCCATATGATACATATTCTTCACTTTATCCTGACATACACCATTCTCATCGAAAACTAGACTATCATACTCAACAGAGGCAGCAAAAAGTCCAATAGCTTTTTCACGAGGAATTTCAGTTTTTAGTTCATAGGTCTCATACGCTTTTAATTTACTTTTTGGATTATTAAGCATATCATAAACAATTTGAACAAACGATCGCTTCCCTTGGGTTTGTTCTTTAAGAGGATAATAGATAGGTAAATTTTCCTTTTGACGTAAATCAATGGTTCTCCATATCCGTTCTGCCCACATTACATCAGCCTCTCTAACATGGGGCAATACAATAGGGTTCTCCTGTTTTGTATTTTCTTTTTTCCAAGCTCTAGGACCATATCCCGGATCCAGTACTTGGGCAGAGCTTCCCAGGAAGCTAAAAAGAAATACAGCTAATATTATCCTCTTCATATCAACGAAATTTATTTAATATTTAAGCAAAGAAAAACATACTGTTTTTCTTTGCTTTTTATTTATTCTATTATTGTAACTTTAAAGTAAAGCCTAACGCACGTTTCTCTCCATCAGGACCTTTTATCTTAACATTATTAATATTAATAATAGAACCCCTAGGGGCCTTTCTTATCTTCTTAATGGTTGAATTAGAAAGCCTGTTGGAATGCTGTGATTCATTAACCAACATATTCCCTCTACTGGAAAATACCATTATTTGATAACTTGAAACACGATATTTTAAATCAAAAGCAAATTTCTCCATGGTTGCAGTAAGGATAGGTTGACTTGAGAGCATTGCTGCACTAATTCTACCTTCATTCTTCCCGGCAACTTTTATAATTGCGGAAGGAACCCCTAACACACGGAATTCTTGACTTCCCATAGCTACAGTAGTTCCGTCGTTGCGCACACCGGAAACATTAAACTTAACTTTTCTAACTTTTCCTTGAGGTGGAATATAAATATATTTTCCATTACCTTTAGAAATAAGTTTACCCCCACCACTCACACTCACTTTTGTATGTTCATTAGTAAAACCAGGGGCCGAAACAGACATTGGATTGTCTAACTTACGATATACAACATTCATTTTATCCGCTGAAACAGTTGCTGTAGGAGCTATAACCTGATAGGATGAATGGAAAGGATGCTGTTGGAATTTACCATCGGGTCCTTTTACATTAATCAAACCGGCATAAGTATATTCTCCAATTGACTTAGTTTTTACAGTATATTTTACAATACCTTCATCCGCAGTGTCAATATGAACAATACTACCTGCTTCGGCTGATTGTACTTGTTTAAGGGTAAGTGTATCTGCGTTAGGCTTTATATCTACCGTTGGAATCTCTGTTTTGGAATAGGCGGCAACAAAAATATCTGCTTCGTAATTAGAGCCTGCTATTACCACAGTAGATTTGGGTATTACCGCTGCCCTTACTGCATCAAATTTGATGGTTTGGGCATCAATATAACTGTACAATTTATTCAACACCTCTGCTTCGGTATTTAATACTTCCGAAATATACTTATTAATAAGTACTAAATCGGCAATTAATACGGTATGATGAAACGAATTATATTCCCAAGACTCTTTACTCCTTGACACCGGATTATATACTTCTTCTGTAACAAGGCCCAATTTAATATCATCAACATCTTTTTTTGATAATAAGCTGATAATTTGTTTATTATACTCGGCAAACTTTTCTTTCATTTCATCGGCAACAGCGTGTGTACCAATCCCTTCCGGAATAAGAATTTGCATAGGAACATTATACTTGTCTTTACTCTTAAGAAAGACAACAGGAATTTGATAGGCCCTATGAAAAGTAATAATAGAATCATTACCATCCTTATCTTCCAAGGTATATTCAAAATCTTTGAACTGCTGACCACCAAATTCACTTTCTATAACCAAAGTATCTTCCACATGCTGTAAAAAACTTACCAATTCATGAGAATATTCTTTAGCTTTCATCGCTTTATCGTAAAAAGGCTTAACCTTGGCAGGATTCATTTGATATTGCTTTTGAAAGGCATCTAATATAAGTCCATTCTTAGCTCCAAAGTTTTTATTGGTTTGCACCATACTATCGTTCACTAAGATAAATGCGTTTAAGATATCTGCTGATATATTAAGGGCCAATAATGCAGTATAGAACAGGTACATCATACCTATCATTTTCTGCCGTGGTGTTTCTTTTGCTCCACTCATTGATTTTTAGTTTAAATGGTTAATAATTAATTAAAAAACTTAACGCTGAACATTCATTGCGTTAAGCATATTACCATAAACCTGATTCAATGCAGCTACATTTTTAGCTAACTCATCAGCCTGAGTTTTATATTTTTCAGTATTCTCAACACTCTGTTGAAGATTAGCCAAGAAATTTTCCATTGTTTGACCCATTTTGTCAAAAGTTTCTGTTTGTTGATTTGAATTCTGTAACTGTAACTCATAAACAGAATTAAGAGCAGATAAATTACGAGATACTTTATTTAACTCATCATTAAATGCATTACCATCAACCTGAGTGAAATCAATTGATTCCGCAGATTTAGCAATTTTCTCTGTGGATTCAGTCAATACATTTGAAGTCTGGGTATAAGTATCTGCCAAAGTTTCGATACTTGAAGCCGCTTTTTTAACATTAGTAGTATATTCTTCAGTAGCCACACTAGCTTCTGTAATATCAGCCATTTTAGTAGTATTTTCTGTCAAATTGCGTAAACCTTCACCAAGACTTTCAATAAGCTCAGGACCAATTTTAGCCTCTTCAAGCATTTTATCAAGCTCTTCTGTTGGTGATGAACTTTCTGACTTATTATCTCCCAACATTTCATCGAGAGCAGAATCACTATATCCTTCATACATTCCTGCTAATTCAGGATAAACCAAGCTCCAATCAGGCTCCACATGAGGCGGTTCAAAAGCAGAAAAGAAGAAGATTACAGCCTCTGTCAAAAGACCTACAATCAACATAATATCTGCACCAGGATAGTGATTAATTTTAAATAATGCCCCCAAAATTACAACTGATGCGCCAATTCCATACAATTTGGCCATCACGTTTTTAAAACCTTTACTTCTTACTATTGTACTTAATCCCATAATAAATTAAATGATTTGTGTTTAAAAAAAAATAATATTGTGTGTGTTAAATGCTCTTAAACATTACTGATAAACATTTGATGAATTTGGTCCATCTCCTTTAGCTCTCCCCAAATAAGTTTGTACATTACGAAAACCAATATACGCTTTGGCTGTATCTTGATATTCGTAACTACGGGTAGATGTTTTTACATAAAAAGCAATATCTTTCCAAGAACCACCGCGTATTACTCTACGTTTAAGTCCCGGGGCAATATTATCATCTTGTCCATTCTCCATCACAGAACGAGAAAATTGCATATTTAAATCTGATGCTACACGATATACAGACTCCTCATAGGAATCGTCGCACCATTCGGATACGTTTCCTGCCATATCATATAAACCGTAATCATTAGGTGCATAGTGCCCAACAATCAAAGTGTGAATTCCACCATCATCAATGTAGTTTCCTCTCAGCGGTTTAAAGTTAGCCAAGAAGCATCCGTTTGAGTTACGAATATAAGGGCCTCCCCAAGGGTAAGGACTCAAATCTAAACCACCACGTGATGCATATTCCCACTCGGACTCTGTAGGCAAACGGAAATCATTCCAGAAAGAAGCACCTTCTCTTTCATGATAGCTTCTTTTTATTCCTGTTCTCCAAATGGAGAAAGCACGAGCCTGAATCCAACTAACTCCAACCACAGGATAGTGATCATAAGCAGGATGCCAAAAATAATTTTGAGTCATAGGCTCATTATATGAATAGGTAAAATCGTGTACCCAGCATAAAGTATCAGGATAAATATTGTCTTTTCTAAATTTAATAAAATTCACCCGCTCTTCCATCCGACTAAAATGTCCATTGGTACGGCTACTTCTTTTTGCTGCCTGTTGAAAATCAATCCAATAGTAAGAATACATCAAACGAGTAACATCTATCTGACGCACATGATAATAACGAGGGCTTCGATTGCTACCCGGTAGTTCATCAGGAATAAACAATCCGTCTTCTTCCAAAACCTGAACAGTTCCTCCTTCTTGATTATCATCCCATTTGATAGGAGTACGCCAATTGATGGGATAATGTACCTGACCTTGTTCCATAGTTTCAAGTTCATCACCATCTTTATTTTTAAGCTTATGTTCTCCAACGACATCTTCATCACCAAACTCACCAAGGATTTCATGAGCAATAGAATCTCTCACCCAATACACAAATTGACGATACTCGTTATTGGTAATCTCGGTTTCATCCATATAAAAAGCCTGAACAGAGACTGTTTTAATAGGATTATTCTGACCATAGGGAACATTTTGATCTGATTCTCCCATATTGTAAGAACCCATAGGAATAAACAACATTCCAAAAGGATCCTCTTGATACCAATCCTCTCTATTTTGCACTCCAATAAGTTCTCCATTTCCCCTTCCACAGCTGGCAACAAGTAAACCAATTGTAAATAAGAGTAATAAGTCCGTTAGTTTTCTTTTCGTTTTTAACAACATAACTTAGTTATTCGTTTGTAATGAACAGCTTCTACGTAGTGTTCACAATTTTGTTTCATATTATAAATAAAGTACTGTTCCATGTTTTGCCGGTTTAGGCGTAACAACAATGTTAAAGCAGTATCTTAGAAAGATTTCAAAAGAGCCATAGGTTCCAACGTTCATTGCAGATGTGGTTACATCATAAGAGATACCACCAATTAAACCATCAAGTGTTCCTGAAACCACCTTATAACCAGCCAAAACAGATACTGCATCTGTTGGCCTATAAGTAACGCCTGCCCATATCTGATTATTGTACCATGCCAAAACATTTATATCATATTGAGCTGAGGCAAAATCAGTTTTAACAAGAATATTTGGATTAATACTAAAGGCCGGTGCCATTGGTAATTGGTACATATAACCTCCTGTTAAAAAATAATGGCCTCTATACTTAGGGTTTGCAATCTTACTACCGAAAGCGGCAGAACTTCCCCATAAACCTTCCATTTGTGTTGAGGAAAATCCGGCATAAAAATTATCGGCCTTATAGTAAGCTCCAAACGCTAAATCAAAATTCATTGCCGATTCTTTCCCTTTGCTCCTCAATAAAGGATCGTTGGGATCGGTGGGCCTAAATTTTGAGAAATCAATTTGTTTATTGATAAATCCACCTTGTAAACCCAGCCCTAATATTCCACCGGCAATATTAAGATGAAAAGAATATGCCAATCGAACGCTGGTATTATCCTCGAAACCTATCATATCTTTGGTTATTGCAATACCTAAACCACCCATAAGCATTTTTACAGGTGCTTGGGCAGTAAAGAAATACGTATTAGGAGCTCCACCTTCATTATTTGCTCCCTTATACCCCATCCACTGCTGTCTTGCCAAGCCTTGTACACAAATTCCATCGCCTAAACCTGCAAAACCTGGGTTAAAATTAAGTTTAGAAAACATGAAATTGGTGTACTGTGGCGTCTGTTGTGCCATTGTTAAACTACTGATTAACACAATACTTAATACGAGTAATAGATGCTTCATAGACCTTTATTTTGTGCATATCCTAATTACAGTGGGCTAAAATAGAAAAAAAAACAATATCTTCAATGCTTTTTGATACAGTTATTCACAAAAACATAACAATAATGAATAAAATTTCACCCGTTTACCCCCTAAATAAAAAAACAACTAGGTTATACTTTTTACGTTTGACATGCCATTCTGACAAGAGAACCTAATAAAAGGTTCGATGAGTGTATAAATTTATATTTCTAATTTTCATCTATAAAAAGATACTCCACTCCACGAAAATAACTATAAGATTCAAACTAAAGCTCTTGACTCTACATTAACTTTTGATATACTTGCCACCAACGATCAGGAATTTCGTTTCTATTGGCAGTCTCATAATCACTAAGGGAACAGGGAACCATAAAATGACGCTCGTATTTCCCTTCCATGGGACTATTGAAGGGCACTTGCATCCACCAGCGACCACTTTTTTTACTTTTATAAAAAATTATCTCATGGTCCAAGTCCTCAATTCCAACAATGTATTTGAAATATTCCTTTTTTTGCTTATGCGGAAAATCTCCTTTTCGTTGATAAAAACCATCCATAAAATACCAAATAATTTGGGCTGCCAAATGCGCTGTAAGGCCATTTATATCCATGGTGGGATTAATTTCATAGAGGCCAAAAGACGTCAACTTATCACTCAAGCCGGCATAGCGTGCTATTTTACAAGCCTCTTCACCATCAAAACCATTGGGAGAAGCATTTTTATTACCCGGGGCTTCGGCTTGACGAATGGCGCCAATATCAAAACTAATTAAATCGGCGTTACGCACCAATGGTTCAACCTCTTTCATATTATTACGCATCTGCCCCAAGCGATAAACATCAAAGAATAAGTTTTTCATTAATCTAACAGCTTCTTGATCAACAAAATAAGTTTGATACCCAATATTAGTGAAATTAAAGAGGAAATTGGGCTGATGTAGAATAATTTTGCTTAAATATGATCTGGAATTAAAATTCTCTTCCGCATTACCCAAATCAAAGGAAGAATCAATGGAGGTAATATTAATGATCTTACCCATATTCTCATAGGCCATATAATTGGCATAGGTGATATCCTGCGATCCTCCAATAATTATTGGAATAATGTTATTCTTTAAAAGATACTCAGCAATAATTTTAACGGCAAAATAGGTATCATCAATATCATGTCCGGCTTTTATATTCCCCAAATCGGCCACTTTCATAGTTGTATTAACCGCATACAAAGCATACAAATATTTTCTTACTGCATCCGGAGCCTCTTTACTTTCAAAATTATTAATGGACAATCTACTTTCCTTAACTCCAATGATAGCCATATCAATAGTATGCAAATCCGGAAAACCCGCTTCCCTAGAATAAATTTGTATAACATCCCCCATCCGGCGTTTATGCACCGATTCTTCCATATTGAAATCAGGAACATCTATGCTTTCAAGATAAATCGAAAGATCCATTGACACTATTTTTTAGAAGTTGAACTAGTTTTCTTTACTTTTTTCGCTGAAGTACTTTTTTTACGTACTGTCTTCGTTGCTGTGGTTTTCTTTTTTGCTGTAGCCTTCTTCGTTGTTGCTTTTTTCTTTCTGGCTCCTCCCTTTGTCTTTACCGGAGCTTTCGCTATAATCTCTTTACAATCCTCCAGGCTAAGCGTTGCGGTATCCGTTCCTTTGGTTATTTTATAGTTTTTCTTTTCGAAGGAAATATAAGGTCCAAACCGACCATTCATAATAATCAATCCGGGCTCTTCACTAAAGGTTTTTAAGGTATTTTCCCTGTCTTTTTGCCTTTTAGCCTCTATAATATCTATTGCTCTATCCAAACTAATACTCTCCGGCAGATCTTCTTTTCCCAGTGAAAAGAATTTACTATCATGACGAACATAAGGCCCAAATCGCCCTATGGCCACGGTAACCACCTTATCTTCATATTCCCCTAGCTTGCGTGGGAATTTAAATAATTCCATTGCCTCCTCAAAAGTAATTTCACCTATGGATTGGCCTTTACGCAAACCGGCAAAGCGAGGCTTCTCTTCATCAGTAGCTTCACCAATTTGTACTATGGGACCAAATTTTCCTATGCGAACATATACATTTTTACCACTCTTGGGGTCAACACCCAAAAGCCGTTCTCCACTAAAACGTTCTGCTGTCTCAGTAGTTTCTTCAACCTTTTTATGAAATTCTTGGTAAAAGTTTTTAATAATAGTATTCCAAACAGCTTTTCCCTCTGCGATAAGGTCAAATTCTTTTTCCACATTAGCCGTAAAAGAATACTCCAAAATATCACGAAAATATTTTATCAGAAAATCATTTACCAATATGCCAATATCCGTAGGACTCAATCTTCCTTTAGAAGCACCAGACCTTTCTGTTTTTACACTTTCTGAAACAATATTGCTACTGAGAGTAATCACATCCATATTTCTCATAAAACCTTCTATCTCTTCTTTTACCACATAACCTCTATTCATAATGGTAGAAATAGTTGGTGCATAAGTAGAAGGTCTTCCAATTCCCAATTCTTCCATTTTCTTAACTAAGGCAGCTTCAGAATAGCGAGGTGGATGTTTTGTAAAACGTTGAGATGCAATTATCTGACTATAACTTAATTGTTCACCCTTATTCACTTTAGGCAGACTACCCGCCAATGTTTCATTGCTGCTATCCTCATCGGTAGACGCTTGGTAAACCTTAAGAAAACCATCAAAAATGACCACTTCACCCTGAGTAATAAAATTCAAATTATTCTGGGGTGTATCAATAGTAATAAGTGTTTTTTCCAGTTTCGCATCGCTCATTTGCGAAGCCAATGTTCTTTTTAAGATAAGATCGTACAATTTCTTCTGTTGCGCATCACCACCGGCAGTGCGATTGGCCATATTAGTAGGGCGTATTGCCTCGTGAGCCTCTTGAGCTCCTTTAATCTTTGTTTTATATTTTCTTGTCTTGGAATATTCTTCTCCGTAAGCCGACACTATCTCCTCTTTGGCAATCTTCAAAGCTAGCCCCGATAAATTGATAGAATCAGTTCTCATATAAGTAATATGTCCGGCTTCATAAAGTCGTTGTGCCAACATCATTGTTTTTGAAACAGAATAGCCTAACTTACGATTGGCTTCCTGCTGCATCGAAGAAGTGGTGAAAGGGGCAGCAGGGCTTCTTTTACCCGGCTTCTTCTCTGTATTAACTACAGTGAAATTATAATTTTTACACGATTCCAAGAAGGCTTTTGCTTCCTCTTTTTCATCAAATTTAGTTGATAATTCAGCGGTAAACATATCCCCATTTGCATTCATAAAATCGGCAACAAGCTTATACTTATAAGTAGGAGTGAAATTTTTTATTTCCTGTTCCCGCTCAACAATTAGGCGAACGGCTACCGACTGAACTCTTCCTGCTGATAATGAAGGCTTTACTTTTTTCCATAGCAATGGAGAAAGCTCAAAACCCACGAGTCTATCAAGCACTCGGCGTGCCTGTTGTGCATTCACCAGGTTATAATCGATACCTCTGGGATTCTCAATGGCATTAGTAATGGCAGACTTGGTAATCTCATGAAAGACAATACGTTTAGTTTTTTTTGGATCTAGTTTTAAAGTTTCCGACAGATGCCAGGCTATCGCTTCTCCTTCACGGTCCTCATCCGAAGCTAACCAAACCATTTCGGCTTCCTTACTTAACTTCTTTAATTCAGCAACAATCTTTTTCTTATCAGGCGAAATTTCATATTGCGGCCTAAAATCACCTTCCACATTCACCCCTAAATTCTTTTTAGATAAATCTCTGATGTGACCGAAACTTGATTTTACAATATATTCTTTGCCTAAGTAGTTATTTATGGTTTTTGCTTTTGCAGGGGACTCAACAATAAGAAGG
>WGCS01000134.1 GCA_015493685.1 Bacteroidales bacterium
CTGCACTTTACTATGGCTTAATACTTTATAATAAATCAAAATCATATACTAATTTTTATTTACACAAATCAATTGATTTATTAATAGGTATTTATTCTAAGACAAAAAACTATAATGAGGAAGCACGATTTTTAAAATTGAAGATTGATGAGCTTGAAAAGGATAATGATAATAAGCTTTTTAAAACAGAATTGGCCAATGAAGCTGAAAGGTGGGGAAAAGAGCGTGAGAAGTTAAATGAAACTCAAAAGAGAAATGCTTTGATTAGAAATTTTCAATCAATAATAGTGTTTATTGTTTTAGTCTTTAGTCTTTTCTTATTTCGGGCACAGCGCAAACTTAAAAAAACCGCCAAACAATTAGAAATATCAAATAAGCAACTTAAAGATACAATCAAAACTAAGGATATGATGTACTCAATTGTTGCCCATGATTTAAGAGGACCTGTTGGTGCTTCCCTTGAGTTGGTTAAACTAATGGACGATAGCAATATTGATGCAGAGTCATTTATTCAGGTTTTGCCCACAATGCGTAAATCAATGCAAGAAACCTATAATCTTCTTGAAAATCTTCTAGCTTGGGCGCAGATTAACAAACACGAGATTCACCTTAAAAAAGAAAAATTTAAAGTTTGTACTGTTGTTATTGAATCGGAGAAGCTTCATCATGAAAGTGCCAAGACAAAAGATATAACTATAGTTAAGCATTCAGGAAAGAACCTGATGGTTTTTGCTGATAAAAGTTCTGTAGCTACCGTATTGAGAAATTTGGTTTCGAATGCGATAAAATTTACTTCTACTCATGGAGAAATACATATTCAGTCCAAAGAAAAAGAAGATTTTGTGGAGATTTCCGTCACTGATACTGGAGTAGGAATGGATTCAACTACGATGGAGACTATTTTTAATAAAAAAACAACACTTACCAAAAGAGGTACTGCTGATGAAAAGGGTTCAGGACTAGGGCTTAAACTTTGCCGGGAATTTGTGAATATGAATGGGGGAGAAATATGGGTAGAAAGTGAAGTCGGAAAAGGTTCAAAGTTCACTTTTACTCTTCCAAAAGCAAAATCGTAGAACAGGTATTTATGTCCGATTTATGAAACAAGCCCACTTTCTCACAAAATGTAAATTCGAGTAATTCGATGACAAATATAGCGTATAGAAAGTTTATTTAAAGCTAAAATAATGTACTTTTGCAGCCGTTTTTTATTTCCAATATCTCATTAAAGAATCAAAACATCAATGACTATTGGCCCAATTATTTACTTTAAAAATACATTATATGGATACCAAAACTATCTCCTCAATAAAGCTAACACAATACAGTCATGGTGCAGGATGTGGCTGTAAAATATCGCCAAAACAATTAACTACCGTATTAAAAACGAGCATTCCACAAATAGAATCGGCAAATTTAATTGTTGGCAATGACACCCGTGATGATGCTGCTGTATATGACATTGGCAACGGACAAGGGATTATTAGCACCACTGATTTTTTTCTACCCATCGTAGATGATCCTTTCAACTTTGGTAAAATTGCGGCTACCAACGCCATTAGTGACATTTATGCCATGGGAGGAAATCCAATAATGGCAATAGCTATTCTTGGCTGGCCCATAAACACCTTATCTCCTGAGATAGCCAATCAAGTAGTTGAAGGAGGCCGAGCAGTATGCAAGGAGGCAGGAATTGTATTGGCCGGGGGCCACAGCATTGATAATCCTGAACCATTGTTTGGTTTAGCCGTTACCGGGTTGGTAGAATTGAAGAATCTTAAAAGAAATGACACTGCCAAAGTTGGCTCTAAACTATACCTCACAAAACCGCTTGGAGTAGGTATATTATCCACCGCCCAAAAGGATGGCAAACTTAAGAGCGAGCATACTGATATCGCCCCGGAATCAATGATGAAATTAAATAGTGTTGGTGGCGTAATTTCCAAAATGCCCGGTGTAACAGGTCTTACAGATGTTACCGGTTTTGGTTTACTGGGACATTTATTGGAGATTTGCGAAGGGAGTAACGTAAAAGCGACATTAGATTATGCTAATATTCCAATTTTTGAAGAAGCCCTCTATTATATCACCCAAGGGAGTATACCTGGCGGCACAAAACGAAACTGGAAGAGCTATGGTGATAAGATAAAATTAGCTGATGACGCTATGCAAATCATACTCTCAGATGCACAAACCAGCGGTGGATTATTGATAGCTGTGGATGAAAAAGAAGCCCCTGAGGTGGAAGAGATTCTTAAAGCTCACAATTTATATTCCCAATGTATTGGCCGCTTGGATGAATATGTGGGAAATGAATATATTGAAGTTAAAGCATAAAACTATCTCCATTTATTTTAAGAGAGAACCCAAAAGAGAGATTTTTTTAGCTAATCCTCCTTTGGGTTCTCCTTTTCTAAAAAAAAAGGAGAGATAAGATAAGAATTGATAAAGTGTGGCAGCAGATTTGATCAATTTTTTTTAACTATGCCTCAATCTATTTAAGGAAATAGCAGGATTATTGAAAGCAGCCATTAAAAACCAAAGCCGACCCAGAATACTCCATAGCACACAAGTATACCCAAAACATAACCCAAAATAAGTTCAGAATAGGTATGCATTTTTAAATAATGCCTTGACAGGATAACAATAAGTGATAATAAGGCGACTACAGTAAGTGGCACTATTAATCTTAAATCATAGAAATGCGTTAATGCTATGATAAGCATTGTTAAACTCCCCATAGCGAGAGCGTGTGCACTAACTTTTATCCAAAGATTAAAAAAGAATAATACCAAGTTACCCATTGCTGAAATAGCAATTAACAGAGGTATTAACAATGGAATAAAATTCATTCGGAAGAGCATATATGCAGTTATACCATAGTACGTAAAATTCAACAAATAAGCGATTCCTCTTTCTTGTCTTTGCGGCATCGACAACGATGAAATAATTTTTTGTTTTCGAAGCATCAATAAGCTAAAAACAGGAAAGGCAACAGTAGTAACGAAAACAAGAATACCAATGTAGCTCAGCAGATGTATTCCCAAGGCTTGAACTTCAAAGACAGGCAACACAAAGACGAACAACAGACTATAAAATCCAATAAGTATAGGGTGAAAAGACAGGGAAAAACTCTCAGCAAAATCGCGTCTCATAATTATAGTTCTTTACGTAAGCGTGCCACAGGAATATTTAACTGTTCTCTATATTTCGCTATCGTTCTTCGAGCAATATTATACCCATTGTCTTTCAAAAAGATAGCCAATTTTTCATCGGTATAAGGTTTTCTTTTGTTTTCTTTTTCAATAATATTTAAGAGAATTTTCTTTATTTCACGAGTAGAGACTTCCTCTCCACTTTGAGTTACCATACCTTCAGAGAAAAACGATTTCAGCTTAAAAGTGCCGAAAGGAGTTTGCACATATTTACTATTCACCACTCTTGAAATCGTTGAAATATCCAGATGGACTTTCTCTGCAATATCCTTAAGAATCATCGGGCGCAATTTGGTTTCATCACCTGTTTGAAAATATTCATATTGATATTCCATAATAGTCTTCATGGTACTAAGCAAGGTATTTTGCCTTTGTTTAATGGCATCGATAAACCATTTAGCCGAATCAATT
The DNA here is from genome assembly GCA_015493685.1 of Bacteroidales bacterium. GTDB lineage: Bacteria > Bacteroidota > Bacteroidia > Bacteroidales > UBA1556 > UBA6267. Next base: position 3,627 of record WGCS01000134.1, read on the forward strand.
TTCTGCTTAACAAAAGTCATCGCATCTTTCATCTGCTTATTATTCTTCCCTTTTTGATCAGAGTATGCCTGAAGCATATTCTTATACGTTCTTGAGATATGAAGTTCAGGAGCATTTCTACCATTGAGTTGTAATATCAACTTACCATCTTCGTGCAAAATAATAAAATCAGGAACAATATGTTGATTAACCTTGGCACTCTCACTTAAGGTATTTCCCGGCTTAGGATTAAGCTTTATAATTTCATCAATAGCATTCTTAAGTTGTTCTTCCGTAATATTCAGGCGCTGAATAATTTTGGAGTAATGTTTTTTAGTAAACGCATCAAAGAATCGTTTCAAAATAACCACTGCCAACAGTATATCTTCTGTCTTCTCTTTCCGCTCCAGCTGCAGCAGCAGGCATTCGCGCAAATCGCGAGCTGCGATTCCGGGAGGATCAAAATTTTGAATTATTTTAATAATTGCTTCAACCTCCTCTTTATTAGTGGATATATTTTGGGTGAAGGCTAGATCATCAACAATAGCAATACTTTCGCGTCGAAGATAACCCGAATCATCAATATTACCAATTATAAATTCAGCAATAGACTTCTGTTTATCAGAAAGATTCTGAAACGATAATTGGGTTCTCAATAAATCATGAAAACTAACTCCCGACACAAAGGGAATATTTTTTTCTTCATCGTCTTTACTCCTGTTATTCGCTTCATATTTATAATCCGGCGCATCGTCAGGATCGATATAATCATTTAAATCAAACTCATCTTCTGTTGAATTATCAGTCTCATCTTGTTCACCAATCTGATCATCAATGGAACTTTCATCCTGTGGGGCTTCTTCATCACCGCCTTCTACCAAGGCCATATTCTCTTCAATCTCTTGTTTTATACGTTGCTCCAAAGCAATGGTAGGCACCTGCAACAATTTCATTAGCTGAATCTGCTGAGGCGATAACTTTTGTTGTAATTTCTGATGTAAACCTTGCTTTAACATAAGTAAATATTTAAGCTTCAAATGTAGTGCTTTTTTATTTATTCGTTACTATTTTTTTTGTTTGGCAAAGTATTTGCTAATCACTCTTTTTATTTACAACACCCATGCATTTATCACTTTTTTTAGGATTCTATCCGTATTAACAGGGAGATATTGAAGTATTAGAGTAAAAC
>WGCS01000135.1 GCA_015493685.1 Bacteroidales bacterium
ATCTTTTCTTCTTATATATTATTAAATTTCATTTTTTTTGTAAGGAACTGCATACTGCTACGACTGTTAAAGTGAAATCAGAAATTATTAACAATTAAATTTAATATTATGAATAAGACAATCAAAAAATTAGCCCTATTAACAGGAGTATTAATTCTAGGCGCCATAACGGTATTCTCGGTACAGAAAGTACGAGCCAATGAAAGAAGTCCACAACAAGAGGTAGGAGTAGCAACAACAAGCAGTACTTTGGTAGCCACCTTTGACTCCAAATGTGGTGAAGGCAAGTGTGGTAAGGGAAAGTGCGGAACAGCAGCGAGCAAAAAGACCTCAAAAAAAGCAGGGAAAACCAAAAATGAAAAAGCCTCGAAGAAAAGTAGCAAAAAGAGTACAAAGAAAGCAAAAAGCAGCAAGAAAAGCAGCGAAAGTAAATGTGGCGCCGGCAAATGTGGCGGTAGTAATTAAATAATATAATTGGTTTATAGTAAGATGTAAAGAAGAGCTTTTGAAACAGAAGCTCTTCTTATAAAAAAACTACAATACAAAAATACACAACAATAAATATTTTAAGCGGATGAAATGTAAAATGATAGGAGTATGCGACTCCATGGAAACAAAACTTAACAAACTGCGCGATCTGCCACTGCTGGCAATGCGATTGGTATTAGCCTATGGGTTTTGGACAACAGGAATGATGAAATGGAGTGGAATTGAAGGAGTTGCCTCATGGTTTGAAAGTATGGGATATCCTTTTCCCACACTTAATGCCTACCTTGCTGCCACCACTGAGGTTAGCGGCGCTATCCTTCTATTGATTGGATTTGGTACTCGGCTTATAAGTATTCCATTAATGTTTGTAATGTTAGTGGCTATTTTCACTGTACATATTGGTAGCGGTTTTGAAGCAGGCAACAATGGCTTTGAGATTCCTCTGTATTATTTAATAATGCTCTTTAGCCTTTTCGTATTTGGTGGGGGCAAAATTAGCCTCACCGGATTAATAAAAAAGATTCAACAATAATAATTTACACACATAATTTTTCAAAGCCTGACCTATATAATAAGTCAGGCTTTTTTTTACTCATTATGCGACTGAAATCGAGTATACTCATTTCCATAAAACTTGATGAGATTAGCTCTTTTTACTTTCTCAACCTTCACCATCATTTTAATAGGCTTTTTGGGTGAAGAACCATTAAGTGGTTGATTCACAATTTTTGCCAACACATCATAACCAACCATCAATTGGCCAAAAACAGTATATTTATTATCAAGGAAATGTGTGCCTGCAGGATTGTCAACAATATAAAATTGGCTAATATCGGAGCGTTTATCCGGATTTTCAACCCTGGCAGCTGCCACAGCGCCATACCCATGTTTATGCTTGTCCATAATTTCATTGGGCAGAGTTCTTGCTTCAAAACTAAGCGTATCCCAGCCGGGCTCATCACTATGATCAATGGCTCCTCCTTGAATCATAAAATTCTTTATTACCCGATGGAATAAACTCCCATTGTACTTCCCTTCTTTAGCAAGCCTAATGAAATTCTCTTTATGAATCGGAGTATCGTCAAAAAGTATCAGTTTCATATCACCAAACGAAGTGCTTATGGTTATCAAATAGTCGTACTTACTATACTTCTTTCCTTTTGAAAATGAGCTTAAACCTATAGCGGCAACGGCCAGTAACAAAGCTAAAACCAAAATATTTATTCTCTTCATATAATCTAATTTTAATACTATTGAAATAATATAATGAATAATCTGTCCTATAATTTCTCTCCTTTTTTCTGTTCATTTAAAGGCTTTGGCCGGGCAAATAAATAAAAAGCATAAAAGAAAGCAAAAAGAGTTACCCCCACTTGAGATTCAATGGTATCTTCCCATAACATACTGATAATAAGAAAACTGATAAAATAGAAGAATAATGTATTATTCCACATTTTAAGAACGGTGGGAGGATAAAATATGGAAAACAGAAATATAATCAGACCGAATATACCCAAGCTTACCATAATACTAATATACTGATTATGACTACGTAAATGTGAATTCATTAGCGGAGAATGCTCTTTTATTAATTGCTGATGAAAAGCCTGAGGAATATCTCCTGTTCCCACGCCAAAAAGAATATTATTACTAAAAATCTGCCAGCCGGCCGTCCACAATTCAACACGCTGAATTAACGTATGTCCCGATCCTATTTCTCCTCTTTGATACATTCCATATTCCCAAAGTAATTTATAAATCCGCTTCTTAAGACTAAATTTTTTGGCATATTCAGCATTGGCTATCCCCTCTTCAATATTATGTATATCTTTAGCAGACAAGGCGTTCACTCCTCGGGCATCCTTACGCAAATGTTTAGAATTTAGATACCTTAGCAAGGTAAATTTTATTTGTTGACTTCTTCCATCAAAGGAATCAAAATTAATTTCGGCACGCTGATTCCATGCTCTCTTCATTTCTTTCCACTGAATATATAAACCAATATAACTTCCATTCTCTATCTGATATTTTTCAGGCTGCTGCGTATAAGGATTTCCCAATGCTGTGTATTTATCTAATTGCGATAAATTATATTTTGGAGCATGAGAATAGGATAGTACAGTGGAAAAAACAGCATAACTAATTAATACAATAGCGAATACACTAATAGTAAATACGCCCCATGACCATCGGGATTTATTATTCAGAATAAGAAATCGCAGTACCGCTAAAAATAGGGTTATTATCAAAATCACTATTCCTGTCATCAGTTCCATGGTAAGTAAAGCCCAAACCAAATACAGTATACTCATTAGCATTACAATCCTTGCCCATGGAGGGAAATTCTCTTTACTATTCAGCGAAAAATAACCAAATATACTTATTGCTATAAGGCTCTCCAAACTTATTCGAATATGAGAGACAAAAGGAAAGGCATCGCGATAGTCGCTTAGATTTTGTTGGAAATAAATAAGAAGGCTATAGGATATCGAAGCAGTTACCGTAGCGGCAAAAAGCAATAAAAAAAATTTGAACACCTTCGGATTAAGTGGCTTTTCGGTAGCAAATACGAGAGGAAATAGTAGTAGCGGAAGCTTAGTACGCAAATCGAAAAAACCATAGCTTATATCGCTGCTATAAAGTAAACCTATGAGCATCAAAAAATAAAAGCTCACAAAAGCCATTGCCGCTTTATTGGCACTAAATTGTTTAAGCTTATGCCATAAATTAGGATCAAAAAGAAAAACAACACCCATTACAACCTGTCCGATACTAATCATCGCCCTAGAGAAAGGCAAACCAATAATAGTGAGCACAATACCCAGATACATCAAATATAATCTACTCTTTTCCAGTTGCATATTGCAAATCTAATGTAATAATATTATTTCTGACCCAATAAATGGCTATATCTATTTCTATTGTCAAGAAGATTTATTGCCTCTTTAATTTCGGTATCATCTTCCAATGCAGCCTCTATCTTACCCGATTGAAAGTAGTATCTTGATAGTAGTTCCTGCCTCAGAAGGGCTTTTATACCCTTCTTATATTTCGAATAATCATTTAGCTTTTCCCTCGCAACTTTTTGTTCTAATATTTCAATATCATTAATTATGGCAAGACTATCTGCAGCTGCCTGTAGCTTCAACTTTTGCAAAGAAATATCCACCGGAAGCCGATAGCTAAAACTATCTTTCTGTACAAAATGTACAAAGTCATTATAAGTACTATCGTCGATGGAGAAAGTTTGCAGATGACGTATACTATCCTTTGTATTTACGTAGTTGGTTGCATAATCAAAAATTTCGTACTTACGCATAAGAGAGCTCGCCAATAGAGAATACCTCCGTGGGGTAAGTTTCACATCAGGGATAATGCCTCCTCCATCCTTTACCTTGCGCCCATTTTTCGTTGTAAAAGTCTGCATTAAAGAATCAGGTGTACGAAAAGCCCTTCCCTGCTTATCCTTATGTTGGTAATCGAGAGATTGGATACATCGTCCACTGGGAATATAATATTTTGCCACCGTAATTTTCACTTGAGAACGATAACTCAAAGGATACACTTTTTGCACCAGACCCTTACCATACGATTTCTGCCCCATAATAACAGCCCTATCCAAATCTTGAAATGCACCGGCAACAATTTCGCTGGCCGAGGCACTATGTGCGTTAGTAAGAACTACAATTCCCACATTGGGGTATAGCGCTTTATTATGGGTTCTATATATGGCATTCTCACTCTTCGTTTTCCCTTTGGTACTCACTATTTTCTCTCCCGGGCCAACAAATAAATTAACAATCTTAACTGCTTGCATTAACAAACCTCCTCCATTATTTCTAAGGTCAAGAATCACCGCCTTCAGTTTGCCTCTTTTATTCAAACTATCCAAGGCTGCACGAACTTCTTTAGCCGCATTTTGCTTGAAACCTATTAATTTTATATAACCAATACTATCGGCAACAAAGCCATAATAAGGCACATCTTTTACCACAATCTCTTCACGTTGCAATTTTACATTATGCACTTTTTTATCCTTGGATGAAAGGTATTCAATACTAACTTCGGTACCTGCTGCACCCTTTAACTTTGATGAAATATCGCTCATCGTTTTACCGCTAACATTTTCTCCATCAATATTTAATACAATATCTCCTGCCCTTATCCCAGCTTTGTAAAAAGGAAATCCGGGATAAGGCATTCCCACCACTATTTGGCCATTCTTAATATGCATAAAAGAACCTATTCCTCCATATTGCCCCGTTTGCATATACCTTACATCTTCAATTTCCGATTCAGGATAATAGACAGTATAAGGGTCAATATGCTTTAACATGGCATCAATGGCCGTTTGAGTTAAAGTACCGGGCTCAATATCATCGACATAATGTAAGTTAAGTTGCTGTATTAAGGAAGTGAAAATATCTAAGTTCTTTGAAATTTCAAAATCATGACTCTCTTGAGCAAAAACTAAATTTGTATTTATCCCCAACAGTAAAAATAGGAGAATGGCACTGGCATATCTACGTTTCATACGTTTAATAATTTAAAAAAGGACTGATAAGTACTAATTTATCAGCAATATCCAATTATGGCTTAGGCATTAATTTTACTTAACTATTTTCAATGCTCAAAAGTACAGTATTATGGGATAAAAAAACAATTAAAAATTTATGAGTCTGGCCTTAAAAGGGTATTTGTTGCCAAACTCAAATTTTTTGGCCTCTTTACCCTTTGCCATACATCTTATCTGGGGCTCATGAAGACTATAGATTAACGAATACATATTTCCGTAAAAACGATACTCAATGAATTATTTACATTAAGAATCCATGTATTGCGACATTCTCCACATAAATTTAATTTTAAGTCTGTATCTTCAAATGGTCTAAAAGAAACAGTCATAAATTCACTGACACTTGTTCCGATTATATAACTCTCTATACCTTTCACCCCCTCTTTCATTCCCATAAATACAAATACAGCCCCATCTATTTCAATCCCTCCATAGATAATTTCATGTTGCTGATCTAAATGAACTGTATTTTTTTGCAAACTAACGTAAAATATTACTGTATCATTCTGATTATATGTATTAACCACAAATAATGCGGAAGAATCATCATTGTACAATTCACATTTTTTAGTTGCATTACTTATTTCTTTTAGAACAATTACAAGAGAGGAGTCAATAGTGATTAAAGGAATCTTTTTATAATCTGTAATAAAAGTTTTTCCACTAACAAAACTTAATCCATAAACACCAATAATAAAAATAATAATAAAATTTTTCGCTTTCATAGTTAAAGAATATTTATGGTTTAACTGTTGCACCTTTAATAGTTATTGGAATATGAGTACTTCCATTATACTCAAAATATGTACCAGTTTGTTTATCATAAACACGGAATGTTGCACCGTTATTAAGTGACCGCTCATAATAGTGGGCAAAACCAATATCGCCAGAGTATTTTCTAGTACCATCACTATTCAAAGGCACAGATGCTCCAGAAGGAAGCCAATTGCCATAAGGGTGACTATGATCATTTCCCAAATAATTATAATATCTATTTGAGTGAATTAACAACCCAGGTGTACCAAACTCTGCTTTCTTATCATGAGAAGTGGTGATTACAGATAAGTCAGAGTTCTCATCACTATATCGAGTATGTCCCCATTCTACATCTGTGTTCGCAACCACAAATTCAAAAAATAATGTACCTTCACTATGATTGTCTAATTCTAATATATCATAGTCATTGCCTTCATATGTCCCGTGTGACATATTTTGAATAACACCTTTCTTAACACAAAGAGCCTTATCCTTGTCCATATTTGTGCTTCCATCTTTATTATTAGAATATATAATATCGTGATCATCACCACCTGTATCATCAACCCACGTTAGATAACCATCTTCATCAATACTATATCCATCCTTAAGCATTCCATTTGGATCAACAAACATAATAGGATTATTTTCTACATAAGCATACAGGCTAGTGGATAGATACTTATCCGCCAACGGATCCACACACTTACGCTTCGCAGCCAGATATACTTTCTTGTGGAGGCTATGAAGCTTCGGTGGCCGGGCAAACCAAACACTCAACCCACTATCATAGTACCGTGCGCCAAAATAGGTATACCCAGTTTCTGAATCTAGCTCCTTGCCGGTGAACTTAAAACGGATATCATGGCCGGTCTGCCGTTGGTCAATCCTTCGACTTCGCTCAGTATGATAGTTTAATTCCCAACTAGCATCGCTTATCCAAGAGCAGCTATGCTCAAGCTTAGTCACGGTGTGGCTTAGAGCCACGCCGTGACTTGCCATGCTCTCAACATGCTCATATC
>WGCS01000136.1 GCA_015493685.1 Bacteroidales bacterium
GGATCAAACCCAGTTTGAATGGCTTTACAAACATACAACAATCCTGCAAGACCTTATGCCGGTATATGGCTATGCAGGCGATGAAAATCTGATAAAACATCTTTTAAAGAAAGGCCACATCAAGGATCTGCTCTGGTACAAAGGGTGCAGGCACCGTGTCAATCTGGGCGAAGACTACACGTATAATGGTACGCTTGAGATACACACAAGCGTATTCAACATTATCGCGGAAAAACTCAAAAACAAAACATTCAAACGACCGGAAGACACCCCTTATCTGCATGCGATTTGTAAAGAAATCGGTGATGTCCAAGAGGAAAGAAAACTCACCGCCAATGAAAAAGTACACCTCAGAAAATACCTTCTGAATTTCATGCATCGCTACCTTGACGACAACCAAACGGCAATGACCTGCATGAAGTCTTCCCGATAGCTTCTATAAGGGCACGCTCATGTGTGAATATTATAAGGAAAATTCTTTCAGCATTGAAAAAATGTGTCAAATTGACATATTATTGAAAATGGCAGTATATTTAAAAAGTCGTGCTATTTTCTGCTTGAAGGCTTTTTGATGTAGAATGTTCACACAATAAATAGTTATGCCCATAAAGAAGAAATGATGATTATGAAAGAAAAATATACACAACTGGGTTTAGCCTGCCAAATGGCAGAACAACCATGATCCGTTTTAAACAAGCGTTAGATGTAAGATAAAAAAACAATCAAGGCTAACAAATGGAAGCAAGAAATAGAAAACTAGAAGATTGGTATGGAAAGATACAACGAGGAGAAATAAAATTACCTAGATTTCAAAGATTTGAAGCTTGGGATTGGAGAAGAATTTCTAGTTTATTCCAAACTATTACCCAAAACCTTCCACTAGGAATAACATTAATTTTAGAAATTGCAGAAAAAGAACCTTTTATTTCAAGATATTTAGAAACTGCGCCAAAAACGAATGGAAGGGTATTAGAACATTTACTTGACGGACAACAGAGATTGACAGCATTATGGAGAGTATTACACAATAATTATGAGTGGAATTCTTACTTTGTGTATGTTCCTGAATTTGACGAGATTGGTTATCAAGAAACATCAGATCCTTTTATTTTTTGTAAAGGAAGGTATTTTAAAAAGAATGGTGTGAGATATCCTTTATGGTGTGATATACCTTCAGAAGCATTAAAAAGAGGGATGATACCAACAGAGTTATTAAAGCCAGAAGATTTAAAATCAACAATTGATAATTGGGTAAATGAAGCAACTGAATACCAAAAACCAACAGATACTGATGAGTTTGAAAAATTTTTTAATTGGAAAAAGAAGATAAGTGACAAAATAATGGAGCTGCGTTCAATAGTTAAAAATTATAACTTACCTTATTTATCACTTCCATCAAATACACCCAAGGATATTGCGTTAGATGTATTTATAAATATGAATACTAATAGCAAACCTCTTTCTCAATATGATATTATTGTTGCAGAGGTTGAAAGTGTCAAAGAACAATCTTTACACGATATGGTTACTGAATTGAATAATAAATATCCGAATGTTCAAAAATATGAAGATATTACACGTCTTATTTTAAATACATCAGCTTTATTGCAGGATAAACTACCAAATCAGCGTGGTGCTTGGGATATGGATAAAGAGGAAATGATTGCGAATTGGGATAAGATGATTAATAGTTTATCAAAAATGGCTAATTTTCTACAAAAAGAAGGAATTTTTGATAAACAAAGACTTCCTACAAATGCTGTATTAGCAGTAATTGGAGCTTTATATTCTTTTATTCCAGAAAGCGGTGACAAAAGAGGAGTTGATGAGTTATTATTAAAAAAATATTTATGGTCATCTTTTTTTACTGATAGATATGAAAATTCTGCTGCATCTAGAGCTTATAATGATTATTTAGCCTTAAAAGGTGTAATTACTAATGGTGGTAAGAATGATGGAACACCTTATTCAGAAGGCGACATTCCAGTATTTAACAGAGAATCATACCCATTATCTGATATTGAAGAGTTATTAACCGCACCTTGGCCTAAAAAAGAGACAATAAGGGGAAAAGCAATATTGGCTGTTACTTGTAAATTAGGAGCGTTAGACTTCGCAGATGGTTTAAAAATAGATAGTAATAATATCAAAAATAGACATTATCATCATATTTATCCTGACGCATTATTGAAAGAAGCTAATATTGAAAGTTATTTGGCTTTAAATTGTGCCTTAATAACTGATAAGACAAATCTAGATATTGGCAGAAAAGACCCATTAAGATATCTAACAGAGAGGTATCAATGGATCGACGAAAATATTGTCAACGAAAGATTGCATTCTCACTTGATACCTGAAAAAGAATTATCTAATGGAGGGTATCCTGATGTCTTAACTGATGAAGAAAAGAAAGAAAAAATAAAAACAGATTTTGAGAAATTTATTAAAAAAAGAGCTATGCTTTTTGAAGTTGCTGCAAAAAAATTAACAGAAGGCAAAAATATTAATTATTATAGTATATTTGAAGAAATTCAGCAGCTAACATAGTGTGGGGAACAAATAAATGTATAACAATTGGCTCCCCTCCCCGAAAATTTATACCTATTAAGTAACACCTTCGCCATAAAATCGTAATTTTCTTAAAATTATCTCAACCTTGAATTGCATATCTCTTCCCCTTTGGGGTCGGGCTTCATAAAATGCACCATCTAAACGGGACTGAAGTCCCTGCTCCTGTACAATCTTCAGATGCGGGACGCGAGGCACCATCGATCCTACCAAACTGCCCCAGGATAGTTGTCCCGTATTTTTCTATCACGACTCAGTAATATACTGTCATTGCAAACAGCATTAGCGACAATCAATCGGTCAAAAGGATCGCGCGTCCAGTTGTGCTTGGTGGAC
>WGCS01000137.1 GCA_015493685.1 Bacteroidales bacterium
CTTTTACTTCTATATTGTGATTAATAGAATTTAGGCTGCTCAAAGCCAAAATATCCTCAATACTATTGTCGAAATTTACCCCCAGGCCACATTTCTGCCATTCTACTATTCCTCCTGCCAAGCTATAGGTATTAAAATTCATAGCTAGTAAATGATGAGTGATGTTAAGACTCCGTTTTCCACTATGGCAGGCAATAATAAGTGTCAGTTCTTTTGGTAATAAGTCGATAATACTAAGTAGATTATTTGTTGGTATCTGAAGCCGGTTTTTAATATCAAATGATATTTCTTCAGCTTCTTCAAATTCTCTTATATCGATTATAATTGCTCCATTCTGTATCATAGAGTGAGCAGTGAAAACATCAACTTCTTCGCTTAAACTTTTCATTACTTGGCCTTTTTAAAAAATATTCTTCCTGTAATAATTAAGCCAATAAACATAAAGATGCCGAAAACGAAGCTACTTACTGCCATCTGCATTCCTCCTGAAATAATATGACCACTTGTGCAACCGCCAGCCATTCTAGCTCCGAATATTAGGATAAATCCACCAATAAAAGCCCATATTATTCTCTTAGTTTTTGAATTGCCTTTTTGTGCCTCCCAGTTGGAATAAATCAATTTAAATTTAAATTCTTTTTTTACAAGAGCAACTATTAGTGCAGCAATCATAGCACCAAAAAGAAATATCATCTCCCAATTGCCCGGAGTTTGTATTTTTTCAAAATAGCTGTTGTTGGTAGCATGACTAATTACGTCAGCAACATAAGGATAGCTTGTTGAGGCGCCAATAGGCCTATTGGTTGTAGCTGTTAAGAATACGATTGTATTAAGTATTGCCAGTAAACTACCGGCAATAATCCATTTATTACTGGAAGTGCTATCTTTTTTGTTAACAGCAAAAGCAATATATATAATGATTGCGCCTATAATAAATACACTAATAAAATAGAGTATAGGATGGGATCCTAAAGCTGAAAATAATGAAATTTTACCTAAATTAGGTCCTAAAAACCCACCTATGTATGGAAGTAATAATGTATATATTAATCCGCCGGCAAAACCACCTATCACTCCAATTACTGCATCTAAAGAGCCTTCCCCTATAGAAATAGCTAATGTGCCCGGGCAGTAACCTAATATGGCCATGCCACTACCAAAGATAAGGCCCCCAAGCACTACTCCGCCAACCACAAATGGCTTTACGTGAAAGCTGGCAAAACCTAAAGCGATTATTATACTTAGTAATATTGCCCCAAAACCTATAGTTAACAAAATAGTTTTTATAACAGTATTGTCAATTAATTCGGCTTGGCCGCTTATAACATTATATTTGTTTAGATGGGCATATTGTATAATAAGCCCAAATAAAGCACCAAAGAGTAGAATCATAATTATTGTTCCCATATCATATTGATTTTAAGTAATTTTGTAAATTATATTGTTATTAATAAAATGCAAATTACGGTCAATAATGAAGGATATACAAATTGTAAAAAGTAATACAGTATAACTAAAGGTTATAACAACCTTGCTGAAGATGAAATGGTGAGGGCTTATTTCGTTGATAGCTGCTCTACATAAAGGTGGGTATTCCGCTTACATTGGTTGTGAGTTATGCTGTTTTTAGAAACGATAATTGCTGGCATAACGAATAAAGAAATCAACCATGGGATTTTGATTTCCTTCCGGGTAGATAAAGTTAAAACTACGTTTAATATCAAAATCAACAATATCAATAATGTTTAATTCATTGCGTTTCAGTTCGTTGTTAATGCTTTGGATGGAAAGAAAAGCCAGTCGTTTCGAATGTAAAATATAGTTTTTAATTCCCTCAGTACTGCCAAATTGCATTTCAACAATAAAATTGGAGAAATTCATATTCCGGGTTTTTAAACGATGTGAAATTACCTCTAGTGTTCCGGAACCTTCTTCTCGTAATATAATTGGCTGAGTTTGTAAATCGCTAAGTGAAATTTCTCCTGCTTTTGTAATGGGATGATTATTGGCCGCAACCAATACTATTTCATCATCAAGAAATTTTTGATAGTGAAAGTCGCTGTTTTTACTCTGCCCTTCTATAATTCCTAAATCAATTTTATTATTGTTTAATGCTATTTCAATTTGTAATGTATTACCGTTCATTACGCTAATATCCATATCTTTAAAGCTGGCTTTAAAGTTGGCCATTAATTCAGGAAGCACATATTGTGTTATTGTAGAGCTTGTTCCTATACGTAGTTTACCTTGGTAATTATGTTTCGTAGAGCTAAGTTCAAAGTCGAGTTGATTGTAGAGCTTTTCAATTTTATATACGTACTTTAAAAGAATATTTCCTGCCTCAGTTAGTGATATCCGATTTCCTTTGCGAAGAAATAATTGTATGTTAAGCTTTCTCTCTAGCGCTTCGATATGTTTAGAAACAGCTGGTTGTGTGATATATAATTCTTTTGCAGCCTTCGTAAAGCTAAGCTTCTCTGCTACTTTCTTGAAAACTTGTAATCTGAAATCCATACTTAAAAAATTGATAGGTGCTTTATTTAATAAATACTAAATTGATGACTCTATGTATCCTGGAAATTGGAATATTACTATGGGGTCTCTTCATAAACGCTATTTAGCAAAATTAATCATTATATAGTGTTATTGAGAGCTTCAAAGATAAATAAAATTATGTTTTACTTGGCGCATTAATTTAGGTATTAGCCGGAATTAGCCTAACTCTCATATCACCAAATTTATTTTTATAAAATTAGATGAAACATTTTATGAAATAACTCGTTGAAGCGGGACAATTGGTTCCTATGCAAGGCTCTCTTTTTTATCTATATTACTCCTTATGCTCAAAATGGTATAGATATAGTCTCATTTAAAAATACTTATATCACATCTATTAATACTTATTTTTTATGGATTTATTAGTCTAATAAATCACCAAATAACTGTTTAATAAATACTTAGGGTATATGCTTAATAAATTACTTTTTTTTGTACTATTTCTTTTTCCTTTGTCTTTGATGGCACAAACCGGGCCGGCGGGTGTAGGTTCGTCAAGCACAACTATTTTGTGGCTTAGCTCTGATGATGTGGCGCAATCCAATAATACGAATGTATCAACATGGGCTGATAGATCGGGCAACGGAAATGATATTACTCAACCGGATGCCAATTATCAACCATTATTTATTACTAATGTTCTTAATTCATATCCCGCAATTCGCTTTAGCACCGATGATCGTTTGCGAAGAACTAGTTTTTCTGATTTTCCAAGCTCAGCAATTACAGTCTTTTTGGTTGATAAAACTTCCGATAACAATGATGGACCCTTTTCGTATGCTTCTTCGTCAAGTGATAATGATTTTTTAATTTTTAATTCCGCTAACTATCGAATATATAGAGGTGGTAGTCAAGTTACTTCGGGTGTGTCGGCTAATAATAGTGCTTTTCATATTGTAAATGTTAATTGGCAGTCGTCTGATGGTGCGGTAAATTTATGGAAAGATGGTGCTGCTGCATATAGTTCTACCCTGGCCTCCGGAGCCGATATTACTGCCGGAGGGTGTTTGTCGATAGCCGGAGAGCAAGACGCCATTGATGGTTCTTATGATCCTGCTCAATTTTTTGATGGCGATATTAGCGAAATAATTGTTTTCAATACGTATCTTAATAAAGCTCAGAATATTATTGTGGCTAATTATTTGGCTGCCAAATATGATTTAACAATTTCAAATGATTTATATGCTTATCAGGCTCATCACAGTTACGATTTAGCCGGTATAGGCCGTGCTGATGCAGCTGATATTCACACTGCGGCTATGTCTGGCGGAATACTTCAGATAGAGAATCCTTCATCAATGACTACCGATGGCGATTATCTGTTATTTGCTCATGATAATGCTGCAATTGACAGTTGGACAACCACCGAAGCTCCTTCTGTTGGTAATATTGAACGTATTGCGCGAGAATGGCGCTTTGATGAAACAGGGAATGTGGGTACTATTGACTTCAGAATTTCAACAGCCAAATTACCGGCCTTAAATTCTGGATATACAAAATATGCTGTTATGGTGGATGCTGATGGTGATTTTACCAATGGAGCTGCAGTTTATGAATTGGGAGCCTCTGGTTCAGATTACCTTAGGTCGGGGATTAATATTGCTGATGGCGATTATGTTAGTATTGCTGCTGTTAAACCTACTATCCAATTTACTTCGGCTACAGGAACAGCTGATGAAAGTGTCAGTCCCAGCATTGAAGTGAGTAGCAATTATAATCCCATTTCCACTATCAGCGTTGATTATGCTACCTCTGATGGAAGTGCCACAGCGGGGAGTGATTATACGGCTACTTCCGGTACTTTGAGTATCGCTGCAGGAACAATAAGTAATACTATTACAGTGTCGGTAACCGATGATGCGACTTCTGAATCGGATGAAACTTTTGATGTTAATTTATCTAATCCCAGTTCGGGAATTAATATAGGAACAAATTCTACCTATACTTATACCATTGAAGATAATGATAATACACGCAAAGTTAATTTTGATAATGCCAGCGGTAGTGGAAGCGAAAGTGTTGCCACTGTTACTGTTGGTTTATCTTTATCAGTTTCTGATGCATCCAATACTACCTCTGTTGATTACAAAGTTGTTGGTGGTACTGCTACAGGTGGAGGCGTAGATTATACTTTGTCCTCAGGTACCGTTACTTTTGCTGCAGGAACCACCACGGGCAGCTTTGATATAAGCATTAATAATGATGCTTTGGATGAGGATGATGAAACCATTATTGTTGAAATTTATAATCCGGTAAATTGTAATATAGGAACTACTGCAGACTATACTTATACTATTATTGATGATGACGCTACACCGAGTATTCAATTTAGTTCAACTTCAGCTTCCGGTTTAGAATCGGTAGCTTCTAAGGTGGTACAAGTTGAACTTTCTGCGGCTTCATCAAAAGATGTTTCAGTGGATATTGGTACTTCAGGTACGGCTACCAAAGGTGTAGACTATAGTCTCTCGGCGAGTACCCTTACTATTACTGCTGGAAATACTTCGACCTCCCTAACGATATCTATTGTTAATGATAATATTGTTGAGAATAACGAAACTGTTGATCTCGCCTTAGAAAATCCGGTGAACGCAACCATCGGAACTAATAATAGCTATACTTATACTATACTTAATGATGATTCTTATGGCTTTGATGGTCCGGGAGGAGTAGGAAAATCTGATAATCTTAAATTATGGGTAAAAGCAGAGGACATCCCCGGCAGTGCTGATGGCGATAGAATTAGCTCTTGGCCTGATAAGTCAGGTAACTCTAACGATTTATCGCAATCTAACTCGAGTTATCAGCCGGCCTATTATGCTAATGTGGTAAATTCATTTCCTGTAGCTCGTTTTGACCAAGATCTGAATCGATTAATTCACAACTCTTTTAGCGATTTTCCCACAGATGGAATAACGACACTTTTTGTAAATAAGAATGCTTCCGAATCTGGTGATGGTATTATCTCCTATGCTTCTTCAACTTCTGATAATGACTACTTATTGTATAGTAGCAATAATGTTACTGTTTACAGAGCTTCAAATAATAATTCTTCCGGTGTAAATATTGCCACTGATGCATGGGATATATTTATGAATTCATGGGATAATTCCGATGATAAATCTAATACATATCTTAATGGTAGCCTTAAAAAGACTGCCACAATTAGTGGTGGTAAGATAACGCAGAATGGCTGTTTGGCTTTGTCGGCGGAGCAAGATGCGGTGAATGGAGGTTACGTTTCTTCACAAACCCATTATGGTGACTTTGCAGAGTTAATAATATACGATCAGGTATTGCCTTCTGTACATCGTAATATCGTAAATAGTTATTTGGCAGCAAAATATAACATTAGTATTACAGGAGATAAATATTCCGGCGATGATGCATCCAAAGGAAACTACGATTTTGAAGTTATTGGAATAGGTACTGAATCAGACGCTATGCATGATGAAGCTCATGGAAGTGGAGGGTTGTGGATAAAGCAATCGGCTAATTTTGATAATGGCGATTATTTACTTATTGGTCATAATGCAGTGCAGAATCAAATTTATAGAGCCTCTCAGGATGCGGGATTGTCAAGCGCATCAATAGAACAACGTTGGGCTAGAGACTGGTATTTTG
This sequence comes from Bacteroidales bacterium, assembly GCA_015493685.1. GTDB lineage: Bacteria > Bacteroidota > Bacteroidia > Bacteroidales > UBA1556 > UBA6267. The sequence continues at coordinate 6,181 of WGCS01000137.1, forward strand.
ATGTTACTGATGCAGCTGCAGTAATGGCCGTAAATTTAACTTTTGATTTTTCAGAAGGAGGAATGACTAATCCCAATTCTCCTGCGGGTAGTGCCGGCAATTATAAGCTAATTTATAGAAATGGTACTTCCGGGAATTGGTCCATAATAACTTCGGCCTCTTCTGTAAGCTCAGAGCAGGTAGTATTTGAAGGTGTTAGCTTGTCAAATGGTGATGGCTATTATGCTTTGGGGACAATAGATTCTACGGCTTCACCTTTGCCAATAGAATTGCTTAGTTTTACTGCCAAAAGGCTAGGCGAAGGTGTACTTTTGGAATGGAGTACTGCAACTGAAACAAATAATGATTTCTTTGAAGTTCAGAGATCAAGGAATGGTATTGACTGGGATAATATTAAAAAAATACGAGGTCAAGGAAATTCCAATCAGACGTATAAATATAAAATGCTGGATAAGAATCCTTTACGGGCTAAGTCGTATTATCGTCTTAAGCAGTATGATTTTGATGGAAAATTTTCCTATTCCCCCATAGTAAGTGTTTATTTTAATAATGAAGTAGAAATTGTTGCCTACCCTAACCCGGTAAAATCGGTTTTAAATATAAGTAGCACCGATCCTATTATCTCAATTCAATTGATAAATCAGATGGGTGATGTCAGTACTATTCCAATACATAAATATTCTAAAAGTTATCAAATTTCCATGCTTGGCCTTAGTTCGGGTATTTATTTTGTTAAAATACAAACTGTAAATAGTTCTAAAACGATTAAGCTTATTAACTATTAATTCTTTTTACAGCTTTTAAAAGATGAGTTGCAGTGAGATAATTATCTATATTTGCATTTAATAATGGGGAACTTATTTCTTCAAAACCACAAACGATTTAAGGAAATATAAACTACTTGGGAGTTAAGGTATTTCTATTTATTCCTAATTTGATAGATACATTGATTATGGCAATTGAGTTTTTTTATAACGATTATATCGACATTGATGATGCAGTATTAAAAGAAGGATTATATAACGAATTAGCACTTCTACAAGCATTGATGAATTCAACGAGTGATATCTTTTGTATAAAAGATGGTGAGGGAAAATGGCTTATTGCCAATGATGAGGATATTGCATTGTTTAAATTGCAAGGTGTTGATTATAGAGGGAAAAAAGATAGTGAATTAGCAGAGTATAGCCCTTTTTTTTATGATGCTTTTTTAGCTTGTGAAGCAACCGATGAACAAGCATGGCAGAAAGCAGATATTGCACGTGGTATTGAAGAAATTGGGTTGCCTTCCGGAGATTTTAGAAGCTTTGATGTCGTTAAAGTACCCTTTTTTAATGAGGATGGCAGTAGAAAAAATTTAGTGATTATAGGAAGAGACAATACAGAATTAGTACGTCAGCAGAAAATAGATCAACAACTCTCTGTAAGCTACCCTGATCCCTTTTTTATTCTAGATATAGAAGGTAATTTTATTGACTTCCACGCCCCTAATTCTTCCTTTTTATACCTTAAGCCGGAACAGTTTATTGGGAAAAATGTGATTGATGTACTTCCCAAAGAGATCGCAGTAAGTCATTTAAAGGCGGTAGAGAGATTACTCCATTATGGAGGTATTCAAACTGTTGAATATCAAATGAAAACAATATCAGGTGGAGAGTTTTTCATCTCTCGTATTGTTAAAATTGATGAACATAGAATTCTCTCTTCTATTCATGATGTTACCAATTATAAACGCTCAAATAATGAGCTTGAGCAAGTTAAGCAAACCCATGTTTCTATTCTTAATAGTGTTAAAGAGGCTATATATATATTTAATAAGAATTTGAAAATAATTTATATAAATTATGCTGCCTCTGAGATGTATGGATATAATTATAAAGATTTTTTGGGCCAATCCATATCTTTTCTAAGTCCCGAGAAAGTGAATAATATAGCTGAAGTTGAGGCTAAATTGATTCTTGCGTATGAGGGACAATCTCAGTTTTTTGAGTTCTACGGTCAGGATAAGAAAGCAAGAATATTTCCCATAGAGATAAGTGCTAGTGCAGTTGATTATTATGGAGAAAAATCAATAATTGTAGTGGGAAGGGATATTACTGAACGTAAACAAGTAGAGCTGGATTTGAAAGTTGCCAGAGATAAAGCTTTGGAGAGTGACCGTCTCAAATCTTCTTTTCTAGCAACATTAACGCATGAGTTGAAGACTCCCTTGAATGCTGTCATTGGTTTTAGTGAACTGTTGTATTCGGAGTCAAAGGAAGAATTTACTCGGAAATATGCGAAAATAATTTATGATAAAGGGTTCGATTTGCTTAATATTATTAATGATACTTTGCAAATGGCTTTAATTGATGCAGGAGAGGTAGAGTTTAGAAGAGAAGAGATTTATGTAAAACAATTTCTTGACAAACTCGATATTACGTTAAGTACCCTTAATAGGGACGAAGAAGTTAGTCTGGAGCGAGAGTTTCCTGCAAATATTAACGATCTGTTACTGGTTACCGATAATACTAAGTTAATGCAAGTTATGCTTAATTTATTGCGTAATGCATTAAAATTTACAGTAAAAGGTAAGGTTTCTTATGGGGTAAGAGTGGATGAATCTAAGGATGCCTATTTTTTTGTTGAAGATACGGGGAAAGGGATTGAGGAAGAGGCAATAGATATTATCTTTCAGTCTTTCCGTCAAGCTGACGAAACCATTGCTCGTACGCATGGGGGCTTGGGGCTTGGCTTAGCTATATCAAAGGAACTTGTTAAGCTAATGGGAGGTGAGTTGCACGTTAAATCAACAGTAGGTAAAGGCTCCCTGTTTTATTTTTATTTGCCGGGTATAATGAATTTATAAAGAGACTTCATTTGATGAAAGAGATTATTCAACAAAAAATTATTATCAGAGAGAAAATCAGACTCTTAAAGGATAGCTACAGTTATCATGAAAAAAGAATGCTCTCTATGATGGTTATTGATAAACTTGAGCAGGATACCGATTTTTTAGAAGCTCAGAAGGTATTGGCGTACTGGTCTCTTGAAGATGAAGTTGATACAAAAGAATTTATAAAGAAGTGGGCGCAATCCAAAGAGATTTATCTTCCCGTTGTCGTTGAAGATGAATTAGAGCTGCGATTATTCACTTCCATCAATAATATGAAGGCTGAACCTAGATATGGTATTTTTGAACCTATTGGAGAGGCTTTTACACAGTGGAATACAATAGACTTCGCTATTATTCCAGGCGTGGCGTTTGATGTGCAGATGAATAGATTGGGAAGAGGAAAAGGCTTTTATGATCGACTACTACCCCAATTGCGAGCTGTTAAAGTAGGTATCTGCTTTCCTTTTCAGCTTGTCGATAAAGTGGCCGTCAATGACAATGATATACCCATGGATAAGTTATACTATTAATTGATAACTTCTGAACACAAATGTCAAGCGTGGTCTTCGTGAAAATAATACTTTCATGATTTTTTAAAAAAATAGTTGACTAATAGTAGATTTTTTATAAATGAGTTTTTTCTCTATACCTAAGTGAAATACAGTGCTTTTATTTATGCCAATTTTAGATTTATTAAAAAAAATACCCGAACTAGATTTTGTTTAGATGAAAAATTGAATAATAATAATTGGAAACACCCAAGATATCTTCCTTTTCACTCGTCTATATAGTATACAAATCAAAATTAAGTTCTTTTAAAGCGTTATTTTTTTTCAATTTTAAGTAGATTAGGTGTTTAATGATTTTTGTTTTACTAAAATTGGCTCAAACCATTCATATCTCCATTTGGATGGTGAAAAAAAAGACTTCGTGATTTTTTCTTATTGTGTGTGTATATTGAACAAATTGCAACTTAAATTTTGATTTTTCGTTTTTAGAGACCTGAAGGGCATTCTTTCAGGTCTTTTTTTATTTTTATATACATATAATTTTAAAAAAAGCAATCACTCTTTTTGTATTTTTGCCTCATGGACAATGCACTATTAATTTTAGATTTTGGTTCTCAATATACTCAGCTGATAGCGCGAAGGGTTCGAGAGCTTAATGTTTATTGTGAAATACATCCCTATAATCACTTGCCTGAAGATTTATCGATATTTAAAGGAGTTATTTTATCAGGGAGTCCTTACTCCGTACGTGATAAGGAGGCACCAATTCCTGATTTGAAGAATATAAGAGGGCAAATGCCATTGTTGGGAGTTTGTTATGGCGCTCAATATTTAGCTCAAGAAGAGGGTGGTAAGGTAGACCCTTCGGATACAAGAGAATATGGGCGTGCAAATTTAGCTTATACCAATATGAATAGTGATTTGGTTAAAGACATGACTTTAGGAAGTCAGGTGTGGATGTCTCACGGCGATACAATAACTAAAGTACCCGAAAGTTTTGAAGTTATTGCCAGCACTTCCGATGTGAAAGTGGCAGGTTTTAAAATAAAAGGGGAAACTACCTATGGCATACAATTTCATCCGGAAGTATATCACTCTGAGGAGGGTCAGCAACTATTAAGAAATTATGTTGTCGAAATTTGTGGCTGTCAACAAACATGGACTCCCAACTCTTTTGTTGAAACAACGATACAAGATCTTAAACACCAACTTGGTGATGATAAAGTTGTCTTGGGGCTTTCCGGAGGCGTGGATTCAACGGTAGCCGCTGTACTATTAAATAAAGCCATTGGAGAGAATTTGTATTGCATTTTTGTGGATAATGGCTTGCTACGTAGAAACGAGTTTCAAGAAGTATTACGTTCATACCAATATATGGGTCTCAATGTGAAAGGCGTTGATGCAAAAGAAAAATTTTATGTGGCTTTGGCCGGTATTAGTGATCCTGAAGGAAAGCGTAAAGCCATAGGAAAAACTTTTATTGATGTTTTTGATGAGGAGAGTCATTTAATTTCCGGTGTAAAATGGTTGGCGCAGGGAACAATTTATCCTGATGTTATTGAGTCTATTTCAGTAAAAGGTCCGTCTGCTACCATTAAATCGCATCATAATGTGGGTGGTTTGCCTGATTATATGCAACTTAAAGTGGTGGAACCCTTAAAAACCCTATTTAAGGATGAAGTACGGCGAGTTGGAAAAGCCTTGGGTATAAAGGCAGAACTGTTGGGAAGACATCCATTTCCGGGTCCTGGTTTAGGAATTAGAATATTGGGTGAAGTTACGGCAAATAAAGTTAAGATATTGCAGGAAGTAGATGCTATCTTTATCAATGGATTGAAAGAGAGTAATTTGTATGATAAAGTATGGCAGGCAGGAAGCATTCTTTTGCCCATTCAATCGGTTGGCGTAATGGGCGATGAACGTACTTACGAACAGGTCGTCGCCCTTAGAGCAGTGGAGTCAACGGATGGAATGACAGCAGATTGGGTTCATCTGCCCTATGATTTTCTGGCCGGAATATCCAATGCAATTATTAATAAAGTAAAAGGAGTAAATCGTGTGGTTTACGATATTAGCTCAAAGCCTCCGGCAACTATCGAATGGGAATAGTATTTGCTGCCTGATAATTTTTTATATGAAATAATGTAATTATATATAATATCCATGAAATTTATACTAAGTTTAGCCTTTTCTCTAAGTTTATTCCTTTTTTGTAATCCCATCAAAGCGCAAACTATTATTCATCATTCTACTGAAATAGAGCAAAATAATAGTGGGAAGAGTTTCTATATCCATCATGTGCAGAAGGGAGAAACATTATATGCCATCGCCAAAGCGTATGAAGTGGCAGTGGATTCTATAGTGAAATATAATCCGGGAGTGAATATAAAAATTGAAATTGGGCAACGTATTCGTATTCCTAAAAATAGAACGAAGGTAAAAGTTCTTGTTGAGAAGAAACCTGTTGCCCCTGAGGGATTTATTTATTATCAGGTTAAAAAAGGGGAGACCCTATACCGAATTATGCTTAATCATCAGATTAAGCTGGACGAACTTAAAAAGTATAATGAGAACTTAAGTACTAATATTCGACCGGGACAATGGATTCTAATTCCTACCCAAGAAAAGCGAATTGCAGATAAGGCAGCGGCAAGATATGATAGTGTTGTTTTCTATACATTGAAACGTCGTGATAACTTTTATCGTTTGCAGAAGAAGTTCAAAGTGAATCAGCAGCAATTGGAGCAACTTAACCCGGGACTTAAAACCACAGGATTGCAAAAAGGCTTAAAAATTATAGTGCCTTTTATTCGTCGTGATATTAGTGTGCCGGCATATCATCCTATTGCGTTGGATACTGTGGTTGCAAGTGATTTTGAAGTGATGACCGAGGAAACTAAATCCATTAATTGTCATAGGATCAAGTTTAATCGTCAAGTGTATAAGATTGGCTTTATGGTGCCGTTGTTTTCAAATCTTGAGCCGGAAATTAGAGTGGAAAGTGATTATTTGATTCATGATATTGATTCATATAAGTCATTTCGTTTTATTGAATTTGTGGAAGGGGCTAAATTGGCATTGGACTCTCTTGCCAAATTGGGCTTTAAAGCGGAGGTGTATATTTGGGATACTCAAGCTTCAAGGGCTAAAGTTGATTCTATTTGTAAGTTACCTGAGTTTAAAAATCTTGATCTGCTCATTGGTCCGTTTTATTCAAAAAATACAGCTATTGTAAGAAAAGCTGCCGATGAAAATAATATTAATTTGGTGGATTTATTTAGCAAAACATATATTCTTGCTGATACTTTATGCCAAAATTTTATTGTCAAATCAAGTGAGCAAACAGCATATAATGCGTTGGCAAAATACATAGCCGATAGTATTCCAAACTACAATATCTCTATCCTTCATCAAGGCAATGACGATGAACTTAAAAGACTTGCAGAGCTTAAATCAGCATTGTATAATCCTCAATTAGGTATTGATACCAACCGTATTAAAGTCTATACTTATCAGCAAAAGGGATTGGATAAAATTATTAAGTCTTTGGATGCTCAAGGTGAAAATATTATTTTCAACTTGGTGGATAATGAAGCCAGAGTGGCCAATTTTATTCGGCAAATGAATATTCTTAAAAAAGATAATGCTATTATGATTATGGCATTGGATAAGTATTGGTCGAGGTATAAAACACTGGAGTTAGGGTATTTAAATAATTTGAATTATACTTTTGCTACCGATTATTTTATTGATGATTACGATACTACAGCTGTTACACACTTCAATGAAGAATTCTATCAACAATACCACCGCATGCCCAATAAATTGGCATACCTGGCCTATGATATTAGCTGGTATTTTGGTAATGCTCTGTATTATTATGGAAGTAATTTTGCCACTTGTTTACCCGCAATGAAACTTAAGACATTGCATTCGCCAATAATGATGAAGAGACAGCGACAAGGGGTATATCGCAACATAAAAACCAATGTAATACAATATGATAATTATCATAAATTACGAAAAGAATAGGGCTTAAATATGCGAGGAGGTAATACATTGATATATATTATTGTAGCCGTTGTACTGCTGCACTTTATTGCTGGAATAGCCTATTTAATATATAAGATATATGGTAAAAAGTAGTTCCATTGATACACTAGCTTAATATTTCTCTAGGAGAATGACCTCGCTCAATCAAATATAGTTTATCTTTGCAACGTTAAACTTAAAATACAATTATCATGATTTTAAATAGTATTTTATTAGGTATGCTTGGAGGCAATGAGTTTATCATTATTCTTATTGTTGTTGTATTGTTATTTGGAGGAAAGAAAATTCCGGAACTAATGCGTGGATTAGGAAAAGGAATGAAGGAATTTAAAAATGCAACTAAGGACATTGAAGAAGAGATTAAAAATGTTGATCCCACTAAGGAATTGCGGAAATAGCTTCTAAATATATGTCTAATAAAGCCGTTAAGAAAGCCCCAAAACAAGAGGTGAGTGAAATGACTTTCTGGGATCATTTGGATGTGTTAAGGTTTGCCTTGATGCGTTCTTTTGTTGTCGTCTTTATCTTGGCGATAGTAGCTTTTTATTTTACCGACTTCGTTTATTCTCAGATTATATTAGGTCCTAAAAATCCTGATTTTATTTCCAATCAATTGTTCTGCCGTTTTGGCCATCTTATCCATATTAATAGTTTATGTATCAATCAAATTGATTTTAAACTTAACAATTTGGAAATGGCCGGACAGTTTAGAAATAATCTTTTAATTTCTTTTGTTGCCGGACTGGTAGCCGCTATGCCATATATTCTTACTGAGTTATGGATATTTATTAGGCCTGCCCTTACCTCCAAAGAGAGAAAAGGGGTTAGTGGGTTTGTTTTTATTACCACTTTCTTGTTTTTAATTGGAATTTCTTTTGGTTATTTCATTATCTCTCCCTTGGCAGTTAACTTCCTCTCTTCCTGGACTATAAGTCCTGATATTCAGAATACCTTTAGGCTGGGATCTTATATTAGTATGATTGTAATGATCTCATTATCAACAGGTCTTGTTTTTCAGTTACCGGTATTAATCTATTTTTTAGCCCGGATGGGAATAGTGTCGGTGCAACTTCTCAAAACATATCGTAAACATGCTATTGTTGTATTTTTTGTGCTTGCAGCAATTATCACTCCTCCGGATATGTTTAGCCAATTATTGGTGGCTTTCCCCTTAATATTGTTGTATGAAATAAGTATCCGTATTGCTAAACGTGTTGAACGTAATAGAGTAGAGGAGCTTTAAAAATAAATTATGAAACGAATTATCTATTCTACTAAGCAGAAAGCAGTAAAAATAAATATTGAGGACAGTGTGTTTGGTACCTTGGCTGAAATTGGTGGCGGACAAGAAGTCGCTCGTGCATTCTTTCAGGCAGGTGGAGCCTCAGGTACTGTTGCCAAAAGCATTTCTGCTTATGATAAAACATTTTCCGATTATTACTATAATAATAATAAGCCGGGCCGTTATGTGTCTAGTGATAGGCTAGAGAAGATGCTCAATAAAGAGTATCTCGACTTGCAAAATGTGATTACCAATAAGGTGAATAATGAAACATTTTTCTTTTCATTTGCCGATACTGTGGAAACCTTAAATTACCACAAAACTAATTCATCTCATGGATGGATGGGAATGCGTTTTCAAATTAGTGATAGAGAAGAACCCAATGAGGTTAAAATTCATTTTAATTTAAAGGAAAATGATGCTACACTTCAACAATATACCCTTGGTACTTTGGGGATAAACCTGATTTATGCGTGCTTTCATCTGTATAAATCGCCCAATTCTTTCTTGCAATCCTTAATGGATAATCTTGACTTTTTCCGTATTGAAATTGACACAGTCAGTATGAGTGGCCCTGATTTGGATTATGTTGATAATCGTTTATTGGGAGTCCAGCTGGTGAAAAATGGAATGACTCATGCTGTTATTTTTAATAAGGAGGGAAAGATTAGCCGTATTGGCGATATGGTTTATAAGAAAAATGTGATTGCGATTAGAGGAAGTTTCCGGCCTATTACTTATGTGGGCTTCGATATGATTAAGTCGAGTATTCACATGCTTAAGCGCGAAGAAAAGGAATACGATAAAACAAAAACAGTGGTGCTTTGTGAAATTACAATGCGTAACTTGATGGCTAATGGTGAACTTGATGAAAGAGATTTTCTTGCAAGAGTCGATATTCTTAATGGGATGAATCAGAATGTGTTAATTTCAAATTATACCTATTTTTATCGACTTACTGAATTTTTTAATAAATATACCATTAATAAGTTAAGGGTTGTTGTAGGTGTGCCTACCTTAAAAAATTTAGTTCAGGCAAAATATTATAAAGATTTAAAAGGTGGATTAATGGAAGCCTTTGGAAAATTATTTGCCAAAAATGTGAAATTATATGTCTATCCTCTTATCGAGAATAAAAGATTGCAGACAGGTAGATTACTCAATGTAGATGAGAATATCTTTTACCTTTATCAGCATTTGCTCAATAATGATAAAATTGTTGACTTGGAAAATATTAATCGCTCATGGCAAGGAATTTTTGCCAGAGATGCTTTGCGTATGATACAAAATGGAGAGAAAGGATGGGAGAAAATGATGCCGGTCTTTATCTCTAAACAAATTAAACGCGAAAACCTTTTTGGTTATAAGGCGGAGACAAAGGAGACAAATAAATAATACCCTTCCCATTTTATCGCTAATCTTATTTTTTAATGGACGAAATATACCTAATAAGTACCTATTAGTGGGGATTCTCTGCCTTCTAAAAAGTACTAATATTGCCATTGATTAAAAGATGAGAAAATTATATATACTACCCTGAAGAAAGGACTTTCTGTCAATAGATGGAGTCTTTTCTTTTGTTTGTATCATATAATAACTCATTATTTTATTTGAAAATAGAGTAGTGATTTGACAAATAATTTACAAAGACAAAAGTTATGGGCAATAAGGCAATCAAATATAAATAATAGCCGTCGATTATTTTGTGTTGAGAAATTGCACACATAATATTTCATTGAATTAGAGGTAAGCGTACGGTAAACTAC
>WGCS01000138.1 GCA_015493685.1 Bacteroidales bacterium
CATTTTCGGAAGGCGGTATTTTTATCCGCTCATTACGGCGTTCCCGCCCTACCGTTCGTTGCCCTCGGCCCGTGCAGAAAACCTACCCCGCGCTGTCCGAATGGCCTCGCAGGTTATTTGTCTGCCGATTTATCCGGACCTGGATGTGGGCATTGTTGATAAAATTGTTAATGTTATAAAGTTATAAGAATGAAAATAGCTATTATGCAACCCTACTTTTTCCCGTATATTGGGTATTTTCAGTTAATACATGCGGTTGATAAATTTGTTTTTTACGATGATGTAAACTATATAAAAGGGGGGTGGATTAATAGAAATAATATTCTGGTTAATAATGAAAAGAAGTTTTTTACACTAAGCCTTGTGGGGGCTAGTTCGTTTAGACTAATTAATGAAATAAAAGTTGATAACAGATTTATTAATAAGCTTTTAAAAACAATCAAGCAGGCATATACAAAAGCTCCATATTTTGATTCTGTTTATCCTGTAATAGAAAAAGTGTTTTTGTCAATAAATGAGGATTCTTTAATTTCTGAAGTTAGCGCATTATCGGTTGTAAATGTATCTAAATACTTAGGAATAAAAACTGTTTTTGAATTTAGTTCGATGACTTATTCAGGTTCCAGAGGGATGGATAAAGCAGGCAGGTTAATCCAAATTTGTAAGGACAACAATGCCAATGAATATATTAATCTTTCAGGGGGAAAGAAACTATATACTAAAGAGTATTTTATTGACAAAAAGATTAATTTACAGTTTATTGAAAGCAAAGATATAGTGTACAAGCAATTTAAAAATGAATTTATTCCCTGGCTATCAATAATTGATGTATTGATGTTTAATTCGGTTGCGGATATAAACAAAATGTTAGGAAGTTATGAGCTTGTCTAAAGCTATCGGAGGTTTTTTTGAACTGGAAACCCATGATTTTGGTACGGTATATCATGATGAAGCCCTGGCTGTAAACAGCGGCCGGAATGCACTGGAGTATATACTCCGTTCCGAAAAATATGAAAAAATTTATATCCCATACTACACTTGTGATGTAACCCTGGAGCCTGTTAAAAAGTTAAATCTTGCCTTTGAATTTTACTTTCTGGATGAGAAATTCTTGCCTAAGCTACCTGCAATTGGTGAAAATGAGGTTCTTTTATATGTGAATTATTTTGGATTGTTTGATTCGTCTATCGAAACCTTAAGAAAAACATTCAGGCATCTCATAATAGACAATAGCCAGGCATTTTATTCAAAAGCCCATAAATCTTTTTCGGCTTTTTATTCGCCCCGGAAATTCTTCGGGGTACCGGATGGAGGATTTGCTTATTGCGATAAAAAGATAAATATTGCGTTGGATATCGATAATTCTGCCGACAGGATTTCGCACCTGGTTGGCCGGATAGAAAACGGACCGGAAGCGGCATATAAAACCTTTCAGCAAAATGATGCCAAACTGAATAATTTACTGCTTTGTAAAATGTCGAAACTAACAACAAGATTACTTAGAAACATTGATTATGAGCAGGTCAGGAAGAAAAGGAACAGTAATTTCCTGTTTTTGCACAGTTTTTTGAGAAGCAAAAATGAATTAACAAAGATCATTGAGAAACAAGACATTAACGGCCCCATGGTTTATCCTTTTTTGAGTAAGGGGAACCGGGGACTACAAGAGCATCTAATTCAAAATAAAGTCTATGTTGCCCGATACTGGCCGAATGTACCTTACTGGATTAAAGGAAACAATGGTTTTGAGCAGCATCTTTATGATAACTTGTTCCCGCTGCCCATTGACCAAAGATATACACATGATGATTTAGTTGTAATTCCTGAACTTATTAACAAATAAGTTGTTAAACAAGTCGGTACAAGTAAAATCTTTAGCCAATTATAATTTTTAGGGATAGTTAAAAATAATTGATTATTATGAACGATGTAATAGTAAGTGTCTCAATAACGACATACAATCATGAAAAGTTTATTTCACAAGCTTTGGATTCTGTTTTAAACCAGAAAACAAATTTTTCTTTTGAGATTTTATTGAGAGATGATGCATCAGCAGATGGGACAACAGAAATTGTTAATGATTATGCAAATAAATTTCCTGGCCTTATTAAGCCTTTAATATATGCTGAAAATCAATTTATAAAAGGGGTAAAACCTTTTGCAGATAATGTTAAAAGAGCCAAAGGCAAATATATAGCAATATGTGAAGGTGATGATTATTGGACAGACCCCTATAAACTGCAAAAGCAGGTAGATTTTCTGGAAGCCCATCCCGACTACGGTTTGGTACACTCGGATATAGATATTCTGGATCAGGAAACCGGGGATGTAACCAGTGCCTTTAACAAAACAAACCATATTCAAATACCAGACGGTGATATTTTTGACTTTTTAATGCGCCCGGGCCATTTTATTAAGACCATGACGGTTTGCCTGCGAAAAGAACTTTTGGATAAGTACTATCTGTCTGATAAACAAATTATGACTAAAGATTGGCGATCTATTGATCTTTCAATATGGTTGATGATTGCCCGGCATTCGAAAATTCATTATATGGACGATGTCTTTGCAACCTACCGTTTGCTGCCAGAATCCTGGAGTAGATCTAAAACACCTGAAAAATTATATCAATTTCATCAAAAAATACATCGTATTAGGTTTTACTATCTTAGAAAAAATACAGTTGATAGTTCTATTAAACAATTAATTTTAAAGTCATATTATTCGAGTCTTTTAATGG
>WGCS01000139.1 GCA_015493685.1 Bacteroidales bacterium
AATATACACCTCAATTCTAAAGGAATTCTTAAGAACCTAATTTAAAACAATGAAATTTATTTTTTGAATAAGAAATATCAGTATTATGAGTATCGCAAATTTCTTTCACCATTGATAATCATAAACCATCATCAGTAGAATTAGCTCCATCCGTTGCCTTCAGACTTGCTAAGTCAATACAATCAGCTTTGCTTAAGCACATTACCCATTGGCAATTATCCTTTCCATGAAGGCACAAAAAAACCGCTGGCCTTATCGACCTAGCGGCTTTTGTTTGTGGGCCCACCTGGGTTCGAACCAGGGACCAATTGATTATGAGTCAACTACTCTAACCAGCTGAGCTATAGGCCCAATTTCTTTGTCCTTTTTGTTTACCAAAATTGGGACTGCAAAAATAATTAAATTAATGTTATATGCAATACCAATTTAATAATTTTGCGTAATATTTTACTACTATGATAAAGAATATAATATTTGACCTAGGAGGAGTTATACTAAACATTGATTTTCAGCGTTCTGCCACAGAGTTTAAGGATATTGGCATTGATAATTTTAATCAACTTTATTCCAGAGCCGTACAAGAATCACTCTTTGAAAAACTCGAAATGGGACTTATTACCGACAAATCATTCTATAATGAGATTCGAAAACTATCAAAACTACCCATTACCGACCAACAAATTGAAAAAGCATGGAATGCACTAATTCTTGATTTTCCTCAAAAACGCTTGGCTCTTCTACAAGAGATTGGCAGAAATTATCGATGCTTTCTACTTTCTAATACCAATGGGATTCATTATACTGCTTACCAAAACGATTTGCGAGAGAAACATAGTATTGATGGATTGGAAAGTCTTTTTGAAAAATCATGGTATTCACATAAGCTGCAAATGCGCAAACCCAATAAAGATATATTTACCTTTGCCCTATCTGATGCAGCCATCGAAGCAAAAGACACGCTATTTATTGATGACTCCATACAAAATATTGAAACAGCTAAATCTCTTGGCATCAAAACACTTTTTATTGATATTAGCAAAGGAAAAGAAATAGCCCATTATTTCACTAACGGAAAAATTACTAATGATGAAGCCTCCCATTGATATTAGCATTACCTCTTCGCAAAATTTTTTTCAAACCCACAAAACAAAGGTGTGGAATAAAGATTCAGCTCCCATTTTAGTAGGTATTGGAATTAGATCACCGGAGAATATCGGCGCAATGATACGCTTGGCAGGAAATGCAGGCTGCATCAAATTACTTTTTGTTGGCAACGAAGAGGATCATAAAATGGCCAAAATTAAAAAAACAGCAACCACTGCCTTTAAGAAAGTTAATTGGCAATTTATTAGTTATGCCAACTGGCTTAATGAAATTCCTTCGGATTATGCACTAATCGCTTTAGAAACTACTCCCGATTCACAAATGATTTACCGGGCAGAACTTCCTCCAAAAGTTGCCTTTATAGTTGGTGACGAGCGTTATGGCATCGATATAAAAACGCTATCACACTGCAACAGCAAGGTATATATCCCCATGCCATCAACAGTGCTTTCTCTCAATGTGGTTCAAGCTGCTGCTATTGCTCTATTTGAATTATTGCGCCGCAATATTCAATAGATTTTATTTTTGATTACTATTGTCCGATAAAAATAGGAGGATGTAAATTATCATCAAACAATCTTACCTCAGTACTAAAGAATGAATTGGTTGCCAATAATTTACATCCCTATCTACAGAATAGGCAAGTTTTAGGAATGAGAAAAAATAAATTATTGGTAATTAATCCAAAATAAAACTCTTACTATAAATCCAATTCCATTTGGAGCGGCTCATCATCATCTAAACTCACCTTTGTCTTTCCTGATGGCTTTTCATCACCCTCAAAAGGATCTTTTGGCTTTGGTTTTGGTTTTGGTTTAGCTTTTGGTTTAGCTTTGGACTTTACAACTTCCTCCTTTGGCTTTTTCACTATAGGTATTTCTTCCTCAGGAATGAGAATAGGTGCAATAAGCTCTCCTTTACTTTGCTTTTTCGTTCTTGGTTTATTGGCTACTTTTTTCTTGTCATCCTCGGTTTTTTCTTTCGGTTTATCAATGACAATTTCAGGATTAGGATTTACTTTCCTGCCTTCCTTGGAACTATCTTCTAAGGAACCATTATCCGCCGCCGCCTTAGGCTTACTCTCTGTTTTCTTCTGTATTTCTTTATTATCAGCTTTCATTTCAAGCTCAGCTACAGAAACATCTTTAGCCTTAGCTGTCGTATCTTTAGACTCTTCAATATTCTCCTCCGGACTTTCACTCTTAACTTCCACCTCTTTCTCCATTGCCTCCACTTTCTCTTCCTCAGCAAGGAGCATATTTATTTTCTTTACTTGATGCGAAGTAAGTCTCTTTCCCTTAGCTTTATAACTTTTCTCATCGATAAATTCCACCGCATCAATCATTTCCGAGGTTTTATTTTTAGGTGCATCCTTAGGATTAAAAACCACTTCAAAAATGGGGTGACTATTATCGGTAATATAAATCAATTTACTTTTTGGGTATTCGGTAATAAAAGTCTGCATTTTATCCGTGGAAACAAATCTAAATCGCTTAATGTAATAGTATTTTGAATCCCCTTCGAAATATACAGCTGTCCAAACCTTTTCAGATTCAAATTTCTCCAGCAATAACAAGTCTTCAGAAAAATGTGTATTTAAATTCTGTCCGGTGGTAATAAAATCACCCGTAGAAATAACATTAAGTAATTGGTCTTCAGCGGCAAAAGCACCTAAATAGCGTCCCCTCTCGGAGCTATTTATCCTTTTAACAGTAGGATCGAACCAAAGGTCACGCGCACCAAGAGTAGAAACGCCGCCTTCTTTGAGGGTAATCTTGCTAATCATATTTTTAGTAAGAATATTTCCTTTGGCAGAACGACCTTTAATGGCCAATTCGCTAAAATCAAAATCGAAATATAATTTTTTCAATTTGGGACGAGGACGCAATTTAATTTTAATAATCTCAGCCTCACCATTGGGATTAGCAGTAAAATAGAGCACTTTAGTTCCTTCTGTTCCTTTGGTAAGAGTATATATTTTATCACGTGTAACCGAGGTAACCGAAAAACGTTTAATATAATTATTGCCCACTTTACCATCACGATAAACCATATTATAGACGGTTCTATT
Source organism: Bacteroidales bacterium (assembly GCA_015493685.1). Taxonomy (GTDB): domain Bacteria; phylum Bacteroidota; class Bacteroidia; order Bacteroidales; family UBA1556; genus UBA6267. Next base: position 3,176 of record WGCS01000139.1, read on the forward strand.
ATCGTTGCGTTTAAGTATCCCGGCATAAATAATTCCTTTTCCCACAAAAGACTTATCCGATACCTTTGTTACCATAAAAGTTCCATTTTCGAGGAAGACAATAATATCGTCAATATCAGAACAATCTGTTACAAATTGGTCTTTGCGTAAGCTGGTACCCACAAAACCTTCTTCAGGATTCATATACAACTTAACATTATTAACTGCTACTGCTGCCGCATTGATATTATCAAAACTTCTGAGTTCTGTTTTTCGTTCTTTTCCTTTCCCAAATTTAGATTTAATTCTTTTAAAATAGGCAATGGCAAATTCAATCAGGTGAGCCAGATAATTTTCCACTTCCTCAATTTCATCCTCCAGTCCTTTGATTATTTCATCAGCCTTAAATTCATTATATTTTGAAATACGGCGAATTCTAATTTCCGTAAGCCTTTCGATGTCCTTTCGTAGTATCTCCCTCTTGAATAGCTTTTTATATGGATCGAGGGCTTTATCAATAATATCTATCGCCTGTTCAAAGCTTTCTGCCTCTTCAATATCCCGATACAGCCGTTCCTTAATAAATATTTTCTCCAGGGAGGAAAAATGCCATTTCTCCATTAACTCTTCCCGCTTTATTTCCAATTCTCTCTTCAAGAGCTGCACCGTTTGATCAGTACTTATCTTAAGTATCTCCTTCATCCCAAGAAAAACGGGCTTATTATCATAGATAACCGTTGAGTTAGGAGAAATAGAGTCCTCGCAGCGAGTAAAAGCATAAAGTGCATCGATGGTTTGATCCGGCGACACATTGGTCCCAAGTCGAATAACAATCTCTACATTTTCAGCGGTATTATCTTCTATTTTCTTAATCTTTATCTTTCCTTTGTCGTTTGCCGACACAATAGAATCGATAAGCGTGGAAGTATTGGTAGTAAAGGGAATTTCGGTAATTACCAAAGTTTTATTGTCTTTTTTATTGATTCGAGCTCTTACCCTTATTTTTCCACCCCTTAACCCATCATTATACCTACTCACATCGGCAAAGCCTCCAGTGAGAAAATCAGGGTAAAGCACGAAAGACTTTCCCTGTAGATAATTTATCGAAGCATCAATAAGCTCATTAAAATTATGAGGTAAAATTTTAGAAGCTAAGCCCACAGCAATACCTTCAATACCCATTGCCAAAAGCATCGGAAATTTAACGGGTAAGGCTTCGGGTTCTTTATTTCTACCATCATAAGAAAGGTTCCACTCCGTTGTTTTTGCATTAAAAACAACTTCCAAAGCAAATTTACTCAGTCTGGCCTCAATATAACGAGGAGCAGCAGCAGAATCTCCCGTGAGAATATTGCCCCAGTTTCCCTGAGTATCAATAAGAAGATTTTTCTGCCCCATTTGCACCAAGGCATCACCAATGGAGCGGTCGCCATGCGGATGATATTTCATTGTGTGACCAATAATATTTGCCACCTTATTATATCGCCCGTCATCCATCTCTTTCATGGCATGCAACAACCTTCGTTGCACCGGTTTGTAGCCATCACGAATATCGGGTACAGCACGCTCAAGAATTACATAAGAAGCATAATCCAAAAACCAATCTTCGTACAATCCCGTAATGGTGGTAATAGTTGACAATGAATTATCATCATTTGAATTTTGTTCTTTATTCTCTTCCAATTCTTCCCCTGAAGCAATTTTTTCCTCGTTCATATTCGTTCTTTTACTCTATTTGCTATAACGCAACAAAAATAATTCAATTATCAAAAAGACTAACGCAATAATAATAAATAATTTCCACAAAGGAAAACTATCTTTTGTCTGTGACAATTCAAGGCCAAAACCCTTATTATCAACAGGTAGAACATCAATATTCGTTGCTTTTGCAAGAATCATATTTTTTATCTCTTTCGACCTTAAATAATTTAAATAGGATTCCTTTCTATTATAGTTAAAAGACAGTATCGATTTGAGTTTATTATTTATCAACAGTTGGTATGCTCCAACCCTATTTGGGCTATGATGAAAAGATAAAATTAAGCTGGCCTGTTGCAGACGATATTGTGGAATAAATTCCAAGGAATCATTCCATTTCTTCATAATAATACTTTCATTACCTTGTTGCGCAATATAACTTAAACGACATTCTTTATTTGTCCCCAAATAAAAATACGGAGGCGTCGTTGATCTCTGTTGTTGCAAAAGATTAAAAAACAAAGGAACAAATATAGCATGAGTAGTAATATTACTCACTTTATTTTCAAATGGAGTATAAAAGCAATATACTCTTCCATTATAAACTTTTGTTTTTGACAAAATAGGAGTATTAGCTTCGTCGGCAATCAGCACATCACTCTTACTATTATGTGGCGTAATAAACAGCTCCTTAAAATAGGGAAAATCGGTATTATCATCCAATTTATGTTGATGTTTTGATAAATTAAAAATAGCATTAAACTCGTTACTATTGAGTTCAATAAAGGCCATCTTTCTTTTCAGGCTATCCACAGCCTTTACTTGAGGCAATCCTAATTGAGAATAGAGAGTATTTAAAGTGCGAATTGAATTGGATAACGAAGGAATAATAACAATGGAGGCTCCTGCCCTAAGTTGATTTTTCAATTCGATAATTAATCCGGGAGAAAAAGAGCTTAATCCATTGAGAATAATATCTTTATACAATCTAAAATCGCTATAGTTAATACTCTTTTCCGACATAAACTTAGGAACAAAAACACTATCACTATGTAAATAAGTGGCTATATCATCATTAGAATGCTCCGAAGAAATACACAATACGGGAGTATGCTGCTGCAGATGAAACGCAAAATAAAATACATCGTCATATACCACCGGATAATCTTGCACATTAATACTCGCCGCATAAAACCCCTCCTTCCCCATTTCAAAAATAAAGGAAATCTTTTTGTGACCAAAAGCATCAATGGAAACAGTAGCCACATTCTTTTTTTTGCCCATTATTTTTAAACTAATGGGAATATCTTCGAGTCGCTTATCCGATTGATTTTGAATGTCAGCCCACACTTTTATCGGATGACCACTTTGCAAAAGTGGTGACTCAAACCAAACTGAATCAACAAAGACATTGCCTTGATCTGCTGCTTTAAGGGGAATAAGGTGAAATTCAATGGCGGTATCTTTCGCCCATGATTTAATATTGGCCTGCGATTTCTGAAAGTCGGAAATAACGAATAACTGTTCCTTTCTATTTTGCTCCGGGGCAAAATCGTTTAATAAATTGGGAAAGTGCGCAAAGGGAAGACTCGCATTGCCCACCTTTAAATTCTCCAATTGTTCAAAAAACACCTCTCTATTAACAAACTCATACGAAAAGGTAGCCCCCTCATTGGTCAATAAGCGAAAATGATTTGATATGGAATATGACAACGCTATTTTGCGCGCCAACAATCGAGCCTCATCAAAAAGGCTCCCTTGCAATCCCCTCGCTTGCATACTAAATGAGTTGTCCACAAAAATAGAAACGTAAGCTTCTTCTCCATGAGTATCTTCTTTACTCATTTTATCGATCAAATAAGGCTGAGCAAAAGCAATTACCACAGAGGCAATAATAATCATACGCAGAATCATAATAAGAATATGCCTCCACTGCGAATGTCTCTTGCTTTGTTGATGAATTTCTTTCAGATAGCTAACATTGGAAAAATACACCTTTTTAAATCGCTTAAAATTAAAGAGATGTATCACTAGTGGGATTAGCATAGCCGCTAATCCATAAAGAAATTCAGGATGATAAAAATGCATATATTTATACGAAGAATTAGGAAACAAAGGTAAGATTTTTGCGCATTAGTTTTAAACGAGATTTACACTACTTTTACTGCATGAAATCAGCAAGCTTAAAACAAATAAGAATGGCCTTGTCGGAGGTACCTCCTGCCAAAGTAGAAGCGCTTTGTTTACGATTAGCTAAATATAAATTGGAGAATAAAGAATTACTTACCTATCTCCTTTTTGAAGCTGACGATGAAAAAAGTTATATCGCTTCGGTAAAATCTCAACTAGATGAAGGTTTTAGTAAACTCAATACCACCAGCTTATTTTTGGCAAAGAAAACAATTCGGAAGGTATTACGTAACGCCAACAAATACATAAAATATTCCGGACAGAAGCAAACAGAAGTAGAGATTCTACTCTATTTTTGCCATCAGATGAATCAACTGCCCATCGCTTGGGATAAGAGTACTGCGATGGAGAATCTATTTCAACGTCAGTTAATAAAAATAGAAAAAGCACTTAGCACATTACACGAAGATTTACAATACGACTATCGTATAGAAATAGAAGAAATTAGGTAATTATTCTATAATCAACACCATACAGGTAATTTTAAACACCTTATTGGCATGCTGTTACTCTCCACAGCAGATTATATATCTTCTTTCGCTTTAAAGTAATAAATTAACGTTTGCGAGAATATTTTATCTTCTTACCCGATTTTTTATACTTAGCCTTATGGCGACTGGCACTTCCACTATTCTTTTTCTTGTTTTTGTCACTTTTTTCATGGAATGCGCCCTTCGACTGGTTTATTGAGGGTGCTTTAACAAGCTGCTTATTGGATTTTTCCTTTGGCTTATCTTCTTCTGAAAATTCACCGGAGATTTCCACCGTATCAGGCAAATCGAAAATAGGAATCTCCATCCTCATCATCTCCTCAATATTTTGCCGGTATTCTTCCTCAACCTCATTGATAAACGAAATGGCAATACCGTCATTATCGGCACGTCCGGTTCTACCAATACGATGCATATAATCGCCTTGTGTTTCAGGAAGATCAAAATTTATCACATGGCTAACATCAGCGAGGTCCATACCACGAGCAATAATATCAGTGGCAATTAAGGCCTTGAAATTCTCGTTCTCAAAATTCTTTACTGCGTTTAATCTGGTGTTATGCGCCTTATTAGAATGAATTACTCCCAACTTATCCGGTAATCTAAAGTTGATTTGCTCATACAATCTATCCGCCAACTTTTTTGTTTTAACAAAAACCAATACCTTTTTAAAATCCTCTTGTAAAAGCATTTCTTCCAGAAGATTTACTTTAGTATTAAAATTAGGAACATGATATGCTTTCTGTATTATTCGTTCCAAAGGAGTACCATGGGAGGCCACTTCAACTTTAACTGCATTAACAAAAGCATTGGATATTAATTTTTCCACATCGGGGCTTAAGGTAGCAGAAAACATCAGGTTCTGCCTTTTTGGTGGCAATATTCCAAAAATACTGTTTATCTGAGTACGAAAACCTAAGCTTAACATTTCATCCACCTCATCGATTACCAACTTCTGAATTGACTTTAAGCTTAAAATACCGGTATAGGCAATATCCAACAACCGTCCCGGCGTGGCTACCAAAATATCGGTACCATCATATACCGCTTGCTTTTGTTTATTGATATTTCCACCCCCAAAAACTGCTAAAGCACGTAAATTAGAATAGGTCGTAAGCTTGTCTATTTCATTAACAATCTGAATTACAAGCTCATGTGTTGGAGCAAGTATCAAAATCCTTGGATCACGTTGTTTCGAGAACTTAAGCATTCTAAGAATAGGCAATAAATAGGCAAAGGTTTTTCCGGTACCCGTTTGGGCTACTCCAATCATATTACGCCCCGACATCACCACAGAAAAAGCCTCTTTCTGTATAGGCGTTGGATACATATAATCCAAATCGTGTAAAGCATTTAACAATGCTTTATTAATATTTAGTTCCTCAAAATTCACAACAGTAGTTTTAAAAAATAATTGGTGGCAAAGATACATCCTTTTTAGGATGTATTATACAAGGGCTTTTCTTAGTCCAACACAGAATATTATTGGCACTAATTTCTCATCATATTTAGATAAATACGATTGAAAAAGACAAAATGCCAATAAATACTTTTTCGCCAATATAAGCGATTGTGGCGCCCGGGAAAACTGAAATAAAAAGCATTGACATAAAGAGAGTCACAAGCCGCTTTAAAAGCTTTATTGGCTTGATATAAATGATCCCGATTGCCACAATCAAAGATGATAGGCTTATCCGAAAACTTGATATTTTGCAATAAATTTATGGGAGAGAATGCGTCAAAACGCTTTTTAAAGGCCGGATATTCTCCCAGTTTATCACTTAAACTGGAATATTTGAGAGAGGAAGCATTTAAATCCAATACTCCGGAAGTACTTCCTGCAGAAGCAAATAAGTCAGGGTGCCTTAAAAATAAATACATTGCTCCATATCCGCCCATGCTTAAACCGGTAATGAAAACAGCCTGAGTATCGATGGGGAAATTTGCTTTTATATAGGGTAGATATTCTTTAATAAAAAAGCTCTCAAACTGTGAGTTTGCCTGTGTTGGGCTATCAAAATACCATGAGTCTTTTAAACCATCAGGACAAACAATATAGACTTGATACTTATCAGCATATTTCTGCAAATCAACAATATTATTCCACTGTTTGTAATTTCCACCATAACCGTGAAGCATAATAATAATCGGGAATTTTTTCTGCTGAAATGCATTGGCCTTATGGGGAATAAAAAGCCAGGAAGTATCCGCTGATACCAATCTAGAAGTGGGCACAACAAATTGATGCTGAGCATCCACAACAGCACTATTAAGGAGAAATAATACTCCCAACAAAAATTGCAAAACTATTTTTTCAGCTCTTACCTTCATTTATGTAGCACTCACTTTATTTGCCAAATAATAATACAAACGTGGTATAAATCGGTGAATATATACCATCAGCAATTCTTTTCCTCCCACCATAATCTCTTTCTTTTCTTTTAGAATTCCCTTTACAATTATGGGAGCTGCCTTATCAGGGCTCATGCTTTTGGCCTGCCCTTGGTCGAGCATACCATAAGCCGTTCCATCCTTGGAAAGGGCATTATTAGAAACAGCAGTATTGATACGCCCCGGGATGATAATGCTCACTTTAATATTGTTAGAAACATTTTCTGCACGCAAGCTTTCAAAGAAACCGTGCAAAGCCTGCTTGCTCGCACTATAGGCCGAACGCAATGGAAAACCAAATTTACCAACTACACTACTTACCACTGCAATATGACCTTTATGTTGTTTAATCATCACCGGCAGTACCGCTTTAGTGAGGATAACACTTCCAAAAAAATTGGTTTCCATAATACGTCTATCCACTGCAATATCTGTTTCAGAGGCCAAGGAACGCTGACTTATGCCGCCATTATTTATTAAGAAATCTATATGAGAAAATTTGGACAATACCTTATGCACTTTAATTTCTATCCCTTCCATGCTCTCCAAATCCAATGGCAATACCAAATACCTATCGCCGGAGACTCCTGCCTCGACGGCAAGACGTTCCAAGGCTTCACTATTACGCGAAGACAACACTACATTGCCACCATTAGTAAGAACATACAAAGCTAAACTTCGCCCTATTCCGGAACTTGCCCCTGTAATCCACCAAACTGTATCTCGAATCGTTTGCATAATGCGAAAATAACGAAAAAATATTCGCTTATTCTGTGGCTCAAAAAGGATTTATTACCATTAGAATGTCAATAACCTACAGCATTTTGAAAATCAAAAAATATACGCACGTTTCGACAGGCTCAACGCATAGCTTCTGAGCTTTTCAGCAGACCCTAAATATACTATTGAACGCCATTATTTATGACTCGTTGAATTGAGTACTATTTTAATAAGCAAGGAATAATTAAATTCAGTAATTAGTTCCTCTCAAACTTTATATTATAAGCCTCAAAAAGACTTCTAAGAGTTGCTTTATCATCTATATAATCTGTTATAAGATAGCGAATAGCAATATATTCAGCAATTTTATTATCCTTGTCTCTGATGGGACCAACATGGGCATCTACCCAATAAGAATCCCCACCTTTAGTTCTATTTTTTACCTTAGCAGACCATATCTTCCCAGACTTGACGGTATCCCATAAATCTTCGAAAGCGGGCTTTGGCATATCAGGATGCCTTATGATATTATGGCTTCTCCCAATAAGTTCCTCACGCGAATATCCCGATACTTGGCAAAACAAATCATTGACATAGGTAATTATTCCTCTCAAATCGGTTTTAGAAACCAAAGCAGAAGCATTCATCACATCCAATTGTGCATTCATCTCATTATTCTTTTTCTTTAGTTCAGAATAATTATAATTCAATTGTTCCTCTGTAGCCTGCATTTCTTCCAAATTTTGTCGCAATTCTTCTTCCTGCGAAGCTAATTCTTCAGCTTGGATTTTTGATTGTATTAGCAAGCGGGAGGTAATCAAATTTGTTTTTGCCGTATTCAATGCCGAAGCGATGCTTTCTGCCAACTCCTCCACAAACTTAATTTGATAGTCTTCATATACTGTAAAAGAGGCCAATTCCACTACACCAAATATTTTATCCTCAATTTTAAGTGGCACAATAATAATTGCATTGGGGTTTGCCGTTCCTAAACCCGAAGAAATAGTAATATAATCTTGAGGAATATCTGTTAAGAAAATAGTCTCCCTTTCCAGAGCACAGGTTCCTACCAATCCTTCTCCCATCGATATCTCTTTGTGAATCCATTTTTTTCTATCGTAAGCATAGGCTCCTGTTAATTTTAAAGTATTCTCCTCCGACACAATAAATATTGCCCCTTGATTTGAACCGGTATACTTAACCAAATTAGCAATAATACTCTCGGAGAGAGCATCAATATCTTCCTCTTTGGAACGCAATATTTCACTGAAAAATGCCAAGCCTTTGGCTGCCCATGTCCTATTCGCCTCTTCTTTTTTATTCTTAGCCTCAAGATCTTTAGCTATAATCAATTTATTCTTCATCTCAATCAAAGCCATGCTCATCACATCGCCTTCACTAATGCTACCAAGTTGAGCATCAAAATTTCCATCTCCTATTTCCTCTGCAAACTTGCTGGTAACAACCAAACGATTTAGCATAATATTAAATGCTTTATAGATGTCAGCCATAACACTTTTCTCGCTTCCTTCTATTCTATCCACCAATTTTCCCTTGGCAATTTCCTGAATATCCTTACTTAATTCGCGAATAGGTTTAATTGCAAAATTGTATATCCCAGTATGAATAACCAATAGAATAATTAAAAAAGCAACTAACCCTATTAAAATTAAAGTTCTAATTCGGTGTTTCAATATCAATATACTATTGCTAATATTAATTTGTATTGCAATCATTCCAATGGTATCTCCACTATAATCTGCCAAAGGAAAAAGCAAATAATAATAATCACCTATTTTCAAATAATTGGACCGGCCTTTTTCAAAGGAGATTCCATTCTTAAGCGCTTGCATAGGTTTAAAATCTGCTGATGCATTCACCATTGAATAATTACCCAACTCGAAAGTTTTACCAGCAATTTTCGGTGAATAACCCAAAGCTACAGCTCTATTCAACTGCTCTTGATTAAGAAACACGGCAAAACTTTCCTCTTTACTACTACTTGTTTTATCAAACATTGATTCAATTGGAAAAGTGGTTTCTACGGTACCCAAAAATTCATCCCTATTATTGAAAACAGGTACTGCTGAAACGACTACTATACCTTTCTGCCCCACAGCAATGCCCTTAACCGGCCGCATAATCTTCTCCACCGCTCGTGAAATGGTATTTCCATTTACAGCATTTATCTCTTGACTTATCCAATTACTGTATAATACGGTATTATCATCTGTCACAAAACTAATTCCCGGCTCAGTATCCGTAAGCTTTTTTACTTTCTTTAAGTTTGCTGCTACTATTTCTTTTAGTAATTTATTAGACTTCGTTAAATCTTTCTCTAAATAGTAAGATTTGAAAGATTCAATAACCTCAGGAAAAGCGGAATAAATAGCAGCCACAAAAGTGGCTGTATTACTCTCTGAGCTGACCGTATTTTTGAACTCAGTAAATATATCCTTTGCAATGATTTTAGTGTTAACCGCTTGATTATGATTATAATCCCTTATCTTACTTGTTAATCCAAGAGTAAGAACAATTAAAAATATTACTATAATCGGCACGGTGAGTTTTAATTCAACCGAATTGAGAAGTCGTCTAATAAATTTCATAAATATATATATAAATCAGATTAGCTATTGCAATATGCCTTAGCAAAATAATCACTCATTAAAATAAACAAACACAATAATTAACACTCTAGTTTTCGATTTTATTCAATATATACCATCATCCTTAGCAGAAAATCAAGCAAGGAAATTTCAAATATAAAGGAATCATCAGCATACCCTTTTATCGCAATATACCCTAATCAATTATACTAATTTCAACGGCTACATTCTAGCTACAATAAATATTCCTATGCTTTTTCAGCTATTCAATTAAAAAGAAACCGAAAACAATCAATGTTTGTTACTCTACCTGTCTGTGTTCAAACTACACCATCAATTTTGGTATAGAAGTGCAAAATTACTATAAATTATTAATTT
>WGCS01000140.1 GCA_015493685.1 Bacteroidales bacterium
GATAAAACCTTTATTCATAATACAAAGTAAATTTTATGAGAATTTATTAGTATTGTTTTTTAAATAACATATAGATAGTTGATAACTAGGTTTTTAATTATTTCAATATAAGGCATATCATTTGCGAGAGTGACAAATCTTAGTTTTATGATTGCTTTAGCAGCTTGGTATAACTAATGCTTATCAAAACCCATGCAATTTACCCCCCCGCTGGTGCGTGAAATCGAAGATTCGACGCAGTCAATCCCTTCGCGTTCCAATATCCCTCACTACCATTCCCCCCGCTGGTGCGCGAAATCGAAGATTCGACGCAGTCAATCCCTTCGCGTTCCACCTTTCCTCCGGCTTTATGGTTTCTATATTTAGCACAAAAGACAATATCTACAATTTACACTGGAACTTATTGTTATAATTTTTTTCTTTCATACTTTTTCCAGAAAATAGGAAATACAAAAAGGAGGATTAGGCAAGAAAAAAAGGAAAGCCCAACTGGCAATATGCCATATACAAATGTATATTTTTTAACTTGAAGCAAACCCCAATTATTGAGAGAGCATATTAACATATTTACAAAGCACTATCATTGATTACTTCTGAATTTATGTAAGTTATACAAGTAGAAAAAAACGTGAATTTTATTTGCATTTTTTGAAAAGTTAAAATATATTTTTGTATGTCCGTAATCACCCATAATTAAAAATAAATGCTTATCTTTGAGGAAATTATAAAGCAATGAATATATTCAATTTTACAGCCAATTTTGACAGCGAAGAAAGCTGCAGGAATCATTTTAAAGAAGAACGAGATAAGGTTGGGGTCGTATGTAAAAAGTGCGGGCACACAGAACATTACTGGATAAAAAGCAGGTGGAGTTATGAATGTAAACAGTGTAGAAGCCGAACCTCCTTACGAAGTGGAACAGTAATGCAAAGCTCAAACTTGTCATTTCTAATATGGTATAAAACCATGTTTCTTCTGAGTGCAACAAAGAAAGGGTTTTCCAGTAAAGAAATACAACGACAATTAGGTTTGAAGCGCTACGAACCAGTATGGGCTATGGTTCACAAGTTACGCAAAGCAATGGGTAATAGAGACGACCGTTATACCTTAGAAGGAATGATAGAAATGGATGAGGGGTATTTTACTATTGAAGCTTCAGAGCATGATCATAAAACACAAAAGGCTGGACGAGGAAGTAAAACCAAATCTAATGTTATGATTATGGCAGAAAGTACTGTTTTAGAAGATGTTGAAACGGGTAAAGTAGATAGACAATGTAGATATTTCAAGGCAAAAGTGCTAGATGACCATAAATCAGATGGAACGGATGATATGTTCAAAAAATCAATTAGTAACGAGCAAACTATTGTATTCACAGACAAGAGCACATCATACGTAAATATAGCTGACTACGTAGAGATACATTTAAGTGAAAAATCAAATGAACAAACCACCAAAGAAACCTTGAAATGGGTTCACATAGCCATTAGTAACGCAAAAAGGAATTTTGTAGGTAACTATCACAAAATCAAAAGAAAGTATTTACAACTATATTTAAATGAGTTTGTTTACAAGCTAAATCGAAGGTATTTTGGTGAGCGAATCTTCGACAGGTTAGTGATTGCAAGCATTACAGGGTTATGATGGAATACGGACATACAGAATATATTTAATCTATCACAACAATCAAGCTAAGTAATATCACTAAATTGTATGTAAAAATACACGTCTTTTTATTTACATTTGCGCTTATAAAATCATAATAAGCATTATAATTAATATAAACCTTTAAACTCAACTAAATTAGAATGGATTATTTATTTTACTTAATCCCCACGGCTTCAGTCATAGGCTTTTTGTTTATGTTCATGAAATCGTCATGGGTAAAAAAACAAGATGTGGGCAATCAAAAGATGGCCACTATTGCAAAAAACATTGCTGATGGAGCAATGGCCTTCCTCAAAGCGGAATACAAAGTATTATCAATATTTGTATTGTCAGTAGCCATCCTATTAATCTACAAAGGCAACACCGAAACTACCAGTAGTGGATATGTTGCATTATCCTTTGTAGTAGGAGCTTTTATGTCAGCATTAGCCGGTTTTATTGGTATGCGAATAGCAACTAAAGCTAATGTAAGAACTACTCATGCTGCTCGAACATCATTAAATCGTGCCCTTGAAGTAGCATTCTCCGGTGGTTCCGTAATGGGATTAGGAGTTGTATCCTTAGGTGTATTTGGGCTTAGTGGACTTTTTATTTTCTATGCAGAAATATATGATATTAATTCAATATCAGGCGTTACTGTATTATTAAATGTGTTATCCGGATTTTCTCTGGGAGCATCATCCATTGCTCTTTTTGCCCGTGTTGGTGGAGGTATTTATACCAAAGCTGCTGATGTTGGTGCCGATTTGGTAGGAAAAGTTGAAGCCGGCATTCCAGAAGACCATCCTTTAAACCCTGCTACAATCGCTGATAACGTAGGTGATAACGTAGGTGATGTTGCCGGTATGGGTGCTGACCTTTTTGAATCTTTTGTGGGTTCAATTATTGCCACAATGGTATTGGGGATCATGTTCTTTCAACTTCCTGAATTTGCAAGCTTTAAACTTGGGGCAATATACTTACCCTTATCCCTTGCAGCAACAGGAATTGTTCTTTCTGTAATAGGCACTTTCTTTGTAAAAGTAAAAGAAGGAGGCAATCCTCAGAAAGCACTTAATATGGGAGAATTCTTTTCTGCCGGTTTAATGGTTATTGCTTCTTACTTTCTAATCAAAGAATTCCTTCCTGAAACATGGATGTACCATGGTAAAGAGTTTACCTCTATGGGCGTATTTATTGCTACCATAGTTGGTTTATTGGCTGGATTAGGAGTAGGTAAAATTACAGAATATTATACAGGCACAGGAACAAAACCTGTTACTTTAATTACCCGTCAGTCTGTTACCGGTCCCGCCACTAACATCATTGCAGGATTAAGTGTTGGAATGATGTCAACAGCCATCCCAATCTTACTTATTGCCACAGCTATTATCTTATCCTATTATTATGCAGGTCTTTATGGTATTGCCATTGCTGCTGTAGGTATGCTGGCCAATACGGGTATTCAACTTGCTGTTGATGCCTATGGACCTATCTCTGATAATGCGGGAGGTATTGCAGAAATGGCTGACCTTCCCAAAGAAGTTCGTAAACGTACCGACAAGCTTGATGCAGTAGGAAATACGACTGCCGCCATTGGTAAAGGATTTGCCATTGCATCAGCGGCATTAACAGCCTTAGCTTTATTCTCAGCATTTATGCAACAAGCTAATATTACCAGCATCGACATTTCAAAATCAACAGTAATGGCCGGCCTACTCGTTGGAGGTATGCTTCCATTCGTATTCTCAGCGATGGCAATGAGTGCCGTTGGTAGAGCTGCAATGGCAATGATTGAAGAAGTTCGACGACAATTTAAACATATTCCTGCCCTTAGAGACGCATTGGTAATCATGAAAAAATATGATGCTGATATGTCGAAAGCTACTCCCGAAGAATTAATTATTTTTCAAAAAGCCGATGGCGTTGCCGAGTATGAAAAATGTGTAGCAATATCTACCTCTGCCTCCATTAGGGAGATGGTTTTACCCGGTGTCCTTGCCATATTAACTCCAGTAGTAGTTGGTTTCTTAGGTGGCCCTGAAATGCTTGGCGGTTTGCTTGCCGGTGTTACAGTTACCGGTGTATTGATGGCTATATTCCAATCCAATGCAGGAGGTGCATGGGACAATGCTAAAAAAATGGTTGAAGACGGCATCGAAGTTGACGGTGTTACTTATGGCAAAGGTTCTGAAGTACATAAAGCTGCTGTTGTTGGAGATACCGTAGGAGACCCTTTTAAAGATACTTCCGGTCCTTCTTTGAATATCTTAATTAAACTGATGAGTGTAGTAGCCCTGATTATTGCTCCTAGTATCGCTATTAATCTTAGTAGTACCGATGTTGTTCCTACTGATAACAGCAAAAACACTGAAATAAGTGTTAACACAGTTACACAAGATGATGGAACTACTATCAAAATCACTACTACTTCTACCTCTTCCGTTGTTAATGGTGAAAAAGTAATCGATAAAAAAGTAACTAAGGAAGTAATTGCTAATGACAGTGTTGAGGCTGAAGAAACCTCTGAAACTGCTGAAGCTATACCCGATACTGATAAATAATTTTTATCTATTATCCTTAAAAGGCAAGCCCAACGGCTTGCCTTTTTTTATTTTCAATTTCCTGGAAGAGGAAGATAAAACCAAAATCACATCAGCCACAACGCTTGCATAATATTGTCTATGGTACTGCCCATAATCAAAGATAAAGCCAGCATTAATAAAGTCGAATACGTGGATCCAAGAAAGCATATAGAATATCCACAAAGATATTTATTATAACAAGAATCATAGAAATCATCAATACAGCACCCATCACCACAGGAAAATCATATTTATTAAGCGCATTAACAATAGCAACCCCTACTCCTTTCCAATCGAAAACATATTCAACAAATACGGCACCTGCCATAAGGGAAGCCAACCATCCGGAAATTGCAGTAACCACAGGATTTAATGCATTTCGCATAGCATGTTTAGTAAGCACTTTAAAGCGGCTCAATCCTTTTGCTTTAGCGGTACGAATATAATCCTGTGACATTACTTCAAGAAGAGAGCTCCTTGTCAGTTCTACCACAATAGCCAAAGGACGTATTCCCAAAACTATGGCCGGTAATATCAAATTCTTCAAATTAATATATTCTCCTCTTCCAAAATCATCCACAGAATATAAACTACCAAACATACTCAAGCCGGTATAAGGCGCCAATACGAAGGCAAAAATCCACGCAAAGAGTATTGCTGCAAAAAAACTGGGAAGTGACATTCCCAACACACTTAATACCATAGCTGATTTATCAAACCATGTATCTTTATATATTGCCGACAAAACGCCCACTATTAAGCCTATAAACAAAGCTATACTAATGGCAACAATCGCCAGAAGAGCAGTTTTTGGAAATGCCTCCATTAACACTTCACTCACCGGACGTGAATTCTGATACGAGCGACGAAGGTAAGGAGCTTTAAGTACTATTACTTTTGATGACGAAATGGGAAACAATACTTTAGCCGAAGCATATTTATTGGTATCAAGATACCAAAAGCTAGCCGTATTATTGCTATTGTGAACCGATATGGGTGATAAATCGTTAAGGTAATTGAAGTATTGTACTATCATAGGTTTATCGCGGCCCAAGTCGTGATTAATAGCGGCCACCGAAGCACTATCTGCCCTTTGCCCCAACATCATACGGGCAGGATCACCAGGCAAAACATTAAAAAGAAAAAATACAACACTTAATACTCCCAATAGGACTAGTATTCCACTCAAAAGTCTTTTTAAGATAAAACTAATCATCAAACTTTTTTATTAAAGCATTCAAAGAGGGGAAATTAGTATAATGATATTTGGCGATAACCTTACCCGATTTTATCACTATCAAACCTGGATTGGATCGCACTGCTGCTTTCAAAGCAGTATCATCACTATTCAATACCGGAAAATCGGCCAAAGAATAAGTTTTCTTAAAACGTTGATAATCCTCAGGCAAATTACTATTTAACACCACTACTTCATAGCCTTTACTCACTGCATCATGATAAAACTGATTTAGCACCGGAACAATTTTTGGCGAAACCTTATCAATATCATAAATGGAAAAGATAAAAACGAAATTGGTATCCTTAGCTATTTCCTTGGAGACATCATTCCCTTGTTTATCCAACATGGGGAAGATATTCATCTCGCCAACATTGGGATCCTCCTCTCGTGAAGAGAGCCATTTCCAGTCAGCAATAAAAGTAGAATCTTGCCAAGGTAATTCCTTACTTAAGTATTCTTTTTCCTCACCGGTTTTCTTATTCTTATATGTTAAAAAGTATCTAACAGGCAATGGGTGCTCGGGAATAAGTCGATTGCCCACTTTCCATGAACGAAAATCAACGATAGGAAGATTATTAATATTATAATTTTCAAATAAAATAAATCCAATTACAATCACTGCCAATGAGGACCACTCCAATATTTTAGAGCTATATTCCCGAAAATCGAATCGACGCAATAATATCAATAGCACAAAAGAATCTATAACTAAATTTTTATAAAAAGTTTGCCAATTTGATATTATCAATGCATCACCAAAACAGCCACAATCCGGCACAGGACTATATAGCGCATCATATAATGTAGTTATTGTAAACAGTAACATCATAAGTATAGCCAGCCAGCTCACCCATTTGGTTTTAATACGAAAAAAAAGAAGTGCCCCTATAGAAAACTCAGTGGCATTAAGCAGTACCGACAACAGCAGTGCCGAAGGAGCAGCCCAGGCAATACCATAAGCATAAAAATAATCTTCAATTTTGAATTGAGTACCCAATGGATCCACCCCCTTAACAAAACCGGAATAAATAAATAAAAGCCCTAATAACAAACGACTTATGGTTAATACCGTTCCGTTAATTTTTCGCGCCCATACAATGGCAAGAACCATATCTATCAATAGCCATATAAGAAACCATAGGCTATATGATTCAACTTTAGAAATAAGAAATGCTGCTCCTAGATTCAGACCAAGAAAAAACCAGCTTATCCATACTGATTCATTATTCTTGTGATTTACAAATCCATTACTATTTTCCATAATCTTACTAATTTTAATTAAACTATTTCACCCACTTAAGATTTGTTAATTTAATAAAATAGCATCAATAACTACTATTAAGTCGGCCATCGATTTATACTATTTTAATGCCAACACGCTCTATTTTCATCCGGCTAGAAAGCAAGCGATTTTACTTCAATACAATTTATTTCTTTTCCTCTTCGCCAATTTTAATTAAAGCAAACATGGCATAGTTAAGAATATCGTTATAGCTACCCTCCGGACCTTCCGAGATAATTGTTTTGCCCATATTGTCTTCAATTTGCTTTAAACGAAACAGCTTCATCAAAATAATATCCGTGAGAGAAGATATGCGCATATCTCGCCATGCCTCTCCATAGTCGTGATTTTTATTAAGCATAAGATTCTTAGCTTCAATAATATATCTGTCATAAAGCTGCATCACTTCTTCCAATGGCATTCGAGAGTCTTCTCCTCCCTGAGGTTTTTTATTAATCTGAATCAACGCCATAACCGAATAATTAACAATGGCTATAAACTCTTCCTTAATACCCTCTTCAACCTTATGAATACCTTTCTCCTCGATACTTCTTATGCGATTGGCCTTGATAAATAATTGATCGGTAAGGCTCGATGGGCGTAATATGCGCCATGAAGTTCCATAATCCTTGGCTTTTTTGTAAAAAATCTCACGGCATAGCGCAATATTCTCATCAAATTGTTTTTCCGTTTTAGTCATCATTATGTGCTCTGTATTATTTTTTTGAGGCTTTATCCTTACTATTTTTAACTTTATTTTCCATTTCCAGAATAATTTCTTCCGGACTTTTCCCTAAAGTTTGTTTATAGGCTTTAGCATTATTCACCAATTTATTATTAGGGTATTTGTAAATGAGGGAATCCAAACAAGCTCTTGCCATATTAATATTACCCAGGCGGTCGTCATAGATAAAAGCCATAAATTGCCATGCTGAAGGGGCAATTTTAGAATTAGGATAATTCACTACCAAGCTATCCAGCGATTTTATTGCCCCTAAACTATTTCCTAAATCGACTTGAGACTGAGCCGCTTTAAACCAATACTTTACCGCCATTGTATCCTTAGGAAAGGTGGTGGCGTAATTAATATAGGATGTGATTAACCTCTTGGCTGCCCTGTTATCCATAGGCTTTTTTACTGCCTTATACACTTGATATTCAAGCGTATCAATATTACTGATAATTTCTGATTTGGTAATTTTATGATTTTTTGTACCACAAGAAAACAAGGCAAGCACTAAGCTTCCAATAATTAAAAACCTTAAATAATTCATTCTATACATATTTTAATAAATTAAAAAAATTTACTTTCTCTTTTTCTTCTTCTTCAATTGAGGAAAAATCATTCTATAGTCCACTTTAACTTTCCCATGGGCAATATCCATTAGTTTACCTTTGAGCAAAGTTTTACGTAATGCAGATAAATGATCTACAAAGAGTATCCCCTCAAGATGATCATATTCATGCTGCACAATACGGGCAGGGATACCGTCAAGTTCTTCCTCATGAAATTCCCAATGCTGGTCGTAATACTGTATCTTAATCTTCGAAGGGCGCACAACGTCCTCATTTATACCGGGTACACTAAGGCAACCTTCGGTAAAGGTCCAATCGTCACCTGAACGTTCAACAATTTTAGCATTGATAAATACCTGCTTAAAATCGACAGGTTCAGGTATTTCATCACTAAATGGTGTAGCATCGATTACAAACAAACGAATTGATTTATTAATTTGAGGGGCAGCAAGGCCAACGCCACTAGATTGGTACATACTCTCATACATAGAATCGATAAGCTTATCCAAATCAGGATACTCTTTATCGATATTTTGGGCAGTTTTTCTTAAATTTGGATGGCCAAAGGCCACTATTGGAAATATCATAATCTCAAAAACAATTTATAAAGTACTCATATATGACTGCAACAATATTGTTGCACTAATTTTATCAATTAAAGCCTTATCACGACGCGCCTTTCGTCCTATACCACTATCTATCATCGTTTGAAAAGCCATCGAAGAAGTAAAACGTTCATCAATTCTTATCACCGGTATAGAGGGAAAAGTATTCTTTAGCCAGCTAACAAAATTCTCAACAAATGGAGTTGATTCGGAGGCTTTATTATCCAGGGTTTTTGGCAAACCTACTACCAGTGTATCCACCTCATTATCGCGAATATAATTGCGAATATAATTATGAATCTCTCGCACATGAATAGTATCCAGCCCATTGGCACTAATTTTTAATTCATCACTAACAGCAAGGCCTATTCTCTTTTGTCCGTAATCCACTGCTAATATTCTACCCATAATTTATCTTAATTAAAAAGATTTGGCGATACTAATAAAATCATCAGCTTTCAAAGCTGCTCCCCCTATTAAACCACCATCTACATCAGTTTGAGCGAATAATTCTTTGGCATTCTTAGCATTACAACTACCCCCATAGAGTATGCTTGTCTCCTGAGCTTGGTCTTCACCATATTTCGCTGCCACCAAAGAACGAATAAAAGCATGAATCTCCTGGGCTTGCTCCGGAGAAGCAGTCTTTCCTGTACCAATAGCCCAAACAGGTTCATAAGCCAGCACTATATTGGCAAACTCACTTTGCGAAAGCCCGAATAATGCCTCTTGCAGTTGAGATTTGATAATCTCGAAATGTTTCCCTGCTTCCCTATCTTCAAGTTGCTCCCCAACACAAAATATTGGTTGTACCCCATATTCCAATAATTGATTCACTTTCTGCGTTAAAACCTCAGCGCTTTCACCAAAATATTTTCTTCTTTCACTATGACCAACGATACAATAATCTAAGTCCATAGAGCTTAACATCTCTGCGGATATTTCGCCTGTATATGCTCCTCCATCATATTGACTAACATTCTGAGCACCAATCTTAAACTCTATCTCCTGTGCAAAATCAGTAGCTAATTCCAAATATACAAAAGGAGGACATATAACCAACTCCACATCCTGTGGAAAATCCTTTTCCATTCCTTCTCCTATCTGATATAATAACTCATCAGCATTCTGAAAAGTTTGGTTCATTTTCCAATTTCCGGCAACTATTTTAGATCTCATAATACGAATTTTAGTAAGGTTAATATTGAGGCACAAAGGTAAGATTTATCCGTTTGCAAAGCCCCATGAAAATAATAATTTTATTCAAACCAATGTTTTAAATATGGAGTAAGCATCCATTGGAGAAAAAGCTAAGTCAAATATAAAAACTTATTAAAGTTTTATCATTAGTGCTTTCTAAATTTGTGGTGGCTTTGGAAGTTACAAAAATCATTTTAGAATGTTTTACAAGCCCTCTTTTTTATGTATAATAAGGCTATCTTTTGAATAAGCTCATTTTCTATGTTCAAATTTATCTATTTTTTAAAGGACTTCTTGCGTACTTCACAAGATCATGCGAAAACAAAGGAAAGCTTGGCTTTCCAAGACCTCTTTACTGCCTACTCCGCAGCACAAACTCTTAAAAAACAAGAATATTTTTTTAGTACTTATCATCCATTCTAAATAGCATTAGACTCAACTATGCTATAATAATCTGTTTTTATGAGTTTTACAAATCACACAAGACTATAATTTATAATTACTCAATTAATAAATTATAGTAATTTTGAATCATTCTAAATAAGCAATCAACTAATTATGAAAAACATTCTAATTCTAGGAGGAGGATTTGCTGGAGTTGAAACAGCTATTAAACTGAGTAAATATAAATACAATATTACTCTTGTTTCGGACCGGTCATTTCTATTTATCTATCCAATCTCAATTTGGATTCCAGTAAAAAAGAAGAAATTTTCGGATGTAAGCATCGATCTGAATTTACTTGCAAAAAAACATGGTTTCAATTTAATAATAGACCGAGTAAAAAAGATAGACAATAATAACAATACCGTTATCTTAGACCATAAAGAGATAATTTACGACTATTTGGTTATTGCTTTGGGGATGCACAAGCTAAAATTGAAAGGAATGGAGCATACACATTCTATTTGTGGCAAACCGGAAGAAGCATTAAAAATTGAAAGTATACTTGATAATTTAGTAAAAAAAGGTAAAGGAAGTATTGCCATTGGTTTTGGTGGAAATCCCAAGGACCCAACAGCCACAGCCGTAAGAGGCGGACCTGCTTTTGAGTTATTATTTAACTTTAGCCATTATCTCAAGAAGAAAGGCCTTAGAGATAAATTTGACATCAACTTTTTTGCTCCTATGAAGGAACCAGGGAGAAGAATGGGAGAAAAGCCCTATAAAAAGATGGATGTATTTTTCAAACATTATAATATCAAAACATATATCGGCAAAAAGATTAATCATTTTGAAGAAAATGCTATTGTTTTTGAAGACAACAGCCGTTTGGAAAGCGACCTCACCATATATATATCAGCAGGTTCAGGACACCAGGTAATATTAGATTCTGAACTACCGGTAAATGAAGCTGGTTTTATAAAAATAAATGAATTATGCAGAGTGCAAAACAATAGAAATATTTTTGC
The DNA here is from genome assembly GCA_015493685.1 of Bacteroidales bacterium. Classification (GTDB taxonomy): domain Bacteria; phylum Bacteroidota; class Bacteroidia; order Bacteroidales; family UBA1556; genus UBA6267. Next base: position 11,268 of record WGCS01000140.1, read on the forward strand.
CATAGGAGATATTGCCGCAATCAATGGCGGTCCTGAATGGGCTGCAAAACAAGGACATATAGCAGAAGTAATGGCCGACGCAGCAGCCTATAATATCCATAATGAAATACAAGGTATTGGAAAACGCAAAAGCTATTGGGAACATCTAAATATTATTTGCGTAATGGATAGTGGCGATGGAGCTGCACTTATTAAGCGCACTAATAAATCAGAATTTATTCTACCGCTACCAATTTTGGGACATTGGATGAAAAAAGCCTGGGGATTCTATTATAAAAATTCCAAGCTAAAAAGAATTCCAAGAATACCCGGAATGTAAATAAAATTAAAGTATTTCTCAATATTGCCACCGCTTTTTCTAAATTTACCTCCTACATTTATAAGCTAATTTAATCATGTAGAACAAGGATAGTTAGATATAGGGTATAAATTCAACCGGCAAATGCAAATTTTGGTTTATAAAATTACATAATAATTCAAAAGGATTTTCATATCCAATATTTTTTCTAAGACTTGAATTAATTTTTATTTATAACGAGTGGAGATTGAGATGATTAACGATTGCAGATTGGGAGATTGGAGATTGGGAGATTGCACAGAAATTAATTAAAGAGAAACAATAGCGATGGTATTGTTGTGTCTTTTTTGACCTATAGCTAAAACAGATTTTATACTAGTATTGTTCACTATTTTGTCTAAGAACAATATTTTTTATTCCATATTTTTATTCCAAGTCATCCCTTTCGTAACATATTACTGCCCACTCACCACAACGGACTCAAATCGCTTTGTTTCCCAATATATCCAGCCTATTTTTGTTCTACAATCAAGTTTCAATCCATTAATCAAAAGCTATAAATCATTTATCATGAAACAATTATCGCTATTTTTAAGTCTCGTATTATCACTTTTATTGATTAGTATTAAAGGGCCCGCACAAATCAGCAATTATTCTTTTTCAAAATCAACCGGAAATACATATACCAGTATCTATACCACAGGAACATCGGTTTCGTTGGGTGATGATGCTGATGTGAAGGTGAGCATAGGTTTTTATTTTTTCTATAACAATCACTACTACGATTCATTAAACATCGGCTCTAACGGATATATTGCTTTTGGAAATCATTCAGCCACAAGATATATAAATGATTTAAATAATACAGGTTCAGGCTATGAGGAATTGGTGGCGCCTTTCTGGAACGATTTGAATCCAAGCGCCGGCGGCCATATCTATTATCAAACCACCGGTAGCTCGCCCAACAGAAAGCTCATTGTGGAATATTCTGATGTACCGAGATATCATAATTCGGCTACTTTGAATGTACAGGTCGTTTTATACGAAAGTTCCAACAATATCGAATTTTGTTATGGTTATTATGGAGGGAGTTTTTTGAGCGCCTCCATCGGTATCAACGAATCGCCCGGAGGCTCATCGCATTTTATCAGTGTTACACCTGGGAACCCGCCAACCACAAGTACAACCACATCCAACAACAGCATCTCATTAGCCCCCGCAGAAGGAACCAACTATCTTTTTACCTTTAACGGATCTTCCTGCCTAAAACCCGCCAACCAATCTGTTTCAAATATCACGGTAAATTCGGCAGACCTGAGCTGGGTTGACCCTGTTGGCTCCTATTGGGATGTTTATGTTACGAGCCATGGAGGTTCAGCACCCGTGCAAGGCACCACTCCCACAGCAAACGACGTTACTTCAACAACTTACAGCTGGTCGGAAGGAACTGCTTCCACAAGCTACGACTGGTATGTACGCAAGGACTGCGACCAAAACAATATCGGCACCAGCAGTTGGATAGGGCCTTCCACTTTTACAACTAATAACGGCAAACCTGCCAATCCCTCTCCTGCCAACAATAGCGTTGGGTGGGTCATCACCTCAAAAACATTGGACTGGGACGATGTGGCCGGTGCCTCAGGCTATCACATTAGCATCGGAACCACTTCCGGGGGAACTGATATCGTAAATAATCTTTCCACCTCCACAAGTTCCTACACCAAGACTTCCAACTGGTCAAAATACACCAAATATTACTGGAAGATAACTACCGATTACAGCTCAGCCAGCGGGCCGGCACAAGTAAGTGGTAATGAATGGAATTTTATCACTGAATACGAAACCTCCTCCACTATTTCGGGAAAGACAAGCTATTGCTCCCCTGTTTTTAACAGACCTTCCGATGCCTCGCCACCCTATGCAACGAGTGTTAAAGTATTTTATGACAAATACTCTTTCACCGTTCCTGCCACTGGCCGATATGGTATTATTGCCGATTGGACCGGTGTGGACGGATTTATTCATCTCTACCACGACAGCTTTGACCCGGCAAACCCGCTAACCAACTGTATGGTCGGCAACGATGACTATAATCAAGACCAATCTAAATCAAGAATATCATATATCACACTGAATCTGGGGACTACCTATTATGTGGTGGGGTCATCCTATCAGAGCTACAAAACCGGCGAAGGCTCCTATTACATCATCGGTGCCGATGTAGCAAGCATGCCCTCAGCGACTGATTATAATGGAGAACCTTATCGCAGCTATACCATTCCGGCCACCGACGGGACCACACGCATATCAGATTACGGTTGCCTTGACGCCAACGGTTGGACTACCTATTACGACAACAACGGGACGCAATTTGATTTTTCGGACGACACCAAACTCCTGTCCATCAAGAAAAACGGCAGCGACCTTGGTTCCGTTAGCGTAAAACTGGCCGGAAACTCAGGCGCATCGCATATCACCAATCCTCAAGCACCCTACGTCTCAAGCTGGGGAGGCTGGTGGGTTTTTAATCGCTATTGGGAACTCACCCCCGACAACCAACCCACCACCGATGTTACCGTAAAATATTATTATACCGAAGCCGATTTCACCGCATTGAAAACAGCTATCACCAATAGTGGAGGCACTCCTCCTAACAGTGAAGTCAATATGTCATGTTTTAAAATCAACAATATAACAGGCAATTACGATCCCAATCCGGCCAACGGGCATAGCGGAGTACCCTTAGCACAGAGCTGCGATGGTGACGGCTGTTGGGTTTATACCAATGGCTCTCAGGCTTCCACAACCAAATGGCTTCACAACGATGAGGGCAGCGGTTTTAGTTCAATGGAATACGTCATTAAACATTTTAGTGGCGGTGGCGGCGGGGCGGCACAACATACTGGAAGCGGCAACGGCTCGCCCACACCCATTGATTTGCTGAGTTTCGATGTGGTGAGCACGGAAAACGAAAATACCATCTTGTGGAAGACAGCCACTGAGGAAAATGTGAACTATTTTGAAATTGAAAGGTTGAATCCCCTTGACAGCAGTATCAGCATTATTGGCAGAACGCAGGCCGCGGGCAACAGCAATACGATTCAAAGCTATTCGATGGCAGACCAAGAATCACTTAGCAAAGCTTATTACAGACTTATTGAGATGGATTTCGATGGGAAGAAAACTACCTTTGAATGGCATTATGCCGAACGGCAAATAACTGATTTTAAACTTATTGGACTATATCCCAATCCGGCTCAATCAGTCTTGAATATTGATTTATATAGCGCAGCTCCCGCTAACGGCATTATTCAGATACTCGATATATCGGGGAGAATGATTATGGAACAAAAGATTGAGTTACTACAAAACAATCAGAGCTTCAAAATTGATGTAAACAATCTGGCATCAGGCAGTTATTATATTACCATAGAAACTCCTTTTTCAAGGATTAACAGATTGTTTTTGAAATTTTAACTCCTAAGTTTATTCACAGATATTGTTTTCGCTTCGCTCATAATTGGTCCGTTAGTTTTATACTCTCAAGCTCATTGGTTTGTCTGCTAATTTTTTTATTCGCTACGCTCATACATTGGTCCGCTAATTTTCACGAATTTTGCTAATTATCGCTAATTATTGTTTTCGCTGCGCTCATAATATTGTCCGCTAATTTTCGCTGATTAGGCTAATTTTCGCTAATTGATACAAATAAAAATCTGCGGTTATCTGCTGAATCTGTGTCATCTGTGTTCTATTGTTATTCGCTGCGCTCATAATATTGTCCGCTAATTTTCACGAATTTTGCTAATTATCGCTAATTATTGTTTTCGCTTTGCTCAAACTTTGAACTTTTGAACTTTCAAACATCAAAGCGAAACTGTCGCTCTTGTATTCGGACTGCTTAGCGACGGCTTCGCTGCCAACTTTTGAACTTTCAACTTCCAAACCTCAAAACTTCCAAACTTCCAAACTTTTTAACTTTAGCCTTTCCCCTTTAGCCTTAAAAAGCGAAACTGTCGCTCTTATGTTCGGACTGCTTAGCGACGGCTTCGCTGCCTCAGTAATATGACCGCAAGAACATTGCTTTTTATTAACTTGATGTTCGGTAACTTGTATTTTAATTTTTGGAATATCAAACATCTGTCGCTTACCAAAAGGGATTAACATTGAGTGCTGTAAATCTGCATCACAACAATTACAATACTCAGGAATATGCTTTTGTATAATATCTGGATTTTCAACCATTGTTAAGGTCTTCCCTTTTCTTCCTTTTTGCCCTCCTGGTTTCAAACCACTTTTTTCTCTTAGACTTTTTCTCTTGGGTTTATTCTCGTCTTTTGAAGGAGGCACAGAGCTATTATTACTATTTTTTGGATGTTCATATTTAGAAAGACGACTGCGCAAATAATTGTTCTCAATGGTTAATTCATCAACCTTAATTATTAATTTTGTTACCAAATTACGCAATTCCTTAATCTCTTGTTCCATGGTGTAAAAATAATACTATCAGATTGTTATACCAAATTTTTACATCAAAAGTTATTCTTTACAAACAGCTTAAATTGTTGAAAACCTACTAGTTTTAGGAAATACCCTCCAGAGAGGAGCGTATTTAAACACTGATCACAATTAATATGTAAATATTGAATTCTGAGAGGCTTAAAAAAACGTAGATTCAAATAGTTATCAACGATATTTTTATAAATTATTGATATGTAGGGGTTTTTTAGTATTTTTGACACTGATTAGTAACTTACTTTTAACCTCTAAAATTATACTAATGAACAAAATTCTAACTAAACTGTATTTTAGTATCATATTAAGTACATTATTTTTGTTCTCTTGTGGTAAATGTTCACCTTTTTTCGGTATAGTAATGGATGGTCCACAAGCACAGTATGAAAA
>WGCS01000141.1 GCA_015493685.1 Bacteroidales bacterium
ATATAAGAAGAAAAGATGTGTAAAATACTTAGTATTAGTGATATAGGACAAGTAGTGATTTGCTATTTTTTGTTTTGTTGAAATATAGCAGGTTTAATAAGTCCCATTTTGCTAAGCCGGTATTGAAGTGATGTTTTAATAACACCCATCCCATATTGCATGCTGCGTTTGAAATTAATGGAGGAAGCTTCGTCAAAGTATTTGGTAGGGCAGCTAAGTTCTCCAATTTCGAAGTTGGAATAAAAGATCTGTACCAGCATTTGATTGTCGAAAACAAAATCATCAGAATTGGCTTCATAGTTAATGGCTTCGAGTACTTCACGCGAGAATGCTCGATATCCGGTATGATATTCCGAGAGCCTTTGGTTGATGATAATATTCTGAAATGTACTTAAAAACCGATTAGATACATATTTATATACAGGCATACCTCCCTTTAAGGCGCCTTTGCCAAGTATTCGTGAGCCAATAACTACAGGGTAAACTCCATTGGCAATAATATGACAAATAGGTTCTATTAGTTTTGGAGTATATTGATAATCAGGGTGGAGCATAACAATGATATCGGCTTGAAGATCCAGCGCTTTATCGTAGCAACTCTTTTGATTGGCGCCGTAACCTTGGTTTTTATCATGTTTGATAATATGTTTTATCCCAAGTCTTTTAGCTTCTTTAATGGTTCTGTCGTTGCTACTATCGTCGGTTAATATTACTTCATCAACAATATGGAAAGGAATTTCCTGATAAGTTTGTTCTATCGTTTTCTCTGCATTATATGCAGGTAATACTACTGCTATTTTCTTACCGGATATCATGAGTTTCGTTCGGGTTTTCCAAGGACTAATTTATGGAATAGTTTTAAAAAGGTATTGCCTTAAACGTTGTTTTATAAAAAATGTGTTGTCTTATCTAGAAATAATATTGTCATAGAACTATAATGCCAACAAAGCAAGAAAAATTACCAAAAGGGTATATCTTATTTCTGTTGGTTAAAAATTAATGATATTCTGAGTAGGGTATCCATTAGTGTAATTTTAGCATTGACATTTCTACTGATGTGAAAATTAGCTTGATTGAGAAGTGCTGAAATTTCTTCTGCGTTGCTTTGATTTACAAAATGACTAAATTTCTGGATAAAGTTTAATTCTGCTCCTGTGGATTTTACTAAATTGGTATTGCCTAAATCATAATATAAGCACATTCTAACAATACGCAATCCGTACTGCATAAGCTGCTTAATATTTTCTCTGCCTATTTTTGATAACTCATCAGCTTTGCTACGCATTTTAACAAAATCTTGCCTGTAGGCTAGCAACATCATTTCTCTAAAATGAGAGAAATAAGGGTTGTCTTCTACGCTGTTGCTCAGAATAGGAATAAGATGCTTGAAATTACCATCAGCAAGATTTACCATATTGTCAATTCTCTCTCCTGTCAATTGGAAGTTACGATGCAAGTAGTCTCTAATTTCATCATCCTTAATGGGCAGAAGCTTTATCAATTGTGTTCTTGAAAGTATGGTCTTTAATAGTTGATTGCTATCTTCTGATAGTAGTATGAAGAGTGTTTTTGCAGGGGGTTCTTCCAACAGTTTAAGTAATTTTGGTGCGGCAGCATGATGTAATTTCTCTATCATCCATATTATCATCACTTTGTAGTTGCCTTCGTAGGAACTTAATCCTAAGGTTTTTATCACTTGATTTGCATCGTCAACTCCAATTTTGCCTTGCTTGTTTTCTATGCCTATTTTTGCATACCATTCATTCAAATTTAAATAGTAATTGCTTTCTAATAGGGCCTCGCGCCATTCACTCATAAACTGCTTGCTTGTGGGCTTTGAGTTTACTTTCTTTGTGGTAGCTACAGGAAAAATAAAATGGAGATCGGGATGTGCTAATTTTTGGTATTTAATACAGCTTGGACAACTGCCGCAGGAATCGGCTATTAGTTCATTGTCAGGAGAGTAAATTTGCTTATTGCTGCACGATATAAACTGAGCATAGGCAATCGACAGGGCTAATTTCTCGCTCCCTTCATCACCTAAGAATAGTTGTGCATGACTGATTCTGTTATTTAATACAGACCGTATTAATCTGTTCTTTAAATCTTTATGTCCTACTATCTCCTTGAAAAGCATAAATCAAAAATAAGGTTATTTTACTTTTACCTAACATTTTGTTTTTATTATTTGCTGCCTTTTTTTTGGAGAAAATTAATTCTGAATAGATCAACTATTTTTACTATATTTGTGTTAGTTGGTTTTCTTTAATAATAGAACTTCATAAAAAATACTTGGCTCAGATGTATAAAATTTTTCTTTTTCTTTTCTTTAGTTTGCTTTTTGTGACTAATGGTAGAGCCCAATCAAGTTTTACTATAGATACTACAAAGGTAGATTTGTATATTGACAGTGCTAAGAAAGTGATTTATAGTGATTATGATAAGGCCGCTTATTACATTCATAGGATAGATTCTATCTCAAAAAAAACAAACTATAAAAAGGGTATATATAAATCTAATTTTTATTTCGGAATATTAGATTATATGCGCCTAAATTACCGAGCTTCCATTTCTCATTATCAGCTGGCACATAAGTATTGTAATCCGGCTGACTTGAAGGTCCTAATGGCCATTTATCTTAATATTAGTATGAGTTATTCCAAACTATTGGTACAAGATAGTGCTGTTGCCTATCTTGATATGGCCGAAAAAATCGCCCTTGCTATTCCCAATAAAAAATTCTTGGTAAGGGTATTGTTTCTTAAAGGAAATAACTATTTAAGTAAGGATAATTATGTTGGCGCCGCCAAGAGTTTGGTTCAGGCTGGCAAAAATTTGAACTACGTGAGAGATACTATGTCGTTACTCATTGATTATTATACTTTAGCCTTGTTTTATCAAAAGGTTGATAATTTTAAGAGGTCTTACTTTTATTATAAAAAGTGTCTTAAACTGGATAGCCATTACAAGAACTTTAATCAGATTTCTACCTATTATTTTGGTATTGGAGAATTGTTTTTTAGGGTAAAAAACAATTTTGATTCTGCCTATTACTATTATGTAAAAGGAATGGCTTTTAATACTCCTACTTATGGATCTTCACAAGAGTTGGTCTTTAACAATAATGTGGGTAACTTGTATTATGATGTTGATAGTATTAATAAAGCTTATTATTATTATAAAAAGGTATTGAAAGATTCCATGCTAAATTATTATCCGGAATTTAAATCGGCCATTTATACTAATATAGGATTGTATTATCATAAAATAAAAGACGATAGTATGGCCTTGTTTTTTTTGCAGAAGGGTTTGAAGTACTCTGAAAAGTATGGGCAACTTCAATTTCAGTTAAATGCATTAAAGGTTCTTGCGGAAGAAGCTAATAAAAGTAACAACTTTAAAAAATCAATGCTTTATTTGCAGAAATATATTGCTATTGATGATTCATTACAGAAAAATCAAGCCAAGATAGATATTGCGAAAGCAGATTATGAGAAATACGAGATAGAGCAAAGATTCCAAAATGATAATTTACTAAATGAAAATGCTTTACAGGAGAAAAAGATTTATACTCAGAGGATTATATTAGTATTTTTAATTGTCGTTGCAGTTTTATTGGTGCTCTTTCTTGTGGTTTTAAACCATTCTCGAAAAAAAATTCATCGTCTTTATAAAGTGCTAAAATATAGGAATAATCAGTTTAGAGAGATAATAAAGAAACTGGAAAAGAGCGATAAAGAAGTAAAAGCATTACTCAAAAGTAAAGATAATTTTGTAACTATTTTGAGCCATGATCTCAAAAATCCATTCTCAGGTCAGCTGGGTTTACTTCAAATGATGGAGTTTAATTGGGATGATATGGATGATAAAGAAAAAAGTGAAGGAGTTAAATTACTCCTCGAAAATGCCCGCCATACCCAACAATTACTGATTAACTTATTAGATTGGAGTAAAACACAGCAGGGTATTATTATAGCTATAAACGAAAAAATTAATATTAATAAGTTAGTTGATGAAGTTATAGCTATCTATACTACGAATATCGAAAAGAAGAATATTAAAGTAGAAAGAGATATAAATGATAATTCATATATTATTGCAGATAAGAACCTGAGTTCTCAGATTATTCAGAATTTTATGGGTAATGCTATTAAATATAGCTATGCCGGTTATACAATAAAAATAGTTGTGCAAGAAGATGATAATCAAACTATTATTTCGATTGAGGATAGTGGAATAGGAATACCAAGCGATAAGTTAGCTTGTATTTTTGATATTGGTTGTTTTATTAATAGACCGGGTACGCAAAATGAGAAGAGCTCAGGAATGGGGCTTATTCTCTGTAAAGAATATGCCACCATAATGGGGGCTAGAGTAATGGTGGAAAGTACAGAAGGTGAAGGAAGTAAATTTATGCTGGTAATTACTAAGAAGGGTACTAAAGCATAAAGAAGAATATCATTATAGTACTTACTTTTTTATTTCAGCAATAATAGTTTTGCCTGCATATACAGCCTCATCCATTTTTACTTTTATCTCAGCACCTAAAGGAATAAACAGGTCTAAGCGAGATCCAAACTTAATAAAGCCAAGTTGGTCACCCTGATTTACATCGTCGCCTACTTTCCCATACCAACGAATTCTACGTGCTACCGCTCCGGCAATCTGCCGTACTAGTAATTTAAGCTTATCATTTTCGATGACAATAGTATTTCTTTCATTGTCGGTGGAAGATTTTGGATGCCAAGCCACAAGGAATTTTCCCTTATGATATTTTTGATAACTCATTTTTCCGGAAATAGGATAACGATTCATGTGAGTGTTTAGTGGCGACATAAATATGGAAACCTGAATCCTGTCTTCATTGAGGTACTCTTTCTCAAAAGTTTTTTCTATAACTACAATTTTACCATCAGCAGGAGAAAGGATATGGTTTTCATCTTTTTTTACATCAAAGACAGGATAGCGAAAAAAGAAAATTACCAAGCCCCAGAATAGTATGGCAGCGATATCAAGAAAAATAAGAATATATTTCCCAATTCCTTCATAAGGAATAAAATAGTTAAGGAGTGCTACCAATGTAACTAAGATGAGAAAGAAAACTGAAATAACAGAATAACCTTCCTTATGTAATTTTATAGACATAGTAATAAATTTAGGGAGCAAATTTATACAATTAACATAACATATGCAATAGCAATAGGTATTGCTACAAATACGGCATCAAAGCGATCTAATATTCCCCCATGGCCGGGGAGAATTTTTCCAGAGTCTTTTAGCCCAAGGCTCCGCTTAAACATGCTCTGTATTAGGTCTCCGTAAACTCCTGAAATAACTATTACAAATGCATATCCAATCCAGGCAATGGAATTGATGTCTTTAAAGAAAAGGGATAAAATATAAGCGGCAACTATGGCAGCAATAAGGCCACCGAAGAAACCTTCCCACGATTTTTTTGGAGATATACGCTCGAAAAGTTTATGCTTGCCAAAACTAATACCCGATAAATAGGCGAAAGTGTCTGAAGTCCATAAAATAATAAAAAAGGCAAGTATAAAATGATAGGTTTCTATTCTCATCTTACCGGGGAAGAAAAGAAGATTCATCATGCCAAATGTTAAACCAACATAGAGTATCCCGAAAATGCTTAACGCTATATTGGGAATAGCTTCTTCGCTTTGGCGATAAAGTTCTCTTATCGGAATAACAAAAAGTAAAGCTACAACAATAGAGAGGGAAATAGGTGGTATTATTCTATTGGCTATCAGAACGAGAACAGTGTATAATATAATGGATATAATGGTGCCGAAAATTAATTGAGGCCGGTATTTCGAATGATGAAACATTTTATAGAACTCATAAGTGCCCAGAATAGTTATCAGAAAAAAAAGTGCTGCAAAGTAAATTTCACCGAGGAGAATGCTCCCTACGACTGATATTACTAAAATTGAACCGGTTAAACTTCGTACTATAATATTTTTCATAGGCTCCTGTTAATGCTATTCAATACGTATTAAGTTCAATAGCTAAATGCTAGTGATTTATTAATTTTATTTTATACAGAATCAATATTCTATTTTAGAAAATCTGACTCCATCAGGAACACTATAAGGCTTCGTGGCCCATGGGCTCCCATTACTAATGTTTTTTCAATGTCGGCTGTCCTGCTTGGGCCGGTTATCAATGTAGTCATGCTCGGAAAATCACCTTCGTATTTCTTATCAATAAGGATAATAGCCTCTTTTACTGTGGCTACTATTTCTTCTCTGCTTGCAATTACAATGTGAGTATCAGGGATAAAGTTAAGTATTCTTCCGGTAATTTGTTTTGAGCTTACCATTGCACTTCCCAGTCGGGCTACTAAAGCCTCACAGCGGGTAATGCTTGCCTCTATTTCACTATAATTATCAATCTTGGGTTCAATGTATATGTTAATGCTCTCCAGTAATTTGATAATTGCCGGATCAAAAGTGATTAATTTATCTGTATTTTGAGCACTGATAAAGCGAAATAAGTTTTCCTTGAGTTCATCAATTGTCTCACAATAGACAAAGTGCCCTCCAATATGGTTGAGTTCTTCAGCAAATATTACTTCCAAATCATCACTCATCTTCGGATAAATAGATTTGTCCAGTGCTACTTTAGAGTAAGGGTTTGCGGCTTGCTGCATGGCAGCGTTCCGTACTTTTTTGAGTATTTCTTCTCTGGAAGTAATATTGCTCATTAGGCTTATTTGCTAGTTTTATCTGTGCTTTTGTCTCCTTCTTTACTGTCTTTAGTGTCAGGAGTATTATCAGTGGCTTCTTTAGCTTCCTTCTTTGGTTTATCTAAGGCTTTTTCTGCCTCCTTCATTTTACCTTTTAAAGCAATATTTGCCTTGTGATCTTTACCAACTTGGGTGGCAATATCTTGGTTTGTATTAGTAAAGGGCCTGGGGCCAAAAATGTGTTCCACATCTTCAGAAAAGATAACCTCTTCATCCAGAAGCTTTTGTGCCAAAAGTTTTAATTTGTCAATATTGTCTGATAGAATCAGTTTTGCTCTTTGGTAAGCTCGCTCCGCTAAATCATGTACCTCTTGGTCAATAATTTCAGAAGTCTTCTCAGAGAATGGTTTCTGGAATGAATACTCTTGTTGGCCGGTGGAATCGTAATAGCTAAGGTTCCCAACTTTTGGATTAAGACCATAATAGGCTACCATAGCAAAAGCTTGCTTGGTAACTTTTTCTAAATCGTTGAGTGCACCGGTAGATATTTTGCCAAAGATAAGAGATTCGGCGGCCCTGCCACCCATGGCAGCAGTCATCTCGTCAAACATTTGTTCAAAAGTAGTAATCTGACGCTCTTCTGGCAGATACCATGCAGCTCCCAGTGCTCTACCCCGTGGAATAATTGTTACCTTAACCAAAGGACTTGCGTATTCCAATAACCAACTTACAGAAGCATGCCCTGCTTCGTGATGTGCAATGGTGCTTTTCTCAATGGGAGTAATTATTTTAGAACGTTTCTCCAATCCACCAATAATTCTGTCGATTGCGTCCATAAAATCTTGCTTGTTTATGTCTTTGGCACTTTTACGTGCAGCTATTAAGGCCGCTTCGTTGCATGCATTAGCTATATCTGCTCCTGAGAATCCTGGCGTTTGTTTAGCAAGTAGAAGTAAATCAATATTTTTAGCAGTCTTTAAGTCTTTAATATGAACTTTAAAGATTGCTTCTCGTTCTGTTAAATCGGGAAGCTCTACATGAATCTGACGGTCAAAACGTCCGGCTCGCATCAAAGCTCTATCCAAAACATCAGCTCTGTTGGTGGCCGCTAAGATAATGACTCCTTGGTTGTCGCTAAAACCATCCATTTCGGTAAGTAATTGATTTAGCGTATTTTCTCTTTCGTCATTACCTCCTGTCATTTGATTTTTACCCCTCGCCCTTCCTATGGCATCAATTTCGTCGATAAAAATAATACAAGGTGCTTTCTCCTTAGCTGTTTTAAATAAATCACGCACTCGTGATGCTCCTACTCCGACAAACATTTCTACAAAGTCGGAGCCTGACAGAGAGAAAAAGGGTACTTTGGCTTCTCCTGCTACAGCTTTGGCAATAAGTGTTTTTCCTGTACCCGGAGGGCCTACTAATAAGGCTCCTTTGGGTATTTTTCCTCCTAGCTCGGTGTATTTTGAAGGGTTTTTTAAGAAGTCAACAATTTCCATTATTTCAACTTTGGCTTCGTCTAAACCGGCTACATCGTTAAAGGTAACGTTGACTTTAAGTTTTCCATCAAAAAGTTGTGCTTTGGATTTGCCAATATTGAAAATCTGGCCACCCGCTCCACCGGCTCCACCACCCATTCGACGCATAATAAAAATCCAGAAAAGAATTATTAAGCCCAAAGGGAGTATCCAACTTAAAATTTGTCCACTGTAGTCAGTGCGACTTTCTCGCTGAATATAGATGCGTTTGTCAGAAGGAATATGCTCGTCAGCTTGTATCTTTTGAAGCATTTCTCCAAAATTTTCCATGTCGCCATTGTAAACAAAATGGGGTGCACTAACATTAAAAGGACCTTCTGCTGATTTCAATGAAGGATAATCATCAACCTTGTCCTTTTTTACATAAACTTCGGCATATTCATCCTTATTGACAACTACAATTTTGCTTACATCTCCTTTTTTTAACATCTCAATAAGTTTCCCCTTTTGAATAAGGTTCTTCTGTGATGATTGTGGATTAAAAAAAGTAAGTCCAATAAATACTAAGGCAATAATACCATATACCCAATAAAAGTTAAAACCCTTCTTTGGATTTGGCGACTTTAGCGGATTTGGTATTTTATCTTTGTTGTTATTGTTGTTTGGTGTATTTTCCATTAAATGAAATCGTTAATATTAATAATTTTTTACTTTAGCATCGGCCCATAATGCTTCTAATTTATAAAAATCTCTAGCCTCTGGTTTGAAAATATGTACTACTACATTTACATAATCCATTAGAACCCAAGTAGATTCTGCTCTGCCTTCTATTTGAAATGGGTCTTCTCCCAGTTGCTTTTTTACGTTTTCATCAACACTTTCAAAAATAGCGTTAATTTGTGGGCTGCTTTGAGCTTCGCAGATAATAAAAAAATCGCTGACAGCATTGTCTAAACTTCTTAGGTCTAGTAGTTTAATTTGTTCACCCTTCTTGTCTTGGATAGCTTCTACTACCGTATGGGCCAATTTTTCGGAGTTCGTATTTTCTCTTGTCATTTATTTAAATTAATGAGGTGCAAAATTAACTAATTTTGTGGTCCATACAAGAAGCTTTTTTGTTTCTAGCTTCATAATGTTATTTTTAACTATTTTTATATGTCAGAGTGCTTTTTCCCCATACGCAAATATATTGATTTTTGTGAGTCCACAAATACTTATTTGAAAGAAAATATTAAGGATAAACATCAGAATGTCAATTGTGTAGTAAGAACAGGATTTCAATATAAAGGTAGGGGGCAGACAGGGAATTTTTGGGAAAGTGAAAAAGATAAAAATCTCCTTTTAAGCTGTTGTATCTATCCCAAATCATTGTTGGCTGGTCAGCAATTTATCCTTTTTAAGTTTGTGTCCTTAGCTTTGTTTCGTGTTTTACGGCACTATTTGCCCGAAAAAGACCTTAAAATAAAATGGCCTAATGATTTATATTATCATAATGAGAAATTGGCCGGCGTGCTGATTGAAAATACTATTATGGGTGATAAAATACAAAATACAATTATTGGTATTGGGTTGAATGTCAATCAAATGCAATTTTATAGTGAGGCAAAAAATCCTACCTCTTTGGCCTTGCTCTTAAAGCATGAGTTGGATGTTGATAGGATAGAGAAACAACTGCTTGATTCATTGGCCATTGGTTATTCTATGCTTGGAAATTCAAAACTGGACTTACTAAATAATGAGTATCTTACTAAGCTATACAGAATAAATAATTGGCATAGGTTTAAAATAAAAGGAAGAGAATATTTAGCGCGTATTGTGGGTGTTGATAATTTTGGATTTTTGCTTTTGGATTACGATGGGAAAAGGCAAAGTTGTGATATAAAAGAGGTTGAGTATATATTTTAAGAACTTAAAAAAACATAATTATTCTTAAATTATGTTCTTGACTTATTGCAAAAAAATGACGTAATTCGCAAGCTATTTTTAAATACTAATATTTTATAGATACAATATGGAACACATACAACGTTCGATTCGTGAATCGGCAGCCACCAGATGGACAGCCCTGATCTTTGCTTCATTGGCTATTTTTGGAGCTTATTATTTTAATTATGCTTTATCTTCGATAAAACCAATGCTGGAAAGTATTCTGGGGTGGAATAGTGAGGACTTCGGTACTTATACTTCTGCTTATGCATGGTTTAATGTATTCTTGTTTATGCTTATATTTAGCGGTTTTATCCTCGATAAATTAGGCGTTAGAAAAACAGGACTTGGAGCAACCATTATTATGTTTGTAGGTACTGCAATTAACTATTGGGCGGTAAAACATCAATTCGCCGACGGTTCGGTGGTAAGTATTCCTCTAATTGGTGATATGAAAACTCAAGTGTTCTACTCCTCACTGGGTTTTGCTGTGTTTGGTGTGGGTACAGAGGCTATTGGTATTACTATTTCAAAGGCAGTGGTACGATGGTTTAAAGGAAAAGAAATGGCTCTTGCCATGGGTATGCAGATGTCTATAGCCCGTTTGGGAACGATGTTGGCTTTGATAATTTCATTGCCGTTGGCAAAGAATTTTTCGGTTACGGCTCCTATCTTATTTGCACTAGGTGTTATGTTATTGGGAGTTGTTTCTTTTATCTTGTTTTCTATTATGGATATTAAACTCGATAAATCGGAGGGTACTGCCGCCCAGGTTGTTGACCCTGACGATGAATTTAAGATTTCAGATATTGTAAATATTATTAGTAATCTTGGATTTTGGTATATTGCCATCCTTTGTGTACTATTCTATTCGGCAGTATTCCCATTCTTGTTTTATGCTACCGACTTGATGATTAATAAATATAATGTTGACCCTTATTGGGCTGGAGCTATTCCCGGTTTGCTGCCCTTTGGTACTATTTTCTTAACACCTCTCTTTGGTGGTATTTATGATAAATATGGCAAGGGAGCCACCATTATGATTATTGGTTCATTGATTCTTATCTTTGTTCACGGAATTTTAGCTATTCCTGCTTTTAATGCATGGTGGATAGCTGCAATTATGGTTATTGTATTGGGAATTGGGTTTTCGCTTGTCCCATCAGCAATGTGGCCATCAGTACCTAAAATTATTCCTGAAAGACAATTGGGAACGGCTTATGCAGTTATCTTTTGGATTCAAAATATTGGACTAATGCTTGTTCCTCTTGTGTTGGGATATGTTCTTAATTCCACCAATCCGGATGTATCTCCAAATAAGAAATTAGTTAAAAGTGCGATGCAAAGTTCATTTACCAAGGCCTTGGCCAATTATAAATATAGCGATAAGGAAATTGAGAAAGCGGTAGATAAAGCTACCGGTAGCGCTGTAGATTCTGTGGTTCAATATTCTAGCTATGAAGCTATTCCTTTTGCTAATGTGGATACCAAAAAAGTGGAAAATGAAATTGCATTAAATATTGGTACCGGCCTTGAAAATGTCGATTTTAATATGGGTAAAGATAAGGTAATGGATGATGTGGTGCGTATAGGCCGCAATAGTGCTTTTAAGACCATTAAAAATCAAAAATTAAATCTTAGATACAACTACTTATATGATATGCTGATATTCTTGGGATTATCTTCGTTGTCTTTGATTTTTGCGATTTTATTGAAAATAGAAGACAAGAAAAAAGGTTATGGTTTGGAATTGCCTAATATTAAGCAAGAAGACTAAATGAGTAGAATAAACTAGTGATAATTATTATCATAAAATAAATTAAAAAAGGGCGTTCATATCGCCCTTTTTTAATTTCTAAAGGCTTTTTTTTGTAATTTCGGCCTCTTGAAATTATTAACAACTAAACTATACATAGCATGAGTAAAGAAATATTAAACCTGGAGCCCAAAGAAGTATGGGCTAATTTTTACGCTTTAACTCAAGTACCTCGCCCTTCAAAACATGAGGATAAGATTCAAGAGTTTATGGTGAATTTTGGTGAGAAATTAGGTCTCGAAACCTTTAAGGATGAAGTAGGTAATGTGATTATTCGTAAGCCTGCAACGCCAGGAATGGAAGATCGAAAAGGAATTGTTCTACAAGGTCACCTTGATATGGTTCCTCAAAAGAATAGTGATACTAATCACGATTTTCAGAAAGATCCTATTGATGCTTATATCGATGGGGATTGGGTAACTGCCAGAGGCACAACTTTAGGTGCCGATAATGGTATGGGCGTGGCCGCAGCCATGAGTGTTCTTGCTTCTAAGGAAATTGTTCATGGGCCCATTGAGGCCTTGTTTACTTGTGATGAAGAAACAGGGATGACAGGTGCTTTTGGACTTAAACCGGATGTTCTGCAAGGTGATATTCTTCTTAATCTCGATTCAGAAGATGAAGGTGAACTTTATATTGGTTGTGCCGGTGGTATTGATGCTACTGTTGATTTCGATTTTTCTAAGGAAAAAGTTCCTGCCAATACAACTGCATTCAAATTGGCAGTTACCGGTCTTAAGGGTGGTCACTCCGGTTTAGATATTATTCTTTATCGAGGAAACTCCAATAAATTGCTTTTCCGTTTTATAAAACCTGCTTTGGAACATTATGATATGCGTATTGCAACTATTCAAGGAGGTAGCCTGCGTAATGCTATTCCTCGCGAATCTTTTGCTACTGTAGTTGTTCCCACAGATAAAAAAGATAAGTTTGTAGAATGTGTTGCTAAATTCGAAAGTATCTTCATCAATGAGTTGAGTGCCAAAGAGCCTAATTTAAGCTTTACTGCCACTGAGTGTAAAATGCCGGTCGAACTGATGGATGCCGATACTGTACAGAGAGTAACTGACTTTGTTTATGCTGCTCCCAATGGAGTAATTCGTATGAGTGATGCCATGGAAAATATGGTTGAAACTTCTACCAATTTGGCGATTGTACAAACAAAGGGTAATAAAGTTCTTATTGCTGCATTGATGAGAAGTTTTGTGGAAACGGCAAAAGATGACCTAGGTGAAATGTTTACTTCTTTGGCACGTCTTGCCAAGGCTAATATTGAACTAAATGGAGCTTACCCGGGTTGGAAACCAAATCCTGATTCTGTTATATTAACAGAGATGCAAAATATTTATCAAAGTAAATTTGGTAAAATACCTGAAATTAAAGCTATCCATGCCGGATTGGAATGTGGGCTTTTGGGAAGTGTATATCCTAAATGGGATATGATATCCTTTGGGCCGACTATTCGCTTCCCTCACTCTCCGGATGAGAAAGTGGAAATTGCTACTGTAAAGAAATTTTATGATTTCTTGTTAGAAACATTAAAAGATGTTCCTAAGAAATAGTAGGATTCTTGTAACAATAAAAAAGCCATTGATTTTTTCGATGGCTTTTTTTATTGCTAACTGAACTACCAAATAAGGTGTAATTGCTTGTATTTGGATGTGTATTCTAGAATTAATATTGATGTTAATTATTATCCCATTTCTAATGGCATTTATAAACTATCTTATTTAAATAATTATTGATATATAGATAATTCCCTTGTGGATTATTATTTATAAAATCTAGTATATCAATATTTTGATTATTGTTCAAGTCGTATTTACTTGTGTATTGCCGAGGAGAATATTTAATAACCATTCCTTTTGGAATTCCCAATATGATATTTACTTTCTGTGCTCTGAATTTAATTGATGAGGGCCAATGAAAATAATTTGATAAATGGATAGTGTCTCCTTCAATTCTGTATTGATAGGTGATTTTTTCGCTATTATGCCGAGCAATAAAATGACTTTGCCCGTGGGATACTGTTTCAATATTAATCGTTGGCGTGGCATTGGAATCTAGAGTATGGGTTCTAATGGACGGATTCATAAAGAAATTAGTTGTTGTTTTATATACAAAGTGCTGGCCGGTAAATGGAAGTACTAAAGGCAACTTTGAGCTTAGGCTATCTGTATTTATTATGTCCACATATAGTGTGTCACCATGCACCGTATTCAAATCTATTTTATGATCAATCATTGCTTTGTGATTGAAGTTGTCTCCAATTCTTACTCCGCTGAAAACCAATATAATGAGACCAATAATCCATAAAGTAAGCAGGCTGATTCCCACAATGCTATTTTTTGTTCGGAGTCCGAAAATGAGTTTTATTCCTTGAT
Source organism: Bacteroidales bacterium (assembly GCA_015493685.1). Taxonomy (GTDB): domain Bacteria; phylum Bacteroidota; class Bacteroidia; order Bacteroidales; family UBA1556; genus UBA6267. The sequence goes on from WGCS01000141.1 coordinate 14,314, forward strand.
ATACCAAGGCTATGAGTGGAATCAATAAGACTAAAGCTATGGCTGTAGTCAATAGATTAATGTCTGCTGGGTTTTGAGTGAAGAGATTAAGGGCGCCGTTTATGGGAACCATGTGAATGCCGGACAGCTGATTCATAACTACGAGTCCTCCCCCAAAAAATACCGGTAGCAAGGCTAAAATAATTATCAGCGCAATGAATGCTAAAAGTATTCCTAGTATTACACCGATAAATTTAATGATTCCCTCAATAACTCGAAGAATAAAATGGGCAAGTTTCTCAAAAATTGTCAGTTCGTCTTTTTTTTTTGAGAAATGTTTATTCTTAATGTCTTTAAATTTATCGTTTATATTTTCAAACTCATCGCGAATGCTTTTCTCAATATTTTCCAAATTGATGGCTTCACCTCGCATTTCTAGTTTCTGAGCTGTGGTCTTTGCTTCAGGAATGGCAATCCATAATACAATATATACCAAGATACTCATTCCTGAAATTGTAAGCAAAACGAATGCTATACGTATCCAAATGGGATCAATATTAAAATATATCCCCAGTCCTGCCGAAACTCCTCCAACAACTTTATTGTCAGGATCGCGATAAAGTTTTCGCTTCGTTTTGGTATATTGCTCCGAAGAATAGCTTGTGTTCTTCTTTGATTTGTGTTTGCTATCTTCTTCTTCACCATCAATCTCATCAGGTTCGCCCATTGCTGTTATGGCTGTTTTTACCATCTCTATGGTAATAACATTGTCATTACTGCTCTTGTGTTCAATAAATATTTCGGCAATGCGAGATTCGATATCCGAAATTATTTCATTAGTGCTTTCTCCCGGGCCAAAATGTTTCCGAAGTCTGTTGAGATACTTCTTTAATACTTCATAGGCGTCCTCGTCAATATTAAATATTACGCCATTAATGTTTATTCTTATACTTTTTTTCATCGATTATTATTTTTTGGTATGTTCATTAGACTGTTGATAGAATCCATAAGATCTACCCAATTATTTCTTAATTCGTTTAATGTATGCTTGCCAATCTCTGAGATGGTGTAATATTTTCGTGGAGGTCCACTTTTTGATTCTTCCCACCGGTATTCCAGAAATCCTTCGTTTTTTAGGCGGGTAAGTAGGGGATATAGCGTTCCTTCTACCACCAGTAGTTTTGCCTCTTTGAGCTGCTTTATTATATCAGAGGCATAAACTTCTTCTTCTGAAATGATACTTAGAATTACCATTTCCAGTACCCCTTTTTTCATCTGCGCTTTTGTTTTCTCTATATTCATATTGATGGTTTTTAATGCTCCATATATAAAGTTTTCGACTAGATGATAATTTCAACTATCCCTAACCTTATTCTATTGAGGCTGCAAAGTAAATACATTTTTTAGTACTATGCAAGACAAAGTACTAAAAAATGTATAATAATATTTAATCTATAATACTGTATTAATTTAAAATAC
>WGCS01000142.1 GCA_015493685.1 Bacteroidales bacterium
GGCTATTTCTTATTTTGATGTGCTAGTGTTATCTTTGCAAAATAGATTTGGAATTTAAATTACACATTAAAAATTACAGAACGATGATAAAAGACCCAATAGGCCTGTTGGTACCAGAGCATATACTATCAGATTTTGACTATGAAAAGATAGAGGAGATAAGTGGAGTAATCCGAGTACACTTAATAGAGAAAGCAGATCCTAATCATTACCCCAAGGCTATGATAGGCAAAGGAGAGCGACAACATAATGGCTTTATGAACCCGATAGAGTTACAGAGTTTTCCGACGATGGGTAAAGAGGTATTTTTAGTATTAAAGCGCCGCCGCTGGAAGATAAAAGGGAAAACAGGGAGTTATTATAACACGTATAAATATCATGAAGAAGGGATGAAAGCCACCAAGGAATTTGGTTCTTTTTTAAAAGAAATTGGTAGAGGGTAAGCCAATAGGAATAGGTAATGTGGCCTACGTAATGGGGATGAGTAGTAAAAGGCTTCACCGATGGTATAAAGAAGTTCTAAGTGGTTTTGTTGAAGCGGAACGATCAGGAGAACTAGATAAGCACAATATAACAGTGCGAGAAAAAGGAGATGTCTATGAAATAAAAGTCCCCATATTTGAAGAAGGGAATCTAGGAGAGAATATGGCAATTGACGAAAAGAATCTCAGTGGTAATTTATATACAGTTCTAAGTAACAGAGATACAGGCAAAATAGCTATGATGGCATCCACTATAAAAACAGCATATTTGGTAAAAATAGCTAAGGGCTTTGATATAAATAAAAGGATGAGAGTTAAGAGTTTAAGTCGTGATATGGCAAATCATTATGAATGGTTTGGTAAGCAAGTATTTATGAATGCTTACCACATTGCAGACAAATTCCATGTGATTAAAAGCATATTACAACAACTTCAATCTTCTCGCATATACTACAGACAGTTAGAGCTTACAAAACGCAGATTAGCAAAAGAAAATAAAGAAACTTACCAAGAAACAATATTTGAAAATGGAGATACTTCTCTTCAACTATTAGCGCGTAGTAAAGGCTTATTATTCTTATTCCCTGGTCAATGGACTGAACAACAAAAAGCTAGAGCTATAGTATTGTTTGATAAATTTCCTCAAATCAAAAATATATACTATAAAGTAATTAAAATAAGAAAATGGTACAAAGCTCCTAATTCTAAAACAACATATGAGAAAACTAGAATTAAAAAGAAAGTGGAAATTAATAAAATTATTGAAGAACTTAATAAATCTGGGATAAACGAATTATTGAACATTGCTAATACATTGTCTAATAATCTACAATATATTTTACACTATTTTATTGCTAAAGAAACTAATGCTAAAGCTGAAGCTTTAAATCAAAATCTTCAACGTTTTATTATTACTAATTACGGTGCTAGAAATATCAAATTCTTTTTGTTCAGAATTAAAATCTATTTTTCATAGCACATCAATTTAGGAATTAGCCAGAAATATGGTATCAAATTTTATCTATTTTTACCAGTCAAAATTATTTAATTACCCAAAGAGACTATCAAGGCATCTATGACGCATTTCAAAGTATCTAAACCCGCCAAGAAAATATGGAGTACAGCTGCAATTGCATTAGTATTTCTTGCGGCTACTCAATTGATGATACTCTTTTTTACTTCAGATTTTGGGAATAAAATAGAACAAAAAAAACTTGATAAAGAGCTGCTTACTATTATTGGCGAAATGAATGATTTTTCCAATAATTACAGCGCTGTTGCTGCAAATTACAATTTCTTCAATACTACTTTTATCAATGCTGCCAATAAATTACACTTCAAAACTTTTTGCTATCAGCATGATTCGTTAATTGCCTGGAGTGACAATGATTATATTATTAAAGAGCCCATCGACACCGGCAATACGCATATCTATTTGGCGCAAAACACTTATGTAATAGTAAAAGATTATAAATTAAAGCATTTTTATCTGCGCATTAGTTTTCCCTTGGCAACGGAATATAAAATTCACAATCAATATTTACAAAACAGGCTAAATCCATTATTAAAAATACGTAAACACCTTAAAATAAACCTTAGCAGCAAAGTCGGAATTCCCATAAAGGATGATAAAAACCATATACTTGCCTTTGCTCAATGGACCAACTCAAATATTCTTAACAATACTGAAACAAGCTTATTATTTATCTTCTTTAGCATAGCATTAATTAGTTTATTGGTATTAATTTTTAATTTAATAAATAAGTATTTCATCAATATTTATAGTAGCTTCATCCTAAAGATACTAGCATTAGTCATTTCTTTATTGGTAATATATCTACTAAAGTGGCCTGCATTAATATTCAATTGCGATATTTTCAATCCAATAATATTTGCTAATTCACTAATTATAAATTCAATAGGTAGTTTATTTTTGATATCAATATGGGCCTTGTTTTTATTGGTAGCAGTAATTGATTTATTGGATAAAGTTAATTTTAACGCCATAGAAAACCCCTATTATTACACTATCATTTATAGCATTTATCTCTTGGGACTCTTTGTTTTATTAATTTTTCTTAAACATATTGTTTCCTCCTTAGTTTTTAACTCAACCATTTCTTTTGACTTAACCCATATATTAAGTCTTAACTATCTCAGTTTTATTGGACTAACAATTTTAGGAATCGGATCGTATGCTTTTTACATACTATTCACCAAAGGACTAAATAAAATAGAAACTATATATACCGGCAAAGAAAAGCCTTGGACATCAGTGATAATAGTTGGTATAATAAGCCTACTATGGATAATTTTCGACACCGATGATTTAGCAAGTCTGCTATTTTTTATGGGAATAATCATAATTCGGGTCCTTTTTCTCTATAAAAAACCTTTTCCAAAAGCGTCTTTATTAACCATCTATCTCTTGGGGTTTTCTATACTTATCTCTTTCTGGCTCAATACATTTAATATTAAGAATGAGCATAATAAGCGCATGGCTATCATTCAGAATCTAGCCCTCGACCAAGATCCACAAGCAGAATATTTATTTGGTGAGATAAACAAAAAAATATATAAAGATAAGTATCTACTTCATCAATTTCAGACAACAGACATTGATTTTGATAGTATCTCACATTATATTGAAAAAACCTATTTCCGCTCTTACCAACATTTTAATAAATATGATTTTCAGATTACCATTTGCACCAAAGATTTAAGCCTTATTGTTCGACCACAAAATATTGAAATTCTTTGTGATAGTTTTTTCTATAATAATCTCATTAAATACGGTGTCCTTACCAAGAATAAAAATCTCTATTTTTTACAATATGGCACCGGCCAAACCAACTATTTGGGTTTATTTCGATTTTATGAAATGACCCCCAATGGTTATTTACCTTATACCATATACGTAGAAATAAACTCAAAACTTAAGCGCAAAGGTTTCACTCGGCTACTCAGCGAAAAAGAATACGATCCTTTTGAAAAGATTGTCAATTATTCCTTGGCAACATACCACAACAACAAACGTATTGAAACCTATGGTAACTATGCCTATCCGGAACATTTCTCTTGGCCCGGTGACAGCAGTAAAGATTTAAAATTTATTACTAAAAATCATTTTGATCATTTGGTTTACCAACAAGATGCTCACAATACTTTTGTGTTAAGTTTAAAAACCCCTTCGTCACTGAGCAAATTAGCTCCCTTCTCTTACATCTTTATTTTATTTGGTCTTTTATTCTTCGTAATAGGAATCATCAGCGAACATCCATTGCTACGCATTAGTGTTAAGCCAAGTTTTTCAGGGAGGTTGCAGATTACCATGATTTCTATTATTATAGTTTCGTTTGCTGTAATAAGCATTATCACTATTATCTATATCAAGGCGTTAAACAGCGATAAAAATCGTTTACAACTTGAAAATCTGGCGGTATCGCTTCAAACAGAATTTGAACATAAATTAGGCGCAGAAACCGACCTAAACCTATTAAACAAAGACTATTTAAACTCATTATTATTAAAATTCTCCAAGGTTTTCGATACTGACATCAACCTTTATGCTACCGATGGGCATTTAATGGCTACCACACGGCCCGAAATTTTCAACTATCCTTTGCTGGCCGACTTAATGAATCCCATAGCCTATAATTATTTACGCAATGAACATCAAGGAATATATATCGCCAAAGAAAATATTGGCAATTTACTCTATTCGTCGGCATATCTGCCTTTCCATAATGCGCAAGGAGAAAGCATTGCTTATATAAATCTCCCTTATTTTGCAAGAGAACAGATACTGAAAAACGAAATTTCAGGCTTATTGATGACTCTTATGAATGTTTATACGCTAATTATCGTTCTTTCCATCCTGGTAATTCTTATTGTAAGCAATTACATTACTCATCCCTTAACAATGCTCAAGCAACGAATGCAAGAAGTAAGCATGGGAAAACAAATAAGAAAAATTGAATGGCAAGGCATTGATGAAATTAAAACCCTTGTTGATGAGTACAATAGAATGATTGATGCTTTGGCCTTAAGTAGCGAAAAACTTGCCAAAAGCGAGCGTGAATCCGCTTGGAGAGAAATGGCAAAACAAGTAGCTCACGAGATTAAAAACCCCTTGACACCAATGAAACTAAGCGTACAATATATGCTTAGAAGTATTAATGAAGGAGATGAAAATAATAAAGAACGTTTTGAGTCATTATCAAAAACCTTAATTGAACAGATTGATACACTGGCGAATATTGCTTCTGCTTTTTCTGACTTTGCTAATATGCCCAACTCCAATAAGAAAACACAAGAAATTAATACTATCATTGAATCGGCAATAGCCCTGTTTAAAGAAAATAAAAATATAGAAATCAATTTTGATAACAAGCAAGTATTTTGGGTAAATATCGATAAAGAGCAATGGCTAAGAGTATTTAATAATCTATTGAAGAACAGTATCCAGGCAGTGGATGAAAGTCAGAAAGCCAAAATTGGCATCCGGCTATTTCAGCGAGGAGACTTGCTGGAGATTTCTGTCTCCGACAATGGCAAAGGGATTTCTGAAGCGATGAAAGATAAAATATTTACACCTAATTTCACCACTAAAACTACCGGATCGGGCTTGGGACTGGCAATGGTAAAAAATATTGTGGAAAATAGTGGCGGAGAAATCTATTTTACTTCGAGGAAAGAAGGAGGGACAATTTTTCATCTTACTATACCTATTTCAAAATAATCATTCATGTCAAAAATTAAGAAATTTACTACTGCCAATAAAGAGCTCCATGCTGAAGCCATGAAAATACGCATCGCTGTTTTTGTTACGGAGCAGCATGTTCCCCTTGAGATGGAAGAAGAATACGAAAAAGAATGCGTTCATTTTTTACTCTTTTACCATCGCAAAGCCGTTGCCACAGCGCGATATCGCCGCACTGATGAGGGAATAAAATTTGAGCGTTTTGCCATTCTAAAACAATACAGAGGAAAAGGACTGGGGTATGATATTATGCGCTTTATGCTCACTGATGTATATCCTTATCACCAACGTATTTATTTAAATGCTCAGCTTACTGCTGTCGATTTCTATAAAAAAGCAGGTTTTGTAATCATCGGTCCAAAATTTGATGAAGCCGGAATACAACATTATCCCATGGAATATATCGCCAATAATAGTCTGGAAAAGGCTTTAGAAAAAGCAATCTGCAGACGATAAATACCCAAACAAAAATGGCTATCCTCAGAAGAGAATAGCCATTTTTAATAATAATTTTATTTATTGCCCTATTAATTAAAATAATAGGAAATACCAATATTGATTCTAACGGCAGAATACCCTGAAGTAGAATTTAATTCATCCTTGGCTTTAGACATATCAGGAGCCGGGTTATAAGTATTGTTATTAGAACTACTGGTTAATTCATCCACATAATTAGTTTCTTTACCATAAGTGGGAATAGAAGCTAATTTATCAGCTCCATTAACAGTATATTTAGTCATACTGGCAGATTTTCCTTTAATTTGTAAACCTACATATTCCACTTCACCAAACAACTTTATATTATCATTCAAAGCAAACTCATAGCCCAAAGAACTCACAAAACCAATGGAGAAAGAACCAGAAAAAGATTGTTCTATGTCTGTAGTAGCTCCGCCAGTAACGAATTTACTTGTTGCAATGGTACTCCCACCAACAGGAACAAGCATTCCAAAACGACCATAAACACCCATATCTGTTTTATATACCAGTGTAGGCATCAAGCGTATTTGAGTAGATTTTACTGTGGTATTCTGAGTATAACCAGTCATGTTTACATCAGCTTTGGTAAGAGTAGAACTCATAAAATAGTTCATTCCCAATTCCACACCTAAATTGTCGTTAAAGAAGTATCCTACTTTAAGACCCAAAGGAATACCTTGTCCAAGTGTACCATAAATATTCGATTGGCTTTTGTCAGCTTGTTTAGTACCAAAGGCTGTTTTTTGGGCTCCGAAACCGTAGCCTAATTTAGCTCCAACATACAACTGTGCCGACATTCCTGTTGCGATTAGCATAGCAATCACAAAAAATAAATTTTTTTTCATAGTTAAAATATTTTTAAAGTTTGTACGCAAAGATAACAAAATATCAATCAATTACAAGCTTTCATTAGTTTACAGTAATTCACTAAGAAATGTTTATAACTAAGGTAATGAGTATTATACCGAAAAAAAGAAAGAAAAAGGATTTAAAAGAAGAAAAATAGCACAACTAAAAAACAACCATTAATTCCTGCTAAGAAGTAGATAAATCTGTTTCGCTAATCTTAATAATTAGAAACAAATACACGCTAATATCTCAATCAATGAAGAACCTTATTATAAGTAAAAACACAAATTATTCACTGATAATGAATATATTAAATTCGTAAATAATAATTAAAGCATTTTAACAACCAGGGAAGAATTAGTGCCCCCGAAACCAAAACTATTGGAAGCAAAAATCTTTATTTTTTTATCAATTCTATGGCCAATAACATTAATTTTAGCAGAATATTCATCGGGGTTTTCAAAATTAATATTAGGAGCAATAAAAGAGTTCTGTGCCATCAAAATAGAATAAATAATTTCGCTTGCACCACCCATCCACATCTCATGACCGGTCATTGATTTGGTAGAGCTAACCGGTGTTTTGCTGCCAAAAACGTTGAAAATAGCCTGAGCTTCATTCAAATCACCCACAGGAGTAGAGGTAGCATGAGCATTCAAATAATCAATTTCCTTCGCGTTCACTCCGGCATCTTTAAGCGCTCTTTCCAATGAAGTTTGGGGTCCAACAACATTAGGAACAGAGATATGTTCTCCGTTGGACGAAAAGCCATAACCTATTACTTCAGCAATGATAGGCGCCCCTCTTTTAACCGCCGACTCATAACTTTCTAATATTAAAGAAGCCCCTCCACCACTGGGAACCAGGCCATCACGACTTTTGTCAAAAGGACGGCTGGCTTTTGCGGGCGTATCTTCACGACTGGCAAAAGCATTCAGTGCATCAAAACTCCCCATCGACATCGCATTAACCTCTTGAGCTCCACCGCAAATAATAATATCTTGTAGTCCTTCTTTAATATACATATATCCCAATCCAATAGCATGTGAACCACTGGCACAAGCTGCACTTACCGTCATATTAACGCCCCTCAATTTCAATAATACCGATAAATTCATGGTAATTGTTGAATTCATCGATTGAAATATGGAGCCACTACCAGCCATAGTGGTATCTTTTTTCTCTCTTATAATATCTGCCGCCTCAATAATGGGTACCGCCGAACTATCATTACCATATAATATCCCTACTTCATGAGCATTAAGAAAATCCTGATCAATCTGTGCATATTTCAAGGCCTCCATAGTTGCTACATAAGCATATTTACCCTGCTCGGCCATACCTATTCTATTTCTCCTTGGAATAATTCCTTTTAAATTAGGAACCTCTATTATTCCCGTAAGCGCTGAATGAAAACCCATTTCTTTTCTCTGTGGGTCATAACCTATTCCTGATTTCCCATTATATAATGAGTCTTTTACTTCTTTCAGGTTTTTTCCTATGGTAGAATAAACTCCCATTCCGGTAATAACAACTCTTTTCGACATAGTAAGTACGTTTTATCGTGTATATAATCCTCCGTTTATTTGTATGGTTTCACCGCTAATATAAGCCGCTTTATCTGAAGCTAAAAACGAAACCAAATAAGCTACCTCTTCCGCTTTTCCAAAGCGATGCAAAGGAATCATCCTTTTTAACTCCTTCTCTTTCAAATGAGAAGTCATATCAGTACTTATAAAGCCCGGAGCAACAGCATTTACAGTAATTTTTTTCTTGCCAAGTTCTTGTGACAGCGCCTTTGTTGCCCCAATAATACCTGCTTTAGCGGCAGAATAATTTACCTGTCCCGATTGTCCTTTAAGGCCCGACAAAGAAACCATATTAATTATTCGTCCATGCTTTTTCAAAATCATATCCTGCAAAAGCGGTTTCGTTACATAGAAAAAACTATTTAAATTGGTATTTATAATACTATCCCAATCTTCATCCTCCATAAACACCATTATATTATCTTTTACAATACCCGCATTATTCACAAGAACACTGATGTATTTACCAACATTAGCCTCTTTCCATTGCCTTAATGCTGCATTAATGGAAATTTTATCTGAAACATCGAAAGGCAATAATTCTCCACTGCCGCCTGCTTCTACAATACTATTAAGCGTAATTTGTGCTTCTTTTTCGTTTATTCTATAATTGATAAGTACAAAACATCCATCCTTTGCCAACTGAATAGCTATTGCTCTCCCAATACCCCTTGAGGCGCCTGTTACCATTGCTATCTCCATATCTCTATATTAAATGTTGTTCTTTTGATTTCAAATAATTATTTAGCTTTTCCAGACGCTGATACATACTACTATCCTCACTAAAGCTCGGCACTATTTCCCTTACTTCCTTATAGATTTCTCTGCTCTTGGTGGATAATTTATCTTGAATAGACAAATATTCTATCGCCTGTACCAATGACAATATTTCTATTGCAAATACTTCAAAAGTATTCTCTATTACTTTAGCTGTTGATAAAGCAGCATTGGTTCCCATGCTAACAATATCCTGATTATCATTGTTGTTAGGAATGCTATGAACATACAAGGAAGTTGATAGACTTTGATTTTCTGCCACGGTAGAAGTGGCGGTAAATTGCACCCCTTGCATCCCCAAATTAAATCCCAATTTACCCAAATTAACAAAAGGAGGAAGAATTTGGTTTAACTTATCGTTCATCAAATAGTTAATTTGCCTTTCAGCCAGCATCGACAATCTGGTAATGGCAAGCTTAAGTTTATCCATTTCAAGAGAAATATAATCCCCATGAAAGTTTCCTCCATGGAGTACTTTTTTTCTTTTATAATCGATAACCGGATTATCGCTAACAGAATTAACTTCGTCACTTACAATATCTTGTGAATATTTTATAGTATCCAATACCGGCCCTAAAATTTGAGGCACACAACGTAAAGAATAGTATTCCTGAATCTTCTGATTATAAATATTGCCCTCAAGCTCTTCCTCAAAGCGAAAATTGCAGCGCTTACGAATTAGTGCGCTATCCTGCATAATATTCCTCATAGCACCAGCAATAATTTGCTGACCACTATGATGCTTTACTTCATTAAGTTCCTCCGAAAAATGATCAGAAAATGAAGCCACCAACTCATTAATCATCGAAGCCATTATCACCGACCAATTTATCAACTGCCACGAATGAATAATATTTAGCATTCCAATACCACTCATAACGGAAGTTCCGTTGATAAGTCCCAGCCCTTCGCGCAATTTCACTTCAATGGCTTGGATATTCAACTCTTGAAAAACATCTTTGGTAGCTCTTTTTTTACCTTGATAAAACACCTCTCCTTCGCCAATCATCACCAAAGCTAAATGGGCAAGCTGAACTAAATCGCCACTTGCACCAACCCCACCATGAACGGGTATCAAAGGAGTGATATCTTCGTTAATTAAGTTTTTAAGAAGTACAACGGCATCGGGATATATACCCGATTTGCCTTGTATTAGCGTATTAAGACGGCATATCATGGCCGATTTAACCTGTATGGCACTTAAAGAAGGCCCGCTGCCACTGGAGTGTGAACGAATAAGGTTGTACTGCAATTGAATCTGTTCGTCCTCTTCAATCTTATATTGAGCCATTGGCCCCAAACCCGTATTGATGCCATAAACTACTTTTCTAGCGGAAATATCCTTCAAAAAATCAAAGCCCGCTTTCATTCCCGCAACAGCTTCCGCTTGTAATTCAATTCGTTCTTTCTTTATCAAAATATCATAAAAGTATGATAAGCCAATTTTACTCTCTCCAATTTCTATCATCTATCTTATACTATATCAATTATATAACTGTATTGTAAAAAAGAAATAAGTACTTCATCCAAAAGCTTATCTCTAAGCGCAAAGATATATTTTTTTACCAACAAAATTTTCATAAAATACTGAAATACTTTTGGCCGGCAATTCTACTTAACCCAATGAATTTTACCACTATCAGACCAATTAATAGATAAGCTATTGTAGGATATATCCAGCCTAAGAAGCAAGCCTGTTTCACCGATGAAATAATAAATAAAAAAAAGTGGTATATTTTAAGTTTTGAATGAATAAAACTTTTAATTTTGCGAAATTAAGATTGTATAAGTACAACTATTACTATTAACTATAAAATTAACTATTATGAATATTCCTAAGGATTTAAAATACACCAAAGACCACGAATGGATTAAAGTTATTGACGACCATGCTGTGGTAGGAATCACTGATTTTGCCAGTCATGAATTGGGCGATATTGTATTTGTAGAGATTGAAACTATTGATGAGCAAATTGTTGGTGAAGAGCCTTTTGGTAGTATTGAAGCTGTTAAAACAGTATCGGATATGCTAATGCCTGTAAGTGGAACCGTTTTGGAGGCTAACGAATTATTGGAAGATGCTCCCGAGACTGTGAATAACGACCCTTATGGTGAAGGATGGATTGTAAAAATCAAAATTTCAGATCCTGCTGAATTAGATAAACTACTCAGTGCTGCTGAGTATGAAAAATTTATCAGCGAATAAACGTAGTAATATTACAAGCATTTTTCTTTAAACAATTTTTATGTTTAATAAAAAGCGATTGCTTGCTTTTGCTTTCCTATGGACACTAATAATATTTGTTATTATTGCCATTCCCGGCAATCAAATACCACGAGTTTCTGATTGGTTAGAAGCATTTAAACCCGATAAGATTATTCATGTATTTTTATTTGCTCCCTTTGCCTATTTATGGGCAAGGTACTTTTATTTGGCAAAAGCAAGCACGGTTTTAATTATTGTTTTAACACTTAGTATGGGCATTTCTTATGCCATTTTCACTGAGGTGATGCAGTATTATTTCTTCATTGGCCGCAATGGAAGTATCGCAGATGCACTTAGCGATATTATCGGAATTATTATTGGGATGACATTTTACAAAAACGGCTGGAAGAAATATACAATAAATTTGTAAAAAATACGTTATAAGTAAGCACAAGACAAATATTCAACTTATTAATGCTAAAAATTAGAATATTATTCCTATTTTAGCATCCTTAAACTTGTCAAAAGTATATACATTATTAAAATATTGATAATATGGAAGTCTGTCTCTTATACA
>WGCS01000143.1 GCA_015493685.1 Bacteroidales bacterium
AGCTACTTAATTTAACTTAAGAAGTAAAAAAGCTACTTAATTTATTACTTAATTTTTTTAAGTTTTTACTCGTGTTAACTTAAAAAAATACCTATCTTTGTGCAAACTTATTGTAGAAAACAGGAATTGCAAGATGTTAGACCAACAATTTATTAATCAGATAGAAATACTAGATTACCTACAGCAGTGTAGTCTATTGATTCCTGGTTTTGAGAAAGCAATTGCCTTCTACAAGCATCCCGTTTACAAAGATATTCGCACTACCATATCCATTGATGGGACTCATCAACTCAGGGACATCACATCAAACAGCCTGTTAATTGATGATAAAATCATGCACTTAAGACAACAAAAATCCGGAGCACAATGGGTTGAAGAGAAGGATATTCCCTTTGAGCATAATAACAGCGAGACTCCATTCCAGAAGAAGGTTTTTGATGAGTTCCGACATTATATATTATTACTCAGAGCCGTTAGTACTGTAGATCAGAGGCAGGACTTACTTTTTATCTATTTCCGACCCAATGCCAGCAACTTTGGCATCCGCAATTCTACCGATACATTAACAACAGATCAAAAAAGCATCATAGCCTCGCTCCTTTCCAACACATTTGTTGTTTATCATTCGCAACGCATCAAATTTACCTCAGAGAATCAGCAGCTACGAGAAGACAATAAATTAATGGGCAGCCAAATAAGCGAAATACAATTCAATTATTTACAGCAGCAGCAAACACAATCCAAACAAATAAGCCGGTTTATTATTGAGAATCTTAACGAGCAGGCACTTCTTCTGAAACTAAATCTTCAACTTAGCGCAGAGGCCCAAAATTACATCCATGAATATCAAGGTCCGATAGCACCCATTACCCAAGCAGCAGCGAAAACCGTGTCGATGGCTTACCGAATTCAGAATCCGCCACAGGGAGGAATATTAAAAATTGAGGATTATTATTTGCGTCCATATTTTAGCAATAGCAAGCTATTAAAGGAGACAGATACAAGCATTGAAACAATGGTTGATAGTATTTATTCGCGAACAGTTCGCCTACTCAATCGACTTGAAAATGCAGCTAAGAAGGTCCAGTCGCAGGGCAACACATTAACGGGGGCTGCTTTGGGACAAGCTATGGAGAATCCTATTTCAGCGCCTGCCATAAGTGACGCTCTCAAGAAGCACAAGAAGTTTATTAAAACACTTTGTGGTGAATACCCTCAAGAGTGGTTAACTATTCGCAAATCATTTCGTCCTATCATTAATACGCTGTCGGCTTAATAGAACATCTTCGCTTATTGTATCTTTATTCTTTCACCATTTTTACATCTAAGGCATCACGCAATCCATTGCCTACAATCATAAAAGCAAGCACCATTAGCATAATAGCAATCCCGGGCAATAAGGCCAGATAGGCATAGTCAAGAATTATGTATCCGTAATGCTCTTTAATCATGATACCCCACGATGGTGTAGGCGGCTGCACTCCTATTCCAAGAAAACTCAATCCAGCTTCAATAAGAATTGCTGCGGCAAAGTTGGCTGCCGATATTACGATTAACGGACTTACCACATTGGGAAGAATATGTTTAAATATAATTCGTCCATTAGAATAACCCAAAGCTGTTCCTGCTTCTACAAATTCTTTTTGCCTTATACTAAGCACCTGCCCTCTTACTACTCGTGCTACTTCCACCCACATGGTTAAGCCAACAGCGATAAATACTTGCCAATATCCTTTTCCCAAAGCCATAGTTATCGCAATTACTAACAGTAAAGTAGGAATAGACCATACTACATTGATAAACCATACAATAATTTGATCTATCCAGCCACCAAAAAAGGCTGCCGTTGCACCAAGAGTAATACCTACAACTAATGATATCAGCACAGCTATAAAGCCAACACTTAAACTTACACGCGCTCCAATAATTAACTGACTTAAATAATCTCTTCCAAACCTATCGGTTCCCAACCTATAATACTCCTGCTTTAGCTGATCAACAACCTTAGCAACAAGAGAACTCCTTGTGATTTTAATATTACCCTTTTGCTGTGTTGGAACAACGAAAGTAGTATCATTAATTTTCTTAATTCTCTTATCATTATTCAATGAAAAGGCAACATCTGCCAAATGAAAAGCTTTTTTTAGACCATCGTTGGGGGTCATTCCTGTATATTCTTCAATAATTATACTATCGCCTTTTATGGAATAACTATATATTGCAAGTTCCTGATAATCATTAGGCTGTCCATATATAGCTTCATAGATAACAGTATGCTGTGGGATAATTCTATTTAGTTTACGCTCCAGAGTATTCACTTTAAAACCCGGCTTTTTTGTTGCCAACTCCAACATCTGATTATTGGCAAAAGGAGTTTTATCGGGTATAATAACGTAGCCCAAAATACTTATCACCACAACCAAAATAATAAATATTAGCGCGGTCATAGCCAGACCATTTTTTTTAAAGCGATGCCAGGCCAATTGAGATAAGGAACCTGAAGCTTGGTATTTAGTTTTTTTAAAGAGGTACATTATTCCATTAATAGCTTTTGTTGCCACCAAGAATACCACCCAGTAAGTCACCACCCATACCGGCAACTCCTTTACTCTCTCCTCTATTGCCTCCTATTGCGGATCCAATTCTATCAGCTAAACGCGAAAAAGGTAAACTTTGCAGAAACACTACTCCAGGTCCTTTTAATTGAGCCAAGAACAAACCTTCGCCACCAAAAAGAGCATTTTTAAATCCTCCAATATATTGAATATCATAATCCACTGAAGGAGCCATGCCCACAAGACAGCCGGTATCAACACGAAGTCGCTCTCCCAGTTTAAGATATTTTTCTATTATTGTACCACCGGCATGAACAAAAGCCAAACCATTACCACTTAAGCGCTGAAGGATAAAGCCCTCACCGCCAAAAAATCCGGCACCAAGTTTTTTGGTAAAAGCAACATCAATATCTACCCCCTGCGCCGCACATAAAAAACCATCGCGCTGAACAATAAATTCTCCACCCAGCATTTCCAAGTCCAAGGTAATAATTTTGCCCGGAAATGGCGCACCAAAAGCCACATGCGATTTACCACTACCGCCATGAACAAAGGAAGTAATAAAAAAGCCATCGCCAGAGAGCATTCGTCTGAAGCCTTTAAATATTCCACCACCTGTTCCTGTATTCATCTCTATGCCATCTTCCATATACATCATTGCTCCAACTTCGGCTCTTACCCCTTCATTGGGATCCAGCTCTATCTCAACAATTTGCATATCTCCACCAATAATCTTATAATCTATAACATCAGCCATAATAGTTCTTTTATTATTTATAAATATCTTCTTCTACCAAAACTTCCGCAGCCCGCTTTATCATCTTATAAACACGTGCAAAACCTTCATCCTCTTGATAATAAGGATCCGGTATTGGAATATTATTTTCCCCTTCTACTATATCCATAAGCATACGTACTTTATCTCTCTCTTCCCCATTTGTTGCTTGCGACAATAGGTCTGCATAGTTGCTTTCATCCATGGCAAAAATAAAATCGTAATCAGCAAAAAACTCGGGGATAAACTGTTGAGCTCTTTCCTCTGAAATATCAATATCGTGTTTACGCAATTCCTCTTGTGCTCTATGGTCTGCGGGTTCTCCAATATGATAGGCAGCAGTACCGGCAGAATCAACTACTACCTCTATACCTGCATGCTTAAATTCCTCCCTTACAATTCCTTCTGCCATTGGCGATCGACAAATATTCCCCAGACAAACCATTAGTATTTTCTTCATTATTATACCTTTATACTGATTAAAAACACAATTAGTATTACTCCCTTTCTAGTTACAAAACTAGTTTAAATTTAAACATAATTGAGAATACAATCTCATAATTTATGCTGCCAATAAAAATTGAATATTTAAATTAACTGAGAATAATCTCGGTAGAATAACTAAAATTATCAATAAATAGGCAATATAAGAGAAAATAAGCAAATCACTTGCAAATATAACGGAAGGACAAAGAAACCAAAAAAAAATACAAAAATATTTGAAAACCAAAAATAATGAGTATATTTGCCGCGGGTTATAAATAATGAAATTTTACTATTACCATTATTAATTAACATATTACCTATTTTTGGTAATAGATATTATTGTAGGAAGCATTTCTTGCTTCTTATGTTTCCAAATTGAAATTTATTAGAAACGAAAAAATTCAAAGTATAAATGTACGAATTAGAAGAATTAAAAAGTAAAAAGCTTCCTGAGCTTAAAGAGATTGCTATAAACTTAAAAATGAAGCGCACAACAAATGTACGAAAAGAAGAGCTTATTTTTAAGATTCTAGACCACCAAGCTGCAAATCCCAGTCCTGCTCAAATTACTGAGGAAGAGAAACAGGAAAGCCACAGACGTAGAAGACGTAGAGTTCCCAGTCCTGCGCTACAATACACATCAACAGATAAAGATAAGGATAAAAGTACGGACACCCATGAAGGTACAGCCAAAGGCAGTTCAGCCCAAGCAAAGCCTAAACCTTCAAAAGCTGTAGAGAAAGCGGCTAATTTATTTAACCAAATGCCACAAGAATCCGCCGCCACAAAAGAGGATAAAAATAGTGAAGCTATTAAAAAACCTATCCTGACAGAAGAGAAAAAAGACAAACCCTTTGAGAGAAAAGATAAGCCTTTTGAGAGAAAAGACAAGCCTTTTGAGAGAAAAGACAAACCCTTTGAGAGAAAAGATAAGCCGTTTGAGAGAAAAGACAAACCCTTTGAAAGAAAAGAACGTAGCGGCTACGACAATAAAGACAAATATAATAAAACCAGCGATCGTCCTGCTCAGAAATATACTAAGCCGGAAGACAAAAGGCCTGCTCATACCCCTAAGCCTAAAGAAAGTTCATTTTTAAATGAATACGAAGGTATCAGTTCAAGCCACGGAGTATTAGAAATCATGCCGGATGGATATGGATTTTTAAGATCATCAGATTATAATTACTTAAATTCCCCTGATGACATATATGTATCACAATCCCAAATTAAACTTTTTGGATTAAAAACAGGAGATACCATTAAAGGAACTATCCGTCCACCCAAAGAAGATGAAAAATATTTTCCTTTAATAAAAATCGAAAAAATTAACGGTTTAGATCCGGAAGATATTAGAGATCGTATTCCTTTTGACTTCTTAACACCTCTATTCCCCCAAAATAAATTTAAGTTAACGGGGCATCCCAAAGAAAGTATCTCAACACGACTTATTGATTTATTTGCCCCTATCGGTAAAGGACAGAGGGGACTAATTGTTGCCCAGCCCAAAACCGGTAAAACGGTATTGCTAAAAGAAATTGCAAATGCCATTGCATACAATCATCCTGAAGTATATCTTATTATCTTATTAATTGATGAACGCCCTGAGGAAGTTACTGATATGCAAAGGAGTGTAAATGGTGAAGTTATTGCCTCTACTTTTGATCAATCGGCAGATAAGCACGTGAAAATTGCCAATCTGGTTCTGGAAAAAGCTAAGCGACTTACCGAAAGCGGCCATGATGTGGTAATTCTTCTCGATTCAATTACTCGTTTGGCAAGAGCTTATAATACAGTAGCACCGGCATCAGGGAAAGTACTTTCCGGAGGAGTTGAAGCCACTGCTTTACAAAAGCCAAAACGATTCTTTGGCGCTGCCCGTCAGATTGAAGACGGAGGTTCATTAACAATAATAGCAACAGCCTTAACAGAAACAGGTTCCAAAATGGACGAAGTTATCTTTGAAGAATTTAAAGGTACCGGTAATATGGAACTTCAATTGGAACGTAAACTATCCAATAAGCGAATCTATCCTGCCATTGATATTGTAGCCTCTTCTACCCGTAGAGACGATCTTCTCCTCGACAAAGACAATCTACAACGACTATGGATTTTAAGAAATCACCTGGCAGATATGAATCCCATTGAAGCTATGGAATTCCTAAGAGATAAAATTAAATATACTTCCAGTAACGAAGAATTCCTTATTTCGATGAATGGATAATATCCTTTTATCACAATAAAGAAAAGAATAAAAAATAGGCTATTCCAAAAGGATAGCCTATTTTTTTATTTTGATATTTACCACCGCTTCAACTCTTCCATTGAGAAGAAGATTGCGCAGGACAAATAGGTGGCTAAGAAATTAAGCTTATATATTATTGTATGGCTTTTCGTGCTTTAAGAATATACTTTGCTCTATCCAAGGGATTAATACCTTTATAATCATTCACTTCTCCCAAGTGATCTTCCACCTTTTGATAAGTATAAAACTGCATAGAAATAAAAGCTTTACCTCCTGATTTTGAAGCCAAATGCACCGGATATTCCAAGGAAGTTGCCGCCGGCAACATGCCGCGAATAGTTATTTGATTCCCTTGAAAAACAGGCTGTTCAAATGTTCCTCTCATACGATGAATATCCGAGGCTATTTGTCCTAGAATTTCTTCAGGAGCTTTGATGACAAATTTCATTATGGGCTCCAACAGTTGCGTGCCAGCCTTTTGTAAGGCATCCATTATAGCCATTGGGACTGCCACCATAAAATCACCTGATCGACTATGCAGCACATGATCTTCGCCCGATACCAGCGTAATCTTAATATCAGTAACTTCCCAAGCTTTCATCCCCTGCTCTAAGGCAATAGGAATACTTCGCTCCACTTCCTTTTGGTATTTGAGAAGAATATCATTGACACCCACTTGGGAAAAATAGTGTACACCACTTCCTTGCTCCAAAGGTTCTATCTTTAATTTTATTACAGCCCAACATGGTTTAGGCATGGTATATTCGGCCACACCAAAAGCAATCATAGCAGGAGTTTCTTTATAAATAATCCTAGGTGATTTCATGCTAACATCGATGGCATAGCGCTCTTTTATTATGGATTCCAATACCTGTATCTGAATCCAACCATTTACCTTAATATGAAATTCCTTTTCTTCTTTATACCATTTAAAACCCAATAATGGATCCTCAATATTCAATTCAGTAAGTCCCTCTGCCAACGCCATATAGTCCTTTTCATCCACCGGCTTCACTTCCATGCTAAGAATAGGAATAGTGGTAAATTCCTTTATATTATCCAAGGCTTTTATCCCCAATACATCCCCTACTTGCGACTCATTAAAACCTGTAATAGCCACAAGCTGACCGGAAACGGCTTTATTAATATCCTTAAATTTATCAGCATCAACAGCTTTAATCTGGTTAACTTTTTCATTTTCCTTTAATCGTTGATTATAAATCAACTGTTTATTCTCTACCACTGAAGAATATATCCTTATATAGGTTAATTTTCCCCATTGTTTATGGTATAAAATCTTAAAAACCACAGCCGAAAATTCATCTTCCTCTCCCATAAATGGCCTAGCAAAGCTCTCCTTCAGTTCATCTAAAACGGCGAGAACACCATTCCCCGATGTAGCCACTGAAAATAACAGAGGGAATATAGTTGCCTTCTGCACCTCACGTTGGTATATCTGTTTCAAAAGAGAATAATCCAAGTCATTGTCTAAGAGATAATCGTTCATAAGACTATCCTCAAATTCCACCAATCTCTCCACCATAGATTCGGACATTATCCTGCCCTCTTTTTTATAGGATTTAATAGTAAAAGAGTCATTTTCAATATGGCAACTTTGGATGGGAAGAACATCTGTGGTAAGTTCGTGCCTTATTTCTTGTAGAACGGCCTCAATATCTACTCCAATACGATCGATTTTATTGAGCAAAATAAGGCAAGGAATCGATTTACGCTTAATAATATCCCATAGCACACGTGTTTGTGCCTGCACACCATCAGCTGCCGATACCATAAGCACAGCTACATCAGCAACTAACAAACTTCTTTCCACCTCTGACATAAAATCGATATGCCCCGGGGTATCAATAATGTTAATATGCATCCCTTTATATTCCATGCTTATATGCGATGCCATAACACTAATTCCTCTTTCTCTTTCTATTTTTAAAAAATCGGAAGCAGCAGTACCTTTATCAACATTTCCCAGACTTTTTTTTGCCCCTGAAAGATATAACATCTGTTCGGTAAGGCTAGTTTTACCTGCGTCAACATGGGCTAAAATGACAATATTTAATATGGATTCCAAAGGCAATATATTTATGATAATTACATTACAAAGTTAAAAAAATACCCATGCCAAAGAAGTAGTACTTTCAACTAATATGAAAATCAATTAGTAGAAAAACCATACGGATATCAACTAAGTGAAAGGTGTAGTTCTCTATTATCAAACAAGAATAATAAAAAGCTGTAATTTTTACCTGAGCATTGCTTATATTTTTTTAAATTCGCAACTTATTTTTATCGACTACCTCTATTTATTATAAGGTACTATTATTGGGATATGGTTAAAAGAAGAAAGCGTTTTATACTTATAATAGGTATTATTATTGTGTCAATAATAGTGCTTATTTCAATTCGCAAAACCACACATAATCAACAGAATACAGAGCATGTAAGAACGTCATCGACCACTGCCAACCCAAAACCCAGTGTAGCCAAGGGCACCTATTCACCGCACCTTAAGCTCCACAACAACAGTTACCGCCGCCACCTTAGGGCAGCACGCAGCGCAGGTATAGAAGTCATAAAAAGTAATAGTGACATCAATAAATACGTTAGAAACGGAAAATTATTTGCCGTTAGAGATGGGGAAGGATACAAAGTACAGAAACTTACCCATAGCAGAGCTGTTCTCAATGCTAAATCATTAAAGATGCTCCACACAATAGGAAAACAATTTTATGCCGACACCGATGGAAAAGCTTTTTTTACGGTAACGTCAATGACTAGAACCATGGCCTCACAACAGAAACTCACAAAACATAATGTAAATGCTATTCGTGGAATTAGCACCCACTGTTTCGGGGCCTCTTTTGACATTTCGTATATGCGCTTTAACGGTATTAAAGAATGGAACGACCCTTTAAAAGTAAAACTTCAACTTATATTAGCAAAATTGCAAAAAGAAAAGAAAATATTTGTAGTTAGAGAAAAGCGATCAGCTTGTTATCATATTACTGCACGCTAAAATTTGAATAAGTAAGATTCAAAAAGATAAAGAATTTACACCTTAGTTTATTCGTTGAGTTACTGAAATTTGGTCCATAATTTTTCAAAGAATATCTGAACTTGCTTAAGATAAGCATAGCTCCTAGAATTATTAAATCAGGTAAAGAAACAGGTATTCCTTTTTGGATATAATAACATATTCTTATTTTACCGTACGCTTACTAGCAAAATTATTAATTCGTTATTTACAGCTAAAGCCTACCCCTGTAGAGCATAAGCCGACCACTTCCACCGGTTGCTTTATTATAATTCTCCACATATTGTGAAACTTTCCCTTTTGGAACGTCAGCCGGAATAATTAAATTTTTCATATTCTGTTATTTAATAAATATAAGAATTTGTCATATTAAATTATCTAATAATTGTTCTGCATCAAAATTAAAACAAAATACAATCCATTTTTAATC
>WGCS01000144.1 GCA_015493685.1 Bacteroidales bacterium
CTTTTAATGATTTTTCTGAAATAGAAAAAATCCTTAACGTCGTTGAACGGTTTATGTTTTTTTACGAAATATTTCCTAATTTTCTTAACGCAATTCTTTCCAATGCGGACGTTCATCCGCCCGCCTGAGGCGGGCGGATGATTTCTGCCATCAGCAAGGGCTCGTGCCGGAATTTGTTCTTAAGTTTTGCGCAGCAACTAACCCAATGCTAGTGCGCGAAACTTTAGTTCGATGCAGTCAATCCTTTCGCAAGATTTAATCTCTTTTTTAATCTCTAGCAAAAAAATAAACTACAATTAATCACTATTTTTATCGGACAACAATGATTCCATAAGGCTTCTTAAATTCATCTGCTTAATAACAATAAAAGCCATAAGTTTCCTAAGCTTTATTCCTTTTTATTTTACCTTTGCCCCATAATTTTTTTATTAAAAATACATACATTATGGATTTAAGCGAAATTCTTGCCATAGCAGGCAAACCAGGATTATACAAAATGATCTCTCAGACCTCTAAAGGTTTGATAGTAGAAAGTTTAGAAACAAAAAAACGTTTTCCTGTATATTCGGCTCATGAGATTAGTGCACTTGCAGAAATTAGTATTTATACTTATGAAGATGACGTTCCTTTAGCCGATGTTTTTAAAAACCTCCACACCTATCTCAACGATCATGAACTGATAAGTCCCAAATCATCAAAAAACAAATTATCGAGTTTCTTCTCCGAAGTACTCCCCGATTATAACGAAGAGCAAGTTTACGCCTCGGATATAAAAAAGATTATTCAATGGTACAGTGCATTAAACAATGCCGGATTAATGACTTTTGAGGAAGAAGATTTAACGAAAGAAGAAGGTTCGGAAGATAAAAATAAGGACGAAAGTTTGAAAGAAGAAGAGAAATAATCCTAATGGACTATTTTCCCTCTACGGCTAAACTTTTTAGGAAGTATTGATTTTTCTATTTATAAACATTAACTAAATATGACAACGACTTACGCAAAGAAGCATGTTAATCTACTTAATATTATAGAAAACAAAAAAATCAATACTCAGTATTTTATTTTAAAAGTACAAGCGCCTCACGATATTAGCAATTTATTACCGGGACAATTTGTTAATATATTGGTAGCTGATACTCGTCATGCTTTTCTACGCAGGCCAATATCCATTTACGACATTCATCCGCAAGAGCGAACTATTGATTTACTAATCCAAGTTGTTGGAGAAGGGACACATTTACTGTCGAAGCTAAAAGCAGGTGAACAGGTAGATATTCTTTATCCCTTGGGGAAATCATTTAGTCTTCTTGAAAGTGGGAAGATTGCCTTGTTGGTTGGTGGCGGTGTTGGCATTGCTCCCTTATTATTTTTAGCAAAAAAACTTTATCGAAAAGGCGTGGATGTTCATATTCTATTGGGAGGAAAAGGCAGCAATAATATTATTGAGACGAAGAACTTTGAGAAGTACGGAAAAGTATATATTGCGACAGAAGATGGCAGTCAAGGCGAACGAGGGCTTCTCACGCAACATTCGATACTCCGTAAATCTGATTTTGACATGATATACAGCTGTGGGCCAGATGCAATGATGCGTGCAGTGGCCAATATTGCTGCAAAACATACTATAGAATGTGAAGTCTCCTTAGAAAATATGATGGCTTGCGGTATTGGCTCCTGTTTATGCTGTGTAACGCCAACGAAAAGTGGACACCAATGCGTTTGCAGTGATGGTCCTGTTTTCAATACCAAAACCTTAGAATGGAATAAGTAATGAATACATCGAAACTAAAACTAGCCGTAAAAATCGGTAATCTAGAATTCAAGAATCCGGTAATGACCGCCTCCGGCACTTTTGGGTATGGACCTGAGTTTGAAGATTTTATCGACATTAACCGCCTGGGAGGTATTGTTGTTAAAGGCACCACACTAAATGCCCGTGAAGGAAATAATTACCCACGTATGGCGGAGACTCCTTCAGGGATGCTTAATGCCGTAGGGCTACAAAACAAAGGAGTTGATGTATTCTGCAATGAAATCTATCCACGAATACAAGATTACAAAACAAATATATTTGTCAATGTATCCGGTTCAACGGTAGAGGAATATGTAAAAACAGCCGAGCGCATCAACGAATTGGAACATATTCCCGGCATAGAATTAAATATATCATGTCCCAATGTAAAGGAAGGCGGCATGGCTTTTGGCACAAGTTGTCCTTCTGCAGTAGCTGTTACCCATGCTGTTCGTCAAGTGTATAAGAAAACTATGGTGGTAAAATTATCGCCCAATGTTACCAATATTGCCGACATTGCAAAAGCCGTGGAAGCGGTTGGTGCCGATGGCATTTCTTTAATAAATACATTATTGGCAATGGCCATTAATGCCGAAACAAGGCGAGCAGTATTATCAACAACCACAGGAGGGCTGAGTGGACCAGCAATTAAGCCCATTGCCCTACGCATGGTATGGCAAGTAGCGCAAGCGGTAAAAATTCCAATTATGGGCATGGGAGGAATAATGAATTCTACTGATGCTATTGAGTTTATGCTTGCCGGAGCAACGGCGATTCAAATAGGCACTGCTAATTTTATTGACCCATCGGTGAGCATGAAAGTCATTGATGGTATAGAAGACTATATGAAAAGACACCATATTCAAGATATCAACTCACTGATTGGCGGAATGCTCCAGCAATAGTTTTTGTTTCTAATTTTTTTACCCTTTAACATAATAAGACTTTTGAAAAAAATAAAGATATCAGCCGTATCATACGCCAACACCTTCCCTTTTCTTTTGGGATTGGAAGAATATTTACAAGGCAATGATTATGAAATCACAAGAGAAGTACCCTCCGCTTGTGCCGCTAAACTTATTCAACAGAAAGCAGATTTGGGCTTGATACCTATTGCCACTATCCCATTGGTACCCAATGCTCAGATAGTATCTAATTACTGCATTGGCGCCATTGGCAAAGTAAAAACAGTACTGCTAATGAGTAAAACAAAGCTCGACTCCATCACTAAAGTATATCTTGATTCAGAATCAAGAACCTCGGTACAACTGGTAAAAGTATTGGCAAAACACCATTGGAAAAAAAAATGGGACTACGAGATATTACCCAAAGATTATGCTCATAACCCATCTGTTGAGAGTATGGTGTTGATAGGAGATAAAACTCAGGAGAATCTGAATTTTCCCTATCAATATGACCTATCTGAAGAATGGTTTAACATGACAGGAAAACCTTTTGTATTTGCAGCTTGGGTAACTAATACCGCCCTAAGTTTAGATTTTACAACTCGCTTTAACAATGCATTGGAAGCCGGCTTAAAACATATTACTACGGCCATTGATAAATACAACAAAGGGATAACTTATGATTTAGAAGAATATTTAAAAACCTATATCTCCTATTCTTTAGATAAGGAAAAAGAAGAAGGGCTAAAGCTATTCTTAAAATATATTGAAGAACTCTAATCTTGTCAAGCATAAAGTGATAAAG